>NZ_JAYGIM010000019.1:0-153475 GCF_034930985.1 Arcicella lustrica
ACCATTGTCTGTACCATTAATTGCTGGACTCGAAGAGATTACTCTGATACGATATGCTGTTCCAGCCGTGGCATTGCTTGGTAAAGTAGTGGCAATTGTTCCAGTAGAGAGCGTACTTGAGAGTGTACCTATGGTGGTTACTCCAGTGGCAAAGCTCCCAGTGGCATTAGATAACTGAGCTGTAAATACATTACCTGTCTTAATCACCCCTGTGGCAGTATAGGCTACATTGACTTTGGCTCCTAGACAGAAAGGACTGCCAGTGATACTTGAGGTAGCTATTGTCTGTGGAGTCAGTGTTACGACTGCACTGTTGTTGGTATTTGTAGTTATGGTTCCACAAGCATTGCTTACACTGGTTAAAGTATAAGTAGTGTTGGCTGTAGGAGTTACTGTAATGGTATAAGGACTGGCTGTGATGTTGCTGTATGTTTGTCCATTGACTACCACTGACCACGGGCTACTTCCTGTTAAGTTAACAGTAAGCTTGGCTGAATTAGAGCTTACGATAGTCTGTGTACCTGCAAGGGTAGCGGTAGGTTGTCCATTGATAGCTAAGTTTACACCATTGTCTGTTCCATTAATTGCTGGACTAGAAGAGATTACTCTGATGCGATATGCTGTTCCAGTCGTGACATTGCTTGGTAAGGTAGTAGCAATTGTTCCAGTAGAGAGCGTACTTGAGAGTGTACCAATTGTGGTTACTCCAGAGGCAAAGCTCCCAGTGGCATTAGATAACTGAGCAGTAAATACATTACCTGTCTTAATGACTCCTGTGGCTGTATAGGCTACATTGACTTTTGCTCCTAAACAGAAAGGACTGCCAGTGATACTTGAGGTAGCTATTGTCTGTGGGGTCAGTGTTACGACTGCACTGTTGTTGGTAGTCGTGGCTACTGTTCCACAGGCATTGCTTACACTTGTTAAAGTATAAGTAGTATTGGCTGTTGGCGTTACTGTAATGGTATAAGGACTGGCTGTGATATTAGCATACGTCTGACCATTGATTACTACTGACCATGGGCTGCTTCCTGTTAAGTTCACCGTAAGTTTAGCTGAATTAGAGCTTACGATAGTCTGTGTACCTGTAAGGGTAGCGGTAGGTGAACTTCCATTCCAAAGAAGTTTTAATGTATCAGATTCAATACTTCTTTCTCCATTAATCGTACAATTTGCGGTGAAATTGGTATTTGCTGTAAGTGTTACCGAAATGGCATTTCCCGTTTTCCCATTTGACCATGTAACGACTCCTGTACAGTTAGTGGCTGTAAGGTTTATGCTTTCACCAGTACAAGCAGAGGGTTTGTTACTTGCAATGACAGGTGAGGTTATTCCTAAGAATATACTATTGGCTGAGGAAGATTTAGATGCTTCTTTGTTACCAACTAAATCGGTAGCAAGTGTGTAAAATTTATAAGAAGAGCTTGTATTGCCTTTAAAATCTAAAGTATTCCCTTTTATTTGGGATTGATATAATTGAAAATCACCGTTGTCTTTTGAAACATATAAATCATAAAAAGCTATTCCAACACCTTTTGTATCATCTTGTCCTGTCCATTTGATACGGGCTGTGTAGGCATCAACGGAAGTAACACTACTAATGGTACTCGTAGGGGCTACAGCATCCAAAATATTGAGCCAAGTATTGGTTTTAATTGTTTCTTCAGTATCAAAAATAATACTGGCTTGAGCTGTTAGAGAATCTTTAGTTTGAGCAAGAGAAGATGCTATAAGGGTAAAAGTAACATACCCTTCTCCATTATGTTTAAGGCTGTCATTAACTGGCAGAAAACCACTGTTGGCTGGTAAAGTTGAGGTTAACCCTGTGGCAGGATCTATACTTTGGAATACCCAAAAAGCACGCCTATTGGCAATATCAAGCCCAGCCGTAACATCTACATATAAACCTAAGCTATCTCGTAAATCTAATCTATTCGTGTAAACACTGGTATTTTGAGGAACAGTAAAATTAAAATTACCAAAACCAAAATCACTGATTCTTAATGAAGCAGGGTTTAATTTAGGATGTATTGGCACATAAACTGTTACATTTTGTGCTGGGGCAGTAGCAAACTCTGGGTCGTTTTCAAATAATACTTTAAATGGCAAGTTTTGTTTACTTGAGACCCATTTTAAACTATCATAGCCTGTTGGTCCAATGATTTCATTAGGATCTGAAGGATTAACTATCGCAACTCCAAAAGGATTTCCTTCTGGGGTGTTGGGGATTGGGGTGTCAGAACCTTGAGATGGTGGTGGTGGACAATTATTTTCAGTATACTTATCACTAAAAAAATGAGGTAACATATCCAATAAAAAATGAATAGTCTTTCCTTTAGCTCCAACTGGATCAGAATAATTAAAGGAGGGTCCACCAGGTTCTCCAGTACTCAAAAATCTTTTTGCTTCAGTATCCCAAATAGCCTCTGAAGAACTACCGTCACTATTTGCTTTACCATATTTGATATATCGAAACTTAACACTTTCATTATCACTAGTTCTCCAAGCTTCAAATAAAGACATGTTAGGTTGATGAAATATACTTTCATCTTGAGAGAAACGTCTCCAACCCTCTAACTCATCTTTTGAATCAGGGATTCCGGTAGGCTTATCATTTTTACAGTTCCTATTAGTATGTTGTGGAACTTTTTCTACTATTTTTTGTATTGACTTGTATCCTCTATAAACTTTACTTATAAATTTTCCTGTCCGATATATTCTATATCCCCAAACAACTATTGGTAAAATAGGAATGAAACCATCTGAATCAATAAAATTAGTTGGGTTTGACGCTACATAATTGTATTTGTTGAATAACATTGGTTCTGAAACTCCAATGGGGTAAGTGTCTTCGTTCAAAAACCTACCGATAGAAGGATTATAAAACCTATTCCTATTATCGTATAATGCTATATCATTTTCAAAATTTCTACTGGTATATAAAATGTCGTTATCAATGTTGCCTACTTTCGTTAAAATATTCCCATAAACATCATAAGTATATTGATTAACTACATTACTTTTATTTTCTGTCATTTCAACAGTGCTGTTCAAACCGTCTTTATGAAAGAAATAATCATTATTAGCCATTCTTTTGCTTAACCAAGTATCCATACCAAAAGCAGTAGTATAAGCTTCTTGTGTGGCATTACTTCCATTCATTTCAGCTAATAAATTATCATCATCATAAAGCATTTTGGTGATTTGAGCTAAAGTATCCACTTTCTCTATCTTATCACCAAAAGGGTCATACTTAAACTGTACTTTGCGTTTTGAGGCTAATTGAACCTCTACTAACCTATTTTCAGCATCATATTTATATACTTTGGCCTGTGTACCTGTTTGCTGAATCGTATTGCCATTGGCATCAAAAGCAAAACCGATATTACCTGCTTTTTGTATTTGGTCTGCTTCATTGTAGGTATAATCTGTGGTAAGTCCGTCTTTTGTACGCACTTTTCGGTTTCCAGTACCATCAAAAGTAAAGCTTTCAGTTTTGCCGTCGGGATAAGTAACGCTGGTCAGACGATAAGAACCGTCATATTGATAGGTACTTAATCCTCTTTTATCCCTCATGGTTTTACGATTACCAAATTGGTCAAAAGTATAATAAAAGAAAGAGATTTTTTCGGTATTGTTTTTCCAGTTAATCAAACTGTCTAAACGTCCTGCGGTATCATAATGATAAGTGGTAAAAGTTTTATTGCCATTGATTTGCTTTTTCATTCTACCTCCAGCGTCATACTCAAAAGTAGTAGTAAGTTTTGAAGGATTGGTTAAACTAATCAAACGATTATTATTATCGTAATTGTAAGTAGTTAATCCACCATCATGGTCAATCATCGTTTTACGATTACCCATTGCATCGTAAGTGTAAGACAATGCTTTGTTCCATGTTAGAATATTCTTTTTAAATAAGCGGTTCAACTCATCATATTCAAAAGTATAGGCAATATCATTGTTGAAAGCACTTACCAAATTACCTTCTTCATCGTAGGCATACTTGTCAGTATTACCCGTATAGCTTTTCTCAAGCAATCGGTTTAATTCGTCATATTTATAATTTATCGTATTGTTATTAGGGTCTATTTTACTTGTTAAGTTTCCATTTAAGTCATACGTGTATTGTATGCTGTTTCCAAGTGGGTCGGTTTCTTTTTTTAAGCGATTCTTTTTGTCATACTCATAGGTGGTAACGTGTCCGTTGGCATCCGTCATTTTAGTGAGGTTATTTTGGCCATCGTAAGTATAGACCCAAGTTCCCACGGGCAATTTTACCGAAATAAGCCTATTCAAAGCATCGTATCCATACTCTTTAACATTTCCAACAGGGTCTTTTTCTTTAATTAAATTACCGACAGCATCGTACTCGTTCGTAATTGTATTTCCCTGTTTATCCTTTACGGTCTTAACCCTATTCAAAAGGTCATAGGTCATCTCAACAGTACCTCCATTCGGGTCTGTTATTTTGCCTACATTACAGCAACTACCATTATATTCCAAAAGAACTGCACCGGTAGGATACTGAATTTTAGCAAGATCTCCTGTTGAATTATATTGATAGCTCGTTGTATTATTATTAGCATTTTTATGAGTCAAAACTCTTCCAGCAGCATCATAAGTATAGCTTTCGGTAGTATTATTAGGTTTTGTAATACTGGTAAGATTCCCATTAGCATTATAAGTAAGCGTGGTGATTGCTCCTTTTTTGTTTTTAATCGTAATAGGGTTATTAAATGTATTATCATAAGTGAATTCTGAAATATTCCCAAGAGGGTCTATTTCTTTAATCATATTTCCTTTACTATCGTATTCGTATTTTGTAATTAAGCCTTTTAGGTCTTTCCATTCTATTAAATTACTATTATTATCATACTTAAATTCTGCCTGATTGCCCTCTGGGTCGGTTAAAGCCGTTAGCCGTTGATTATCATCAAAAAAATAGCCTGTCACCACATTCCCAATATCTGTTTTTTGTGTGACAAAAGTTTTTCTCGGATTTGCCAAATACGTAAAACGCTGTTCTGAATTACAAGAAGTAATCTGTCTTACCCTTCCTCCACTTCCATAATATGAAATCACCACAGGACTATTATTTTGGTCGGAAACTTGTGCTATTCGGTGATTTTTATAGGAAAAGTTCTTACGTCCATTCAATGGGTCAGTGACTGATACTAAGTCTTTTGAACTATTATACTGATAGGTATATTTTTTAGCAGGTTCAGATTCGTCCTTAGCTTCTATCAATAAATTGTTTTGCCAAGTCAACAACAAACTTCTTCCCGACGTGTTCGTAACTTTAGTCGGAAATCCACTCGTGTAACTGATGCTTACATAATTATTATTTTTGTCTTGGATGCGAGTTACTTTTTTGTGAGATGATTCTGCAAAAATATGTTTACTTCCGTCTTTTGCGGTTAGGGTAATCTGTGTTCCAGATTTAGTAAGAACATCATAAATACCTGTGGGCGATTTATAAATGCCATTTTGAAGTAAAAAAACATCTTTTTTGGCATCAGCATGATAGATAATGACGGAATCCCCCGATTCCCTGTAAAATATATTATAATAGAAAGACCATCCACGACCATATCCATAATTCAGCGTGTCGGTTGCTGCATTATAGTAAAAGGATTGATAAATTCGATAACCAGTACCACGAAGGCTTTGCTCGTTTCTCTGAAAAAAGAGATTGCCAGTATAGGTATTCACAGCCAAACCCTGTGGAGCTGGAATATTGGGTGTAATTGTTTTTTGAGCCTTTACTGAAATAGAAACAGTAGCCAAGACCGTGATGAAATATAGGTAAAAAAGTAGCTTCTTCATGTCTTCTATTGATTATTTGGTGATAATAAAAGAAAGTGGTGCAGTTGCCTTGCTATAAATATTTATAAAGCCCGAAGCTCCCGCCCTTATCACATCAGGTGGTCCATCTGATTCCTTAAAATCAAGCACTAATTCTTGTATTTGCTTTGAAAACTCAGGTGAAAAGTTTATTGGAGCTCCACCCAAGCTCAAAAACATTCTTGTTTGTACAGGAATATCTACGTTGCCATTATTGGTGTAGACAATCGTAATTTTGGCTACTTGGTTTCTTCTTATGGATTCTGGGCGAATAATATCCAAACCAATGTTATCATCAAAACCAATGTTTTGTATAGAACAAGTGAAAAGAGAGCTACCATCAACTCCACCAGGCGAACCATTAATAACCTCAAAGCCATTTTTTAGTTGAGTTGTGCTGTTATTCTGTTTTTTCAAAATAACAGTGTATAAACCCAAAGGTGCTGCACTAAGGTTAAAAGTGGCAAAAAGTTTTGACTGGTCTATGTAATAAACATTTGTAGCGGTATAAACTTTGTTTTGTCCTGATAGACTAATCGTCATTCCTTTTTCAAACTTTGCCCCTTCAATTTTTACTGTAACAGAACCTGTATTTCCTCCTTTATTTGAATTAACAGAAGTAATACTAAATGGTATAATCTTAGCCAATAAACTAATGGCTTGTTTTTCTTTTGATGGATGAATACCAAAACCTGCTAAATAGTAAATACCCGATGAAAGTGCAGGAACAATAATTTCCTGATTGGCTTTGAATGGAATGGTAGAGGCAAAATCATAATGATTTGCATCTGGAACATTGTTTAAACTCAAAAAGACACGATTAGTAGCATTTTGAACAGAATCTCCTTTTAGTAAGATAGAAAGCGTCTCCCCCACCAAATTGGCTGGAACAGAAATCTGATAATACAAAGGTGTATTATTTACTAAAGTATCTCCCGTTAATTTGCCAATCGGCAGTTCTTTAACGCTTACTTTTAGTTTACTTACTGCAATTGCCAAATTATTATCTTCATTACTTTCTACGATATTGTTAAGAATATCCGTTTTCACAATCACAAAATATTCCCCAACTGTGATGTTGCTTAATAATTTGGTTAGTGACCTTTTTTCACTGGCTTGTGTTGGTAAATATGCATATTGGTCAAGTACGCCAAAAAGTACATCGCTGGCATCTACTGTAGAATCTTTTGATAAATAAATGGCTTCTCGTAAATAACCATTGGCATTGTTAGTACCAATATTTTTTAATTGCCAACTTATAGTCGTATTTGTTCCAGCATATTGTGGAGTAGTGGGTACACTTATGTCGGAAGCAAATAAGTCACTTGGTTGTTGGGGATTAATGTAAATGTTAGCAAAAGCAAGGTTATTGCCTTCATTATTGCGTTCAAAGACATTGTCATAAGCATCAGTTTTTAGTAAAATAATATAATTGCCCGATACATTATTAGGCAGAAAAACTTGCCCTTTCGTAGTATATTCTGTTCCAGCCGTTTGTGAGCCTGTATGCTGAAAAGTACCTATTAATATATCATTTCCATTGCCTAAAGTCATATCCGTAGAAAGATAAAGTTGGTCAACCCAAGTATCAGCAGGCGTAGAGCCTGTTCCTTGGTTTTTGATGGTAAATGATACCTCAATCGGTTGAGATAATGTTCCTTGTGATGGAACAGTTAAACTTTTGGCTACTAAATCGGCTGGCGGTGACGTGGTGATTACTACGGTTTGCCCACCGCTACCTGTATTTAGGGCTAAAGTATTATTGCCTCGGCTGGGGTCATTGTTTTGATTATCTCTGTCTGTATTGACCAAAATATATAAATTCCCAGAAGCCGTTTGGGGAATCGTCACTGTAGCTGTTTGGGTATAAGTTCCTCCAGCAGATAGCGTGTTATTAATGCTAACTGTTGATAATAATTCGGCATACGTATTTAATACAGAGCTATTACTTAAGTAAATGGCATCTCTCCACGAACTAACTGAGGTTGGGTAAGCACTGTTGTTTTTTACCGTCCATTCAATATTCACGGTTTGTCCTGCTACAACGGTGTTACTTAATATTTTTCCTGTACTTAATGACAGATCTATAGGCTGAATAATAATCTGTTTTAATTCTAATAATTTTAAGGAAATCAATAAATTATTATCCTCACCAGTGTTCTCAAAAACCTCTTTATCTAAATCAGTTTTAATGACCATATAATATTTCCCAACAGCTAAAGACGGCAAGGTGAATGATGTCTTTTGAATGGAAGTTTGACCACTCGCCAAACTTCTATTTTCTCTGACTTTACCAATTAAAATAAGACTAGCTTCATTTGCATTATTACTGGGTGTCAAATAAATATAGTCTGTCCAGTTTTTGTTGGAAATATTACCTGTTCCACTATTTTTTAAGGTATATTGAACATTTATTGTAGTACCCACAGTATCTATTGAAGGAGCAACAATTGATGTTATCTGTAAGTCTGGCCATGGAGCAAGGCTGATAGTAATAGCTTTGGTGAAAATATTATTGTTTTCAAATTTTTCAAAGATATTGTTATTATCATCAGTTATTAAAAGTAAGTAATATTTTCCAGAAATACCTTCTGGTAAAGTCACAGAAACTTGTTTATTATATTCTGAGCCTTTTGCTAATAATTGGCTTAAACTGGCACTTCCCAGTAGAATGTCTGTTCCATATTCAAAAGTAGTATTAGCAGAAAGATAGACTCTGTCTGTCCAAGTACTATTGATAATATTGGCTCGACTATCATTTTTAACTTTCCATTGCACTACAATACTCTGCTCGGATTGAGCAGTAGCGGAAGCGTTTATTAAGGTAGGTTTTAAATCGGCATTAACCACTGTAATGACAGATGAGACTTTTGAGACATTATTGTTTTCATCTGGATTTTCATAGAGATAATTACTGGCATCGGTTTTTACAAAAAAGTAATAATTACCTTCTTTAAGACTTGTAGGAATATTAATCGTTTGTTGTCCGCTGATACTATTAAGTGAGTTAAGGACTGCACTTCGATTTAAACTTCCAACCGATAAATCATTACCATTATTAAAAATAGCATCACTAGATAAATAGATATTTTCATCCCAATAAGGTTGAGCCGCAATGGCACCGTCATTAGCTGTAATCCATTGAATAGTAATAGGCTGATTATTAGAAACGCTATCTACCGAAAAGCTCAATGAATTCACCGTTAAATCTGGCGTTGGCTTTTGAACAACCGTTAATGCTGAGCTTTTGTTCGTATTGTTTTCTTCTTTATTATATTCATAAACATTATTAAGCCTATCTGTGGCCACATGCACATAATAAGTACCACTGATGCGTGCAGGTAGTTTAACTTTTGTACTCACTGTATATTCACCATTAACCGCTAATGCTTGATTTCGACTGTATGTATATAGCAAAGTAGCGGTATTCTGGTTTAATACTTCGTCTTTGGTTAAATAGATATAATCATACCAATGCTTGTTGGTTGTAATGCCTGTACCCAAATTTTTAACATTATAAGTCACAATAACCTCATCCTCTGAAAAAGTATTTAGAGGACTAACTATTACTGAACTTACTTGCAAATCTGGTGGTGGAGCAAGAGATACTTTGATAGGGTTACTAACACTTTGGTTGTTTGTTGTATTACCCTCAGTAAGCGAACGGTAATCGTTCGTTTTTACAATCACATAGTAATTTCCCTGAGCCCCTTGAGGTAAGCGAAAAGTATAATTTTGAGTTTGGTAAGATTGTCCCGACGTTAAGGCACTTAAATTAGAACTACTGGCTATATAATAGATTTCCGAACCCGTATTTAAGTTTGGTTGATCAGATAAATAAACTACATCGTACCAGCCTACTGAACCTGTCCCTCCTATTCCTTGGTTTTTTACTTTAAAATTGACCACAATATCTGTTTCAGAGACAGCGGTTTGCGGAACAGTAATACTTTCAATAATTAAATCTGGTAATTGGCGAGTTGTAAAGCTTTGCACTACACTTTCTGCTTTACAACTTACTCTTCGAGCTACCACCTTCCATTTATACTGCGTGCCATACTCCAAATTGTTTACTGTATAAACTATCTGGCTTATATTGGATACTGACGGTGTACTCGGCATTACATTATTTGTTTTCCAAATATATAAGTCATAGCCTGTAGTGTTTGTTACAGAAGTCCAAGAGAGTGCAACAGCATTGTCGTGTCCCGTAGAATTATTGGCAGGAATAAGATTAGAAGGTGCTGAAACATTAGGCAAATGTTGTATTGTAACGGACGTTGAATCGTTGGCAAGAACAGAGTCTTTTGCCATTTTTGTGAAAACAGTTATTTTGTATGTGCCGAGAGCCGAGAGTTTAGCCTTTGTCTTGAAAGTATAATTTAACGTTTTGCCAGGGAGAATAGTTGTATTGGAAACAGTATCAATAACACTTGTTCCATTATTAATTTTGTAGGTAATTGGGATATTACTCAATGATACATTTCCAAAATTACCTATTCTAATTTTTACTGAAACAGTATCACTGAGATTGCAATCTGTAAAAGGTGACAGAACCGACATAATACCCACATCTATAATTTGTCCATTCAGTGCTTGCTGTTTCCAAGGATTAAACTTTACTTTATCCGACACTTTATTGCCGACCCCTTGAGGGTTTAGCTTTGCATGATATGGACCTTTTGCATCTCCCCAATAACTATTTCTAGCATCAACCGTATCGGCTCTTGAAGAGCTTACATTATTTATACCATAGTCTGTATTGCCATAGATATTACATTTATCAAATATGGGGCTACCACTGCTTACATAAATTCCCGACTTACTATTATTGTAAAAATTGGACGTATTTATTCTGGGGGAGCCTGTTGCTGAATATTCTAAGCCGTTATTTAAAGAGTTAGAGATTGTGATATTATTGATAGAAAAATTATTAGTATAGACTGATAAGGCTGGATAACCATAATAACTACTTCCTAATTTATCAAATAATACATAACTTAATCTAGAATCTGTACTGCTTGAATTTATAAAAACGCTTCCACCATAGGCATAAGTATCAGGCGCTTGTAGGCGAATAAATTGAATAGGAGAGACCTCTGTACCAATAGCTCTTAAAGTACCATATATTGACAAAAAACTATACGATTTACTAAAATCTATAGTTGTTCCTGCCTCAATAGTAAGGGTATAAGTTGTTTGAACTGTTAACTGTCCATTAAGTATATAATAAGCATTTTTGCCAGGAAATGGTAAAGATGAGTTAGATACCATATATCCACCATTCAATAAAATTTTGGCATTAACATTGTTTAGGAAAAATCCACAATTTTCTACATAAGCAAAAATATCTGTTGGATTATTTAAGAAATTGTTATTTTGTATTGTGGGATAAATACTTTTAGAAGCTATATAAATGCCATAGCTTTCACTATTTCTAAACGTTGATTTAGCAATGCTTACCCCAGTACTATTGATATAAATAGCATTTCCCCAATAATTCGTATCTCCCCATTTATCCATCGAAATATACTCCAATTGTGAGTTTTTTGAACCACTCTCAAATCGTAAGGAACCTCCATGAGTAGAATTAGTTGAATAGCTTGGATTGGCAAAACCACGAAAACGAATAGAATCAGTTGCAGTACCTTTGGCGATTAAAGTTCCATAAACTCTAAAAACATCAGAATAATTGTTTGAACGAATTTCTGTACCTGCCTCAATGATTAATGTATCGTCTTTACTAACATTTATGGAATTATTATCTAATAAAAAGTAAGAATTTAACCCTTGCTTTTTAAAAGCTCCATCTTGTGTTGTGGAAGTACTAAACAACCTTATACTGGCATTGATATTTGAAAAAACATTGGAACAAGCACTTAAAGATGTACCAATGCTGTAGGGATTATTTTGAAAATTATTATTAGTAATTGTTGGTGAGATAGCACTATTTTCTATAAAAATTCCATAATTTTCACTATTTCTAAACGTTGATTTAGCAATACTTACCCCAGTACTATTGATATAAATAGCATTTCCCCAATAATTTGCATCTCCCCATTTATCCATCGAAATATATTCCAATTGCGAGTTTTTTGAACTACTCTCAAATCGTAAGGAACCTCCATGAGTAGAATAAGTTGAATAACTTGGATTAGCAAAACCACGAAAACGAATAGAATCAGTAGCAGTACCTTTGGCTATTAAAGTGCCATAAACTCTAAAAACATCAGAATAATTGTTTGAACGAATTTCTGTACCTGCCTCAATGGTTAATGTGTGGTCTTTACTAATATTTACAGTATTATTATCTAATATAAAATAAGAGTTTATTGCCTGTTTCTTTAAAATACCATCTTGGGTTGTAGAACTACTAAACAACCTTATACTGGCATTAATATTTGAAAAAACATTGGAACAAGCACTTAAAGATGTACCAATGCCGTATGGATTATTTTGAAAATTATTGTTTGTAATTGTTGGAGAAATAGCACTGTTTTCTATATAAATTCCATAGTTTTCACTATTTCTGATAGTCGACTTCGTAATACTTACACCTGAGCTATTAATATAAATAGCATTTCCATAATAATTTGCATCTCCCCATTTATCCATTGAAATATACTCCAATTGAGAATTTTTAGAGCCACTCTCAAAACGTAAAGAACCACCATTAGTAGAATAAGTTGAATAACTTGGATTAGCAAAACCCTTAAAACGAATAGAATCAGTAGCAGTACCTTTGGCTATTAAAGTGCCATAAACTCTAAAATTATCAGTATAATTATTTGAACGAATTTCTGTGCCGGGTTCGATAGTTAATGTATCACTAACACTAATTGTAAGCGTGTTATTATTTATTTCAAAATAAGAGTTTATACCCTGCTTTTTTAAAGTCCCATCTTGGGTTGTGGAATAATTAGTAAATAATCTAATATTTGCATTAGTGTTTAAAGAAATATTCGAGCTAGTGCTGATATATGATATAATACTGTACGGGTTATTTTGAAAATTATTATTCGCAATTTTTGGGGAAATTGTATTGTTTTCTACCTTAATACCAAAGCTTTCACTATTGCGAATTGTTGACTTAGTAATGCTTACATCAGAGCTATTAATATAAATTGCACCATAATAACTCCAATAATTTATATCTCCCCATTGATCCATTACTATATATTCCAATTGGGATCCCTTAGAACCTGACCCAAATTGTAAAGAACCCCCGTGTGTAGAAACTGTGGATGTATTTGTATTAGCAAAACCTTTAAAACGAATGGAGTCAGTAACAGTTCCCTTGGCAATCAATGTGCCATTTATACTTATTTGATTTCTGTAATCAGAAGAACGTATCTCTACACCAGGGTCTATTGTAAGTGTTGCGCCTGAAGGCACTGTTACACTCCCCGAAATAATATAAGGACTTTTAGCTTTAGTCCACTTACCTGATACGTCACCAGATACTGTTGTTTGGGCATAACTTGTGAAGCTAAATAGTGTTATTAAAGCACAAAAATTAAATAATTTTTTAAGCTTTTGTGGTAGTTGTGTTTTCATAGGAAAAGATGATAAGTCATAGAAATCGAGTTGTTAAATTTATATAAACTTCTGATTATTATATAATTATAAAAAGCTTACCCTCAATATTTTACTTTATAAAAATACTCTTATTGCACAACTTTTAAAATTTAAGATGGTTAATTATGTCATAAATTTATTATTTGGTATCACTATGTGATAAATGCAGAAAATATAATTTGTAGTAAAAATTACAGATTGAAAATAAGCTCGAAAGTTGCTATTTTTAGGGAAAGAATGGAGTTGCAAAATGTAAGACTAATTCTATTCAACTAAGTAGTTGAATAAAGACATAAACTTTAATTCAGATTAATTATCAGTGTTTTTTATTTGAAAGATTTAAAAAATAGTTTTTTAAGATTGAGTAATCAAAAAACAGGATTATAAAGTTTAATAAAGAACAAATAACGTAGAATACGTATGATAAAAATTATATTAGCAATTACTCATATATTGTTAAACAGATTTTCAATCTCTCTCCTTTAAATTAAAAAATTGCGATTTAACGAAGTATTAGAGGTATAACCAATTACTTACTTAAAACATTAATATAATGGACAATCAAGATAACACTTTTAGAGTAGGTCTTTGTATGGCTGGAGCTATTTCTGCTGGAGCTTATACGGCTGGAGTAATGGATTATTTAATTGAAGCTTTGGAAGAGTGGGAAAAAAGAAGAGCAAGTGGAGATTCAAACGTACCTTCACACAAGGTTGAGATTCCTGTAACTGGTGGAGCATCTGCTGGTGGTATGACAAGTGTAATTTTTGCTTCAGCAATTCGTGAATCTATTAATCCCGTCAGAGAGGTATTTAAAGATGAAAATGATAATCTTCTTAAACCCAAAGTAAGCAATAAATTTTATCATAGCTGGGTCGATTTAATCTCTGATGATATGTTGAAAGTATTATTGGATACTAGTGATATTAAAAATGGTGAATTGGAATCAGTTTTGAATGCAGATTTTATAGAAAAAATTGCTGATAGAGCCATTGAGGCATCTGATGAAAAAATACATCGAACATATATAGCCGAGCAATTAAAAGTATTTACTACTCTTGTTAATTTAAAAGGGATGGATTTTAACGTAGTGTTTAATTCTGATTCCTCTAAAGACAGTACATACATCATTACCAATCATAGCGACTTCGCTTGTTTTAAACTTGCCGAATCAGAAGCTGATTATAGTAATGATGGCTGGATTCCTCTAAACTTCAATAAAAAAATTAATACCCGTATTGTTAAAGATGCCGCTATCGCTACTGGTGCTTTCCCTGTTGGCTTGAAAGCCCGAACAGTAACTCGTGATGCAAAATATATGAATGATCTTAATTGGTTTGATTATATTACAAAAGATGCTAAAATGCCATTTCCTACTACAAAGCCTTACACAACAGTAAATGTGGATGGAGGCACTGTAAACAATGAGCCTTTTGAAAATGTAAGAAATATTTTGACAGACATTACCAAACAGGATAGCATTGAGGACTACCAAAGTTTTGACAAATTTAAAAGTACAGTTTTGATGATTGACCCATTCCCGAGTCAAACCGTAGATTTTAATAGTAGTACAGAGTTAAAGTCTGTTATTGGAAATACTTTAGGAGCTTTAATTGATCAATCAAGAATAAAATCTAGTACTTTAATCGACACTAAGGGTTCTAACAGAGCAGGACAGTTTTTAATTGCACCAGTAAGATATGACACTAAAAATGATGAACGAATTGAAGGAGAAAAAGCTATTGCCTGTGGCTCTTTGGGAGGTTTTGGAGGGTTTGTCAGTAAAGAATTCAGGATTCATGATTATTTCTTGGGAAGAGGAAATTGTGAAAAATTCTTAAGAGATTATTTCACAGTGCCTTTACATACAACAAATGAGATTTTTGTGAATGGGTATGCCAATGTAAAAGATAAAACTCCTTATATCACTATTAATGATAAAGGAGAAAAACGTTTACAAATTATTCCAATTTTCACAGAATCTACGAAACGTATGTACATGCCAACCTTTGTGAATAACCAAAAGTGGCCGACTGTAAAAGTGAATTATTTACAGTCCTATAAAAGTCAAATTAAAAAACGTATTGAAAAAGTAATCTTAAATTTTGCTACTTATACATCTCTACAAAAAGTATTACTTTGGGTAGGATGCAGAGTGATTATCAATGGTAAAATTGCAAATTCAATACTTGATATGATGACTGAATCTTTTAAAAAACATAAACTATTAGATTAAACTTTTCTAAAACAAGAAATAAAGGGAGGGTGCCTAAATCTGTTTCAAAGTTTGTTAAACACTCCTACTTTCCACTAAAGTAGGAGCATTATTTTTAAAATTATTTGCTAAATCATCTAATTGTGTAAGCTTAAGCTATGCTAAAGCGATTGTTAATCTAAATATTCGTAAATACAGCAGCAAATTCTCTTACTCCCCTCCTATCCAATCATTAAAAATCTCCAGATCCATTTACCATAGGAATACTCTCCAGTATGGCTATTGGCTTTTTTTGTTTTACATTTGATAAATTATCAATTATACATAATTCTGCCAATTATAAAACTTCGTTCTAATGGCGTTCAATGAAAATACACGTGTTAAAATACCAGCCATACTACATCTTTGCAGACTTGGTTTTAGATATTTATCGCTGAAAAATTTAGTAAGTGATGAAAATACCAATATTCTTACGGATGTCTTCTCCGAAAGTATTCAGAAAATCAACCCTGATTTAGAATCTTCACACATCAAAAGATTATATGAAGATTTGTCTTTAATCCTCGAAAATGAGGATTTAGGTAAAGCTTTTTATGAGGCAATTACCGCCACTTCTGGCATTAGATTGATTGACTTCAAAAACTTCTCAAATAATACTTTCCATGTCGTTACTGAATATACTTTCAAAAATGGAGAGGATGAATTTCGACCAGATATTACCTTGTTTATCAATGGTATGCCTTTGGCAATTATTGAGGTAAAAAAGCCTGATAATGAACGTGGTATTATGGCTGAAACGGAGCGAATGAAAACTAAACGGAATCAGAATAGTAAGTTCAGAAAGTTCATCAATCAGTTTCAATTAGTCGTTTTCTCTAATAATATGGAGTATGACGCTGAGTCGATAGTACCGATTCAGGGTGCATTTTATGCAACAAGCTCATATAGTGAAGTACGAGTAAATACGTTCAAAGAAGAACATTTACTCAATCTTGATTCCTTACTCCTACCTGAAAATGATGATTTAGAAAATATTGTTTTAAAAGACAATAACCTGTCTGTCATTAAACATTCTGACGAATTTATTAGTAACAAAGAACCCAATACTCCTACTAATAGAATCCTTACTTCGCTGTTTTCGCCTGAAAGATTTTCGTTCATTCTCCGATTTGGAATTGCTTATATCAAAGGAGAAAGAGGCATAGAAAAACATATTATGCGTTATCCTCAGTTGTTTGCTACCAAAGCAATTGAAGCTATTATTAACAGATGCGAGAAAAAAGGTATCATTTGGCATACACAAGGCAGTGGAAAAACAGCCTTAGCCTTCTTCAATACGCATTACTTAACTGACTATTTCCAACGTAAAAATATCGTTCCAAAATTCTATTTTATCGTTGATAGAATTGATTTACTGGAACAAGCCAAGCGTGAGTTTTCATGTCGTGGTTTAATTGTCCATACCGTTAATTCAAAAGAAGAATTGCTCAAAGACTTTCAAGCCAAAAGAGCTATTCATAATTCTACTGGTCAGCGAGAGGTTACGGTTGTAAACATCCAGAAATTTAAAGAAGAAACTCACATTCTCAAAACTAACGATTATGACCTCAATACCCAAAGGGTTTATTTCTTAGACGAAGTACACCGCAGTTATAATCCTACTGGTAGCTTTTTGGCTAATCTTTTTAATGCAGATAAAAACGCAATTATTATTGGGCTAACAGGAACGCCTTTGATTGCGACTGACCGTCGTTCAAAAGATACTTTCGGGAATTATATTCATAAATACTATTATAACCAATCTATTGCTGATGGTTATACCCTTAAACTCATTCGGGAAGGTATTGAAACAAGCTATAAAATGCAATTGGCTCAAGTACTAAAAGATTTGGATATTATGAAAGGTGGGCTTGAGAAAAAGCAAATCTATGCCCATGAGCGTTTTGTGGAGCCAATGCTGGAATACATCGTTAAGGACTTTAATGATAGCCAAGTGAAGTTTGGAAAGAAAAACATTGGGGCAATGGTAGTTTGTGATAGTTCGGAGCAGGCTGAAAAGCTCTATGAAATATTCCAAGCAAAATATGTAATTCCTCAAACTGTTTCTGAGGCTCAGTTTCCGAACCAATACAGTTTAGCTGCTGAAAAGCCTCTTTTTTATCAGTCGCCTAAAGCCTTGTCTGCGGCTTTGATTTTACATGATGCTGGTACTAAAGATGAAAGAAAAAAGCAAGTTGAAGACTTTAAAGAAGGAAAGATTGATTTTCTGTTTGTTTTCAATATGCTACTGACTGGTTTTGATGCTCCACGTTTGAAAAAACTTTACATGGGGCGTATCATCAAAGACCATAATCTTTTACAAACGCTTACTCGGGTGAATCGTCCTTATAAAGACTTTCGTTTCGGGTTTGTGGTGGATTTTGCTGATATTCAAAAAGAATTTGATGCAACCAACAAAGCCTATTTTGATGAACTCCAGCAAGAATTGGGCGATGAAATAGATACTTACAATAATCTCTTTAAATCAAAAGAAGAGATTGAAGCTGAAATTAAGGAAATCAAAGAATTGCTTTTTCACTTTGACTTGAAAAATCGTGAGCTTTTTTCACGACAAATTCAGCAAATCCAAGATAAAAAAGAGGTTCTTGAAATCAGAAAGGCTTTGGCTAATCTAAAAAACATCTATAACCTCATCCGTTTATACGGTCATTTTGACTTATTAGAAAAAACAGATTTTCATCTTTTTAACGACCTTTATAAAGTAGCGGAAGCTCATGTAGCTACGCTCAACCAAAAAGAAGCCTTAGAAAACGGCAGCGAAAACACTAATCTACTGAATGTTGCCCTCGAAAACATCCTGTTTATGTTTCGGAAAGTTTCCGAAAATGAATTGGTATTAGCAGACCAGCTAAAAGACTCACTCAGGAAAACTCGTGAAGAGTTAGCACAGAATTTTGACCCTAAAGACCCAGAGTTCGTATCTTTGTACGATGAATTGAAAAGACTGTTTAAGGAAAAGAAATTTGATGAAGTAACGCAAGATGAAATGAAAGCCAATATTGGTGCTTTAAGAATCATCTACAACAAAGCGATTGAACTCAACAGAAAGAATAATTTATTAAAAGCCAAATATCAAAATGACGATAAGTACGTACGTGTACACAAAAGAATCATAGAACGTGGTGGTATCTCAAAAAGAGAATCAGAAATCTACGAAACACTGATGAACGTAAAACAAGAAGCCGATGATAAAGTATTACTCAATACCAAAATGCTCAATAATGAAAATTACTTTGAACAAATGGTATTGAAAACAGTCATTCAAGGCTTTAAACAAACCAGTATTAAATTAGACCCGGACTCAGCACGATTTGTCAATAAAGCAGTTGTGAAAGAGTATCTCAACGAATTTTCAGGAAAAACCCAATGGTAGTACAAGATTTTACAGTAAAAACAAAAGAATTAATTGATGGACTAAAAAGCGTTTGTACGTCTTATGGACTTGGAAATGATGGCAACGAGTTCAAAATCATTACGCAAGTATTTCTATATAAATTTATGAATGATAAGTTTGGCTATGATGTCAAACAAATTGATGAAAACCTAAAAAATGCGGAGAAGTGGGAAAAAGCCATTGCTTTGTATTCGGAAGATGAATACGAAATGCTTTTGATGACACTCAACCCCGATAGTGCCAAACTCAAAAGAGACCATTTTTTATCTACCCTATTCGACCGCCAAAATCAAGAAGAGTTTGCTAAGTATTTTGATAATACCCTCCGTGATATTGCTATTTTCAATAATGATATTTTCTCTGTAAAAACTGGTACTGGAGCTAAAATTACCCTTTTTGACGAACTCAGTAATTATATCAGTGATAGTTCACAAAGAGATGCTTTTTGCCGTGCCATCGTTAATCAATTAGTCAATTTTAGTTTTGAACGCATTTTTGAACAAAAGTTTGACTTCTTTTCTACCATCTTTGAATACCTCATCAAAGACTATAACAAAGATGGTGGCGGTAAATATGCAGAGTATTATACACCCCACGCAGTAGCCAAAATCATGGCTGATATTTTGGTAGATGCTCCTGTCAAAAATGTGACTTGCTATGACCCTTCGGCTGGTTCTGGAACGCTATTGATGAATTTGGCTCATGCTATTGGTGAAGACCGTTGTACGATTTACTCGCAAGATATTTCTCAGAAATCATCAGGAATGCTTCGCCTTAACTTGATTTTGAATAACCTTGTACACTCTATTCAAAATATCATTCAGGGTAATACCATCAAAGAGCCGTATCACAAAGAAGGAGAAAAGTTGATGAAGTTCGACTACATCGTATCAAACCCACCCTTTAAATTAGACTTTAGCGATTACCACGCTGAACTGGATTCTAAAGCCAATCACGAACGGTTTTTTGCTGGGATTCCGAATATTCCGAATAAAGACAAAGACAAAATGTCTATTTATTTGCTTTTTATTCAGCATATTATGTACTCGCTGACTACCAAAGGTAGAGCGGCGGTTGTAGTACCTACGGGCTTTATTACGGCTCAGAGTGGGATTGAACGCAAAATCAGAGAGAAATTAGTCAACAATAAAATGTTGCGTGGCGTAGTGTCGATGCCAAGTAATATTTTTGCGACTACGGGTACAAACGTTTCGATTCTGTTTTTGGATGCTGCCAATACCAAAGGCGATATTGTATTGATGGATGCCTCGAAACTGGGGACAACTGTAAAAGAGGGCAAAAACCAGAAAACGCTACTTTCGCCAGAAGAAGAACAAAAAATTATTGATACTTTCAACCGCCACGAAGCCGTTGAAGACTTTTCGGTAGTATTGAGCTACGAACAAATTGCCGAAAAGAATTACTCCTTTAGTGCAGGGCAATACTTTGAAGTAAAAATTGAATATACCGACATCACCGCCGATGAATTTAAGGCAAAAATGGACGGCTTTAAAAGTAATTTAAGCAATCTTTTTGCAGATTCAAGAAGTCTTGAATCTGAAATACAAAAGCAATTGGAGGGGTTAAGGTTTGAGTAAAATTTTAGTCTCCAAAACTGCGACGTAGCGTCGCAGTTTTGGGAACTTTAAGTAAAGACAATTCCGCAGATATGGTCTGCGGAATTGAGCAAATAACTAAATAGAATGGTAGAAATATCCGAAGAAATAAAACAAAAAATTGTTGAATTGTATGATGAATGTATTAATTCGACAGTACCATTTCATCGCAAATTAGATTTATTTATTGTTCCTGATGAACTCGGTCAAAGGATTTTAAACGAAACTGGGATTGATGTTTCGGGGCATTGGGTGTGTGTTGATAATTATGGAATTATTCATGCTTTAGAACATCATGGAAATCCTATCTCCGAAAATAAAAGAGGACAAGTGGCAATTATGAAAGAAGATTTTATAACAATGTTACAAGTATTTCTACACCCTGACAAAATACAGGCTTCGGGTAATACCAATAGTTCACAGAAACCCACAATACAATTTATCAGAAAAATTGAGGATAAAATTTTTGTGGTGAAAGAAGTAAGAACGATTACAAGTTTGAAAAAGAATAAATTAAGCAGATTAGTTTTTCAAACGATGTATAAAATAAAAGCCGACAAGTTGGCTTGACGGCTTTAAAAACCTACGATCTATGAGGTACGAAACCATCCTTGTCAGTACGTCCGAAACGATTAGGTTATACAAAGATACAAAAAAAATAAATTTACCAACAAAATGCACAAAGTAAAAAGCCTGCAAACAACAATACAAAAGCAATTGGAGGGAATGAGATATGAGTAAGAATGTTAAGTTAAATGATATAGCATCATATTCCAATACGAGAATAAAGATTTCCGATATAACTCTGGATACCTATATTACCACAGATAATTTACTACAAAATAAAGCAGGCATTTGTAAAGCAACAAATTTGCCACCCCAAGATGGAACAATGCCAGCCTATCAGAAGAATGATATTTTAATAGGTAATATTCGTCCTTATTTGAAAAAAATTTGGTTTGCAGATCGAAATGGTGGTGCTTCTCCAGATGTTTTAGTATTAAATGTTCATGAAACATACGACCCTAAATATGTGTATTATACACTTTTTAGAGACGATTTTTTTGACCATGTTATGAAAGGGTCAAAAGGCACTAAAATGCCAAGAGGTGATAAAAGCCAAGTATTAGATTTTTTAATTCCAGATTTTGACCTACCAACTCAACAAAAAATAGCCTCCGTCCTATCCAGTTTAGATGCCAAAATAGAACTCAACAACCGCATCAATGCCGAATTGGAAGCGATGGCAAA
This sequence comes from Arcicella lustrica, assembly GCF_034930985.1. Lineage (NCBI taxonomy): Bacteria > Pseudomonadati > Bacteroidota > Cytophagia > Cytophagales > Flectobacillaceae > Arcicella > Arcicella lustrica. The sequence goes on from NZ_JAYGIM010000019.1 coordinate 21,959, forward strand.
AACGCTGTATGATTATTGGTTTGTACAGTTTGATTTCCCCAATGCCGAGGGCAAACCCTACAAAAGTAGTGGTGGTGCAATGGTTTGGAGTGAAGATTTGAAAAGGGAGATACCAGAAGGGTGGAAAGTTGGAACATTATTAGATATTGCAACTTACACGAATGGATTAGCATGTCAAAAGTATAGACCCGTAAATGATGACACTTTGAGGGTTATTAAAATCCGAGAAATGAAAGACGGGTTCTCTGCAAGTTCTGAACTTGTACGTGTTGACATACCAGAAAAAGTAATTGTTGAAAATGGAGATGTTTTATTTTCGTGGTCTGCATCCTTAGAAGTCATAGTTTGGGCAAAAGGAAGAGGTGCATTAAATCAACATATTTTTAAAGTTACGTCAGAGAAATATCCTAAATCTTTTTACTACTATCAGTTGGTAAATTACTTGCAGCATTTTAAAATGTTGGCTGAAAATCGTAAAACTACAATGGGACATATTACTCAAGAGCATTTACAACAAAGTAGAATCGCAGTACCTTCAAGTGATGGATTGATAAAGTTATTAGATGAAAAAATAACTCCTATTTTAGATAAGCAAATAGCTATTGAACAAGAAAACCAGCAACTCACCCAATTACGAGATTGGTTATTACCGATGTTGATGAATGGGCAAGTGGTGGTGGAATGAAAGATTTTACTAATATAAAGTTTTCACCTAAAATATTTTATCAATATCAACTATAAAGTTGTATATTTGTCATTATAAATAAATTTATAACACCTTATAGTTGTTTTTAAATTTTTCACTTATTTATTTTGTAATCATAAACTACATAGCTGAATGGTCACACAGCAGGACGTCAGTACTTTTTTAAAGGACTTTCAATTGAAATTAGGAATCTGGGGTATTATTTATTTAGATAAAAGACCAAAAAACGCTCAAACATTAGCAAGTTTGGAAATAAGTCCTGCTGAACGAACAACAGTTATTAGGACACTTTCCGTAGAAGACTATTCAGAAGGTCCGATAGAGGATATAATATATAAGGGTAAAGATTTATGGGTATTTGGAAAACGAATTAAAAACCAAGAAGTATATATTAAAATTACTTTAGGAAATCCAAGCAAGCAGACCATTTGTATTTCGTTTCATCTTTCGGAATACCCTATGAAGTATCCATTTAAACATCAAAAAACATGAAACCATTAGCAAGTCCCTTTAGTGACAGAACACTCGATGTTCAGACACGCAGCGAGGTTTTATCTTTCAGGAAGGAAGATTTTGAGGTAGTTTACCATTATTATGAAGATGAAGGACATGAATTCACTAATGATGAAGTAGATGCAATTAACTTAAAGCAAGTTTATAATCAATACAGAGAGAAACATAAACTGCCCTTTCCTGAAACGATTCGGACAATTAGAGAGAAGTATAACCTATCTGCTACTAAAATGGCAGAAATCTTAGGTTTTGGAGTAAATGTATATCGTCACTATGAAAATGGTGAAATGCCGAGCCAATCGAATGCCAGACTCATACAGCTTGCAAGCGACCCAGAGGAATTCAAGAAACTAGTATTACTAAGCGGAGTATTTAACGGTAAAGAGTTAGAAAAAGTCATTCGAAATATTGATATTCTTATTGCAAAAGAAGACAATCAATGTTTTCTTAATGAGCTTATCAATTATGTTTTAGGAGCTGAAAGTTTAAACCCAAGTCGCTTAAATGGATATAAAGAACCAAGTATTAGTAAAACAACAGAGGTTATATGCTATTTTATCAAAAAACTCAATCCTTCTAAGACAGGATTGAACAAACTACTGTTTTATGCTGATTTTTTACATTATCGCAATTATGGTATAGCTCTGATGGGATTAGAATATAAAGCAATTGAGTTTGGTACTGTACCTTTAAGATACGATAGCTTATATGAGTATATTGCCGAAGAAGGATATGTTGAGAGAAAATCAAAAGAGTTTCCTAATGGATATATTGGAGAGGTCTATAAAGTTCTAAAAAATGAACCATCATCCTTGACAGAAGAAGAACAAGCAACCCTGAATAAGGTATATAATTCTTTTGAAAACAAAACAGCAAGAGATATTGTGGGGATTAACCATCAAGAATTAGCTTGGAAAGATAATCAAGAAAATCATGACAAAGTTGACTATCGCTATGCGTTTCTTCTCAATTTATGCAAATAAAAGTATGACAAAACGTCTTGAAACCAGAAAAAAAGTGTGACAAAAAAGAGATTGGCAAATTACTTGCTTTCGCTTATATTAACCCTTATTGTGTAGATACTAAAACAAAATAATATAGGATTAGAAACCAAAAAAAAGAAAAACACTCATCATAAAGTTTGGCGACCGTTGAGAGCGTTTTTCTTTAAGAAACTTACGATTTATCGAGGCTAATCCACCTCGTACAATCGCCCTTTGGGGTTAAAAGTATTGCAAAACTACTTCACATAACGGAATTTTCCAAATTCTGTTGTCCTGCTCTGCATATCTTTTCCCCTCCTTTACATTAAGCAGTATCAATTATTTTTTCATTTTAAACCCAAATTCTTGCAATGGCAACAAATGGAGCTAAAGGAGGCGGACGACACGGTGCTGTCCGTGAGCGTTCACAAACACACAATTCAAAAACAGACCAATGGGTCAAAAGAGACACAGAAACAGGACGTTTCATAGATGTCAAACAAGACGGCACTCCTTTTAAAGGTGTGAGGAAGGAAAAGTAGTATTATCTAAAGAAAGTTATATCTAACTATTTGAGAAATCGTATTAATTATATATAGGTAACCAAATAGTTAGATAAACCCTACTATCACGATAAAAGACATGCCACCAATTCCAACAGAGAGCAACCAGCTAACAACTAATGAACAAATAGATATTACTCAATTTAACATCAGTCGTTACGACAATTATTACGATAGTGTCAATAATAAAGGGATGTTTTATCTTACTTTTAATACATTCATTTTATCTGGAATGTGTGCAAGTTTTATAACACTTAAACCAAGCATAAATAGTAATATTATTATTTATATTTTATTAATAATAATACTTATAACGTGCACAATATCTATTATTTACACTATCATATCATTAAATCCATTCCTTAAAAGCAACTACTTAAATACTTCAAGCCGAAAGTCACTACTTTTTTTTGGTGATGTGGCAAGTATATCTGCTAATGAATATGTAGATAGTTGTAAAAATCAAACTCGGAATGAGCTTTTAGAGGATTTAATTAATCAAAATCATGCCCTTGCAAATGGACTAAATATGAAATTTAAAAGGCTAAAATGTGCTGGTGATTTAATTTTAGTTCAATTCTTTTTTGTCCTAGTAATAATCCCATTTATAATTTTTAATTTAAAGTAATATGATTTATAATAATTTCACAGACAGAATTAAAAGTACCCTTTCTAAAAATAGAGAAGAACAATTTCAACCATTTTCTAAAGCCAACTTTACAGGGTTGTCCCATGATTTAAAGAAGGATTTGATTAAAGAACAGATAAATTTTAGTAAACAAACAAAGCTACATTTAGAGCCGATAAACGACATATTAAATGCAGAGAATCCTGCTTTACAAATAGCAAAATTAGGAATACATCCAGATTTTGCTCATTTAAAAAATTCTGATGATACAGAAAAACATTATATCGTATCTGTCTTCATAGACATAAAAGGCTCCACTAATCTTTTCAAAGAATATGACCATGAAATAATATATGTCATAACCAATACAATTCAAACAGCCGCTATTCAAACTTGTATTGCCCTTGGAGGACATGTACAAAGATTACAAGGAGATGGAGTATTTGCATATTTTGGAGGCAAAGATATTACAACTGAAAAAGCTGTTCACTCAGCGTTAACAGCATGTAGTATGTTCTCATATTTTGTTAAAAACGACCTGAAAAACATCTTTGAGGAAGATGGTATTGAGGATATTAAAACAAGAATTGGAATCGACTTTGGATATGACAAAGATGTTTTATGGGCAAATTTTGGAATATTGGGGGTTTCTGAATTAACAACTCTCAGCTTACACACAAGCCTTGCCAGTAAGATGCAGTCTTATGCAAAATCAAATGGAATAGTCATTGGGGAAAACGTAAAAGATATTGCAAAACTTAATGAGCGGCTATTCGATTATGTTAGAAATGGCAAAGGAGAAGTAGAAAAACGATACATTTTTGAGAACTCTAAGAAAAACTTTTATTATGCGCAATTTGAATTTGACTGGTCACAATATTTATTGTCACTACCTAATATTGAAATAGATAAAAATGGTAATTTGTCTATTCTACCTCGAAATATGAAACCTACATCATTAATTGACGATTTAAGAACCAAAGCAACATTAGTAAATACAGGGAATGCTTTTTTAGGGAAGTCTGGAGATATTTCAAGTAACCCATCTGGTGTTCCTCATCAAAAACATTCCTTTCACTATGAATAGTAAAAAAAAACATCCAAAGAATTACTATCATGTATGTATGCTTGAGTATCAAAAGAGGCTTATTGAAAAACATTACACTTTTTTAAAATGTGAAATTGATTCTGAACGAAAAAAGTTAATTTGCACCGGTCAAATAATGTTAAATGAACATTGTGACAACTATAAAGTAAAAATTACCTACATATATGGGAAAGAGCCACATTGTCAAATTGTAGAACCATTTAATATAAACCCATGTAAAGAAATTCACATGTACGAAGACCATTCTTTATGTCTTTCATATCCCCCTGATATGAAATGGACGGCTTGGACAGAAGTGTACAAATACACTATACCTTGGCTTGTTGAATGGGTATTATATTATGAAATATTTTTAGTAAACGGAGGAAAATGGGAAGGTCCAGAATCTCCAACTCATTTTACGGAATTAGAAAGGAATAAATGTGAATCTGAAGATTAATTCATAATTAGCAATTTTGATAAAAAAGCAATTTTCATTTATACCTGAATACAGAAATACCCATTTCCTAAATAAATGGAATGGGTAAATGGATATTACAGGGCTAAATCTTATCAATGAAAGTTGTTTTCCTAAAAGGCAATAGATACTCTAAATACTTATCTTACCCCAAATTTTACCAATTCCTGTTTAACGTTCTTTCGCTATAACTTAACTATGGATAGCTTTTGAATATAAATTTGTACCCTTCTTTTGCTCGTGAGGTTTCGATAAGATAGACTTTTCATCTTTTTCAATTCCCGAACTAGTCTTAAGATTTCCTAAGACCTAAAACAAAGAATAGCCTTACGCTCGAAAGAGCTTATTGAATATATTAAAATTTTACAAGGCAAAAGGAATATTTATCCCTGCAAACAACAAAACAAAGAAATATATAGAGGATTACTCACGCCTATATTAGCCAACCAAATATCGATTTGATAGGAAAACCAGCAAATCGCTCAATTATGAAATTGATTATTACCGATGTTGATGAATGGGCAGGTGGTAGTGTGAAGGTTTTAAAGGTAAAATAGAGTATATTTTATTTTAGAAAAGTAAAATAATGAAAATCTTATTTTACTTTTATCATTTAAAGTAAAATAATGAAAAACATCTTTTACTTTTGTACAGAACTAAATAAATCAAAAGACACCATGGAATCAACACTTCACTTAGATGAATACATAGCAGGAATCAAAGGTACTGGTACTGGTTATAAATACTTTATTCCAGAGAAAGTAAATAGACAATGGCTATGGGACGACCCCAATTTGAATCATTTACTTGAAAAAGCATCTTTGCAGATAGGGCAACTCAACTCGTATGCAAGGCTTGTTCCTAATATAGACTTGTTTTTGCACATGCACATTATGAAAGAAGCCGTGCTATCAAGTAAAATAGAGGGTACACAAACCCAAATTGATGAAGCACTATTGCCTATTGAAGACATTTCGCCCGAACGACGAGACGACTGGCAAGAAGTTAATAATTATACCATAGCACTCAACGATGCTATTGAAGATTTAAAAACTCTACCCATTTCATCGAGACTGATTCGTAAAACTCATGCTACTTTGTTGCAAGGAGTACGAGGCGAACACAAGCAACCTGGCGAATTTCGATATTCACAAAACTGGATTGGTGGAGCATCTTTAAACGATGCAGTATTTATTCCTCCAGCACACAGTTATGTAAACGAACTCATGGGCGACCTCGAAAACTTTTTGCATAACGATGAGATTACCGTTCCTTACTTGATTAGAATAGGAATTGCTCATTATCAATTTGAGACAATTCACCCATTTTTGGACGGAAACGGACGAATAGGGAGGCTATTGATACCGCTCTATTTGGTAAGTGTAGGAATGTTGGATAAGCCATTGCTTTATTTATCCGTTTTCTTTGAAAAAGACAAAACCTTATACTATGACAACCTCACGAGAGTACGTGATAAAAATACCTTAAAACATTGGTTACTATATTTTTTGGTAGGTCTAGAAGAAACAGCCAAGCAAGCTTGTGAAACTTTGAGTAAGATATTAGAATTGAAAAACGAGTGTGAACATTTAGTATCTGAAAAAATGGGTAAAAGAAGTAGCAAAGGGCAAGTATTACTAAAATCATTATTCAACGAACCATTTATCAGAGTCAAAGAGATAGAGAAAATTTGTGGATTAAGCCCCAAAGCAGCCAATGATTTAGTACAAGCATTTGAGAGTGAAAAGATTCTTAGAGAATTTACAGGGCAAAATCGCAATAGGATTTATGCCTTTGAAAAATACTTATCTTTATTTAGATAATTTTTGAAATACCAACACTCAAAGCAGAGAGTAGAAAAACAGCAACTTACCCAATTACAGGATTGGTAGTTCACGATGTTGATGAGGCAAGTGATGGTAGGTTGATGAGCCTTGTCTCAATTCTTAATAAGCAATCTAGTAAATTTATTTATCCATATAAAAGGGGAAAGTATAACTATAGTAACACAAAAAGAGCAGGTTTTACCTGCTCTTCCAAAATTTTCAAGTCAAATGAAAACTCCATAAAAGAAACCACCAAAGCCGACCGCTCAGGTTAAGTTGAAGACTAAGTGTCCCTCATTCCTTCATGATTTGGCTTGTAGCCACGGAGGCTTAGTTATTAGCCGTTAGGATTTTTACCTTTTTCGTTTATATACTTTCTAAATTTTTCGTTTCGGCTAAGTCTCTTCCCCAATTAGACAATGCTGTAAGAATTGGTTCTAAACTTCTACCAAATTCAGTCAATTCATACTCTACTTTTAAAGGTGGTTTAGTTGTGTAAACTGTCCTTTTTATCAGTCCATCAGCCTCCATTTCTTTTAAATGTAAACTTAAAGTACGTTCAGAAATTGTCTTCATTCCTTGGTGAAGTTCGCTATATCTGCGTTTTTTTGAGATTAAATACATTAAAATTACTGCCTTCCACTTCCCTCCTATATAACTCATTGTCAGGCTTGTACCACAGGGAAAAGTCTTATTATTATGTTCAAACATAGTTACTAACCATTTGTATAGTTATTGCAAAGGTAAGTCACTTTACTTAGTTTTGCAACTATCAAAAGTAAAGTTTAAAGTAATGAATTTAAAAATATGAATATATTAGTTATTTACGCCCATCCATATGATGGCAGTTTTTGTAAAGGAATTTTAGACACAATTGTGCCTAAAATGGAGAAAAGAGGAGCAAATGTGAAAGTTATCGACCTTGTGAAAATGAATTTTGATGCTACAATGCGTCCTGAGGATTTGAAGGCAACAGTTACCAAAACTTATACCCAAGAGGTCCAGCAAGAACAAAAAAATATTCTTTGGGCAGACGCAATAGTTACCATCTGTCCTGTTTGGTTTGGTTCAGTTCCTGGTTTTCTGAAAGCCTATTTTGATAAAGTCTTTATAACAGGATTTGGTTATGATTATACAGGTGGGCTACTCCAAAATAAGAGAGTGTTTTCACTTTTTACATTTGGTTCAAAAGATCCTTATTTATCACTTGCAAACCAATATAAATCTATCGAATATTTATGGGATAATATTTTCTCAATGGTGGGTTTCAAAGATATAGCAGTGAAATATTTTACTAATGTTCCCCGAACAACTGATGAAGTGCGTGCAAAATATCTAATAGAAGCAATAGAGTTTGTTAACCAAATTTTTGACAAAGAGTTAGGAGAAATAGGTCAGATTGGAGCTGGCGAGCTTCTCGTAAAACTTGTTATTGAAGGAAAATTAGAGATGCCAAAAGTAAAAAAGATATAATTTTAATTAGCGATTAATTTCAGTGGTTCGGTATCTTTCAAAATGGCACACAACGAATAGGGCTTGGCGAAGGTGGGGGAAATAGAATTCCTTCAAGCTGGAAAAAAGCCAAAAGGGAGTACAAATGTTGATTGTACTTCCTTTTGTCCCACTTTTACCAAATCCCTTATTAGTGGTAGTGCATTTTGTCGGCTTGTCTCACCTAGGCTAAAAATTGTTCTCTATATTCTGTTGGTGTTTGTCCTACCTCTTTTTTAAATAGTCTTGAAAAATAGGGCGGGTTTTCAAAACCCAATTGATAGGCAGTTTCAGCAACAGTTTTGTCGGTACTCATCAAAATATTTTTTGCCTCCATTACCAAAGCAATGTGTATATGGTCTAATGCCGTTTTGCCTGTTTCTTGTTTTAATACATCGCTTAAATATTTTGGTGATAAAGCTAATTGAATAGCCATATATTTTACAGTTGGTAAACCATTTTTTTGAAAACCACCTTTCTCAAAATAGGTTTTCAAAACATCAGTAAATTTTGTAATGATTGTACCTGATAAAACAGACCTGTTCAAAAATTGTCGTTTATAAAACCGTTGAGCATATTTTAAAATAGAATCTATATGAGTAATCACAATATCCTTACTGTATTCGTCTTGATTATTGTAATACTCTGATGTTATCTTATTAAATAAATCCCATACAATGTCTTCTTCTTTTGGCGACAGATGTAACGCTTCGGTCACTTCGTAATCGAAATATCCATAGTTTTTAATTTCTTTATAAAGGTTATGGTCTATAAAAAAATCTTCGTGGATATGTATTAGAAAGCCTTTTTCACTTGTTTCTATATTATTAATCGTTATTTTCTGATGTGGTTTTAAAAATGCCAAACACCCATTTTCATGGTCGTATTTTGTCCTGCCATATTGTAATGTCCCTGATTTCAATTTTGTAAGGGCAATTGTATAAAAGGCCATTGTAAATTCACTTTCGAGAAAAGTACATTTTTCAGACTCTTCAAAAGTTAGTATGCCCATCAACGGATTTTCAGGAGGCGGAAATCCGTTTGATTTATAAAGTTCACCTATCGTTTTATAATGTTTCATAAGTCATGTTATCAAGCATTTTTCGCTTTTATAAGTCTGATGTATTTCTCGTTCATCAAAGTCTAATTCTCAAAAATAATTGATGCAAATTAGATTATTCTTTTGCATAATTCTGTAATGTGATAGAAGGTTTGCCTAAGTCATCCCAAGTTTTTTGAGCTTCAAATGTTTCTTTATTGTTGTTCATTACTTCAATCAATGGAACTACAAATTTCAATGGCTTTATAAACAATGATAAAAACCTGGCCATTCCCATCGGCAGTTTTGCAATTGTTAATTTGTCTTTTGTATAGTTTTCAACATAAACCTTTGACGCTTCTTCGGTAGTCATAGCCTCTAACCCCTGAACCGAATACTCCCTATTTAAAGCTTTATCTGTTTCAAAAGACTTGGCAACTTGTTTTCCAAAATCTTCGCCAGCTATCCACCAAGCTTTTTCGTTAGATTTTCCTATAAGGTTGATTTTATTTCCATCTCTCATTCCGCCATTAAAGTTTTCCATAAAGTTAGAGGGATAAAAGATTGTATAAGGAATCCCGCATTTTTTTATTTTATTGATGGCTTGTTTTTTAGCATTCATTACCCACCAGTTACCTTCATAGTTTCTTGCCAAAAAAGAAGAAAGAAAGCCGACTTGTTTTACAGATGTTGTTTTTAAGGCGGATAAGATATTTTCAAAGCCGTGCAATTCAGGGTTAAACTCATTTTCGCTATCATTTGGCGATGCTGAAATACTAATATAGGCAGCATCTGCATTTTCCAAAGCCTCCGAAATTTCCGCTTTATTTTGAAGGTCACCTTTTACAAAATGTACTCCTGTCGGAAAAATTTGTTTGGCTTTTTCAATATTTCTAACCAATGCCGTTATTTCAAAACCAGCTTTTACCAATTCTTTTGTTACAGGAATACCAATCATTCCTGTTGCTCCAATGACGGTTATTTTCTTACTCATTTTTTATCTTTATTAGTGGATTTTAAATTATTGTAAACAGGAAGACTTAATCAGTTACCTGAAAAAAACCGGTTGCTATGTTGATGAATGCTTGAAGTTTTTTAGGAATTGCAAGTTCATCAGCCTTAGACATACTCAAAATTTCATTCGCTTTTTCTCCTTTTGTTGCAAGCTCCACCCAATTCGGGTTGATGATAAGTCCATGTCCAACTGCCACCAACGACAATCCCATTATTAGTGCCGCTATGGCATCATTAGCTTGTTTGATACCTCCAGCAGCAACCACTGGAACTCTTTGATGAACGTGATTGAGTATCAAATTTAAAATAGTAGCCTCTCCATTTTCATCATCTATCGGTTTTTGAGAAAGCAGATTGGCAAGTGAAACGTGTAGATAGTCAATTCCGCAATCAATTAGTTTGTCAATCAATGGAAAGGTATCTTTCACTCTATAACCCTCAGGCTCTTCTGGTGAGATTCTGAAACCAATTAAAAATGGTCTGTCGGCATATTTTTTAATTACATCCTTAATTTCTTTGATGACTTCTACGGCAAAGTTCATCCGTTTTTCGGCAGTTCCGCCCCAATTGTCAGTTCGTTGATTATAGTATGGCGAAAAGAAATTCTGCAATAAAAATCCATGAGCTCCATGCAACTCTATCCCGTCAAAACCTGCTTTTATTGCTCTATGTGTAGTTTCTCCAAAAGCCTTTATCATTTCCAAAATTTCATCGTGTGAAAGTTCCCGTGGTGCCACTCCTCCTGCATAAAACGCAGATGGTACTAATGCCACAGCACTTGCACTCACGGCAATACCATCTGGAATAAGATCCACCACTGCTTTGTTTCCAGCATGATAAATTTGAAGTATGGCAGGTGATCCGCCCTTTTTTGTAGCAGTAGCCAATTTTTTAAGACCTGGTAAAAAGGAATCGTCATAAGAAGCATACTCATTATTAAAGCCAATTCCGTTTGCCATTACTCTGGTGCAGCCAGTTATTACCAAGCCTACGTTGCCGCTTCTAGCTTCATAATGCTTTATTTCATCGTCAGCTACTGTGTAATCATCATTGCTTGCCCAAGTTGTCATTGGTGCCATTGCAATTCTGTTTTTGGTTTCGATTCCGTTTTTAAACGTAAACGTTTCTAATAACTGTTTTGTATTTGTTGTCTTGCTCATTATTTAAAATTTTTGTTATTAAATGATGATGCAAAGGTGGAAAGTTAAACTCTCTTGTTAGATATACAGATGGCGGAAGATGTGATACAAATTTCGGATGAGTTTTTTGCCTGTTGAAAATGAGGTCTGTAGCATTACCGCTAACGTGACAGGGCTTTGGGCAGGCTTGGACTTAGGATTGTGTCCGCCCACAACCACTGACGATATTTTTGATTAGTTGAAGTTACGTACCAATGTTCAAAATAGTTTGTCCAGCCACGCTTGACCAAAACACCATGTTGAACTAAACCTAGGCGGAAGGCTAGTCTAGCTTTTTGGCTTCTCAAAGTTCTATCTTTGTATAAATTAAACCCTATTTTAAGATAACAAAATAGGAACATCTAAAGCCCTAAAAACAAAAGAGCAGACAAAACCTGCTCTTCCAATATCTTCAAATCGAACAACAACTCCATAAAAGAAACTAACTAAGCCGACCGCCCAAGTTAAGTTCAAGACTAAGTGTCCCTCATTCCTTCATGGTTTGGCTTTCAGCCACCACGAAAGCTTAATTATTATGCGTTGCCATTCTTTCCATTTAGATATTTGTCAAAGTCAAACAGCCCGCCATTAACATCGCCAACAAATTGTCTTACCGATTTATTTATGAGTTCAATTTTATACGGGTCGTGAATTAGACCGAATACTTGTCCTTTGTTGTCAATTGCAATGTGGTTGCCATCTTCAAGGTCTTTTATTTGGTAGAAAGTCTTTCCGTCAATATCAAACTCTCCAAGGTTTGTCAGGTCAAGTTGCTCACAAGTCAGCCCGCTAACGAGTTTTTCAATTTTTGTATCTGCGGCAAACTTGCTTTTATCTTTCTTAAACGAGGATAAGTCAACTTGAAAGTTATTGAAGTCCAAAATGTTTTTTTCAAATTCAAAACCTATCCAAAGTCCTTCGTGAACTGTAATGTTTAATGGAAATGCTTGTCCGGCCTGTTTAATTAGGATATTTCCCAATTCAAAATGCTTTCCTTTAATCATTGACTTGTCGAATTGAGAAGGGTCAAAGCCGATAAAATAGAAGTGTTCTTTCATTGAGTGATTTACATAAAACCTTCTATAAAGTCCATTGTCAAGCCCATCCGCTAAAAATTGAAAGTCGACTGGTAATTGTGAAAAGACTATTCTAAAAAAGTCAAGTGCTTTTCCTTCAATTTTCCAACTTGTCTTTTTAAATAGTCCGAACATTGCAGTCTGTTTTTATATGGTTACGCATAACTCGTTAATATGCGAAAGTTTTGTCGTACTTTTTCTATTATTCCCAAACTAGTCTTAGTAAATCCTAAGACCTAAAACAATAAAGAGCCTCACGCCAGAAAGGGCTTATTGAGAATATTAAAATATTTCAAGGCAAAAGGAATATTTATCCCTGATACATTGTACAAGCGGGACGATTTTTAACATTTTGAGTCATAGGAAACAACCTACGACTAGTTTGGGGGAAGTCAATACTTTCATGACAATACTTTTTCAAAAGATAAAACGCTTAAATTATATAAAGGGCATTACCATGACTTGTTGAATGATTTAGACAAAGAGATAGTGATAAGAGATATTTTTGAATGATTAGCAAAGCGTACTTAAACCGATGCTTTTTTTCTTTTTTGCTTATCAGCTTCTCTTTGTTGTTTTTTCAAATCACACATTTTTGTGTTTTCGTAAATCACATTCCAGTCGCAAATAGATTTAAGGATTGGCAACAAAGCCAACCCTTTTTCGGTAAGCGAATATTCTACCCGTGGTGGTAGTTCGGCATACTCTTCACGCAACAATATTCCGTCTTCTTCCAGTTCGTTCAGTTGCTGTGTCAGAACTTTTCTTGTTATCAACGGAATGATAGCATCCAACTGTCCGAAACGCACTTTTCGGCTATGAATACTATGCAGTATAATGGGTTTCCATTTACTTCCTAAACTTGCCATAGCCCTTGTCATCGGGCATTCTGCGGCTGAAAATCTTTCGTCTCTCACAGCTTATTTCATTTGTAGTTACTTCAAAGTAACTGGTTTTGTATTCCTTTTGTTTATTTTAGAAACTATTGATAGTATCTTTATGAAACAAAAGTAAAAAATATTTCAGGAAATCAAAATTTAAAAGCAATGAAAATCGGAATTATTGGTACCGGTGCCATCGGTACAGCATTCGCAAAACAAGTAGCCGCAGCAGGTTACGAAGTGGTCATCAGCAATAGCCGTGGGGCTGATACACTCAAAGAAAAAGTAAAACAAATAGGAGGCAACACAACAGCAGGCTCAGTAAAAGAAGCCGCCGAAGCTGACGTTATATTTCTCGCTCTGCAATGGCAGCATTTACAGCAAGTTTTAACAACTGTATCATTAGAGGGTAAAATCGTAATAGACCCCACAAACCCCATTTTACCAGGTTTTGTATTGGCAGATTTGTATGGAAAAACATCCAGCGAAGTGGTAAGTGAGTGGGCAAAAGGGGCAAAATTAGTAAAGGCTTTCAATACGCTGCAACCGCAAACTTTAGTCGCCAATCCGCAAACCAACGGAGGCAACAGAGTAATTTTTTATTCGGGAAATGACGATGATGCCAAAGACATTCTTACAGGCATCCTCAACCGCATAGGCTTTGCAGGCGTGGATTTGGGACGATTGAATGAAGGTGGAAAACTACAGCAGTTCCCTGGCGGCTCATTACCAACTTTAAACCTTATCAAATTATAGTCAACAAAATTAAAAACTAAAAAGATGTCAACATTAAACAACAAGACCGCATTTGTAACAGGCGGTAGCCGTGGAATAGGTGCGGCAGTAGTGAAAAAATTAGCAACACAAGGAGCATCGGTATCATTTACCTACGCCAGTTCAAAAACAAAAGCAGATGAATTGGTTGCTGAAATTGAAGCCGCAGGCGGAAAAGCCCTTGCCATAAAAGCCGACAGTGCAAACCTAACCGAAGTTGAGAACGCTTTACAGCAAACTGTTTCAGTATTTGGGGGTTTGGATATTTTGGTAAACAGTGCAGGCGTATCCACCTATAAACCCGTTGACCACCACGAAGGCGACCTTACAGAAGTAAACAAACTTATTGCTATAAACCTAACAGGTGTTACCAACACCGTTCGTGCTGCCACCAAATATATTTCTGATAATGGACGAATTATTTCTATTGGTTCTACCCTTGCCGAAAAAGCGGGGGGCTTTGCTGGTTTTTCTGATTATGCAGGAACAAAAGCAGCCATCGCAGGTTATAGCAGAGCATGGGCATGGGATTTGGGCAAAAAAGGAATTACTGTAAACACTGTCAACCCCGGTCCGACAGCTACTGATATGAATCCCGACAATACAGACTTTGCAAAAAGCATGAAAAGCAAAATTGCTTTGGGTCGTTATGGCAACCCAGATGAAATTGCTAACGTAGTGGCATTTTTGGCAAGTCCTGAAGCATCATTTATTACAGGAGCAACCATTAATGTGGATGGTGGCAATAATGCCTAAAAATTGTCAATAGGTTATAGCTGTAAAGAGTTGTGGTTTTAGTAATCACAACTCTTTAATTTGAGTAGGGTTTCTATAGAGTAGCCACTAATGGTTGTATTGAACTTAACCTGGGCAGACGGCTAGTCTAGCTTTTACTTCTCAAAGTTCCATCTTTGTATAAATTACAAACTATTTTTAAGATGACAAAATTCGAACACCCGAAGACCAAAAACAAAGAGCAGACAAAACCTGCTCTTCCAATATCTTCAAATCAAACGACAACTTCATAAAAGAAACCACCGAAGCCGACCGCTACCAGAGCTTGAGTTCAAGACTAGCCGTCCGCCATGCCTTCATAGTTTGGCTTGCAGCCACCACGAAGGCCTAGGTAGGTATTGTAGGTTGGTTTATTTTGTCAACCGTAAGAAGTAGCCTCTATCTGAATAGTCTGGTGTTGAACGTTTCCACACTTGTCCACACACAAGGCACTCATAAATATGATAGCCTCTATCTTTCCAAGCTGTGGTTACAAACTTTCCCGTTTTGATGCTCTTGTCATTTGCTATTTTCATTATCAATACTAAGTCAAACTCTTCAAACTCTGCTTGTGTAGGAAAAGATTTTATTTCTGCGTTAAAACATTTGTCACACATTAGTTGATAATTTGTTAGAGTCTGTCTGCTTTTTAATTTTAAAAATACAACCTGCAATAATACTTGCTAATGAAAAAGCGAAAATTAGTGTCAGCGATAAAGACCCTCCAATTAATAATATTGTCGTTGTAATTCCTATAACTGTCAAGCTGATTAAAATAAGTTTTGTCAAAACTGGATTTACATTTTGTTTGATAAGCTTTTTGAATATAAAAAAATAAACAAAGTCGGTAAGGAAAAGAAGAATGAAAACACCAATGTTATTGGATAAACTTCAAGCAGTCCCACTACTTGTCCAGAAATGGGTTTGAATATTAACTGATAAACAGAAGGAAGAAATGGTGCAAGCAACAAAGTCGTCAACCAATGTTTAATAGCATAGTTTTGATTCATTGTTAGGGTCTGAAAAATTGTCCATAATCCGCTAATATGCGAAAGTTTTGTAGTACTTTTTGTATTATTCCCAAACTAGTCTTAGGAAATACTAAGACCTAAAACAAGGAAGAGCCTCACGCCCAAAAGTACTTATTGAATATATTAAAATGTTGCAAGGCAAAAGGAATATTTATCCCTGATACATTATACGAGCGTGACGCTCTTTAACATTTTGAGTCGTAGGAAATAACCTACGACTAGTTTGAGGTGGGTTGTGCAACAGTTACCCGTGTTACCTGCTGTGCTTTTTGTTATTTAATCATTTGTCTGGATGTTCATTTGTTTCAATGTCATTTTTTGCTTCAACATTGTTGTCGTTTTGTTTGGCTTCTTTTTCTGTATCTGTCCCTATTAAATCTCTTGCATAAGAATTTGCATTCCGATATTTTTCAAACAGCTGCTCTCTGAATTTTTGAAGAATTTCCTCCTTTAACTTAGAGTCATTTGTTTTGCTAAGTTGAATAAATTTATAAACAAATTCTGCTCTAATTGTTCTTAGTTCAAATAGTACTAACTTATAAGTATTCTTTTTCGCTTCAACTTGAAATAGTGTGTCAATAGCCGTTATAGCTGTTACCAACGCTCCTATAAAAAGAGTCCAAGCTGAAGAGTTGCAAATAGTATCAGCCAAACCGGAGATGAATGTAATCGCACTAGTTAATATAATTTGTGTAATCCGTATCAGGTAGAACATCCAAGTATATGTGTCTGCCTTACTTTCAATTCTATTTATTTCTCTTTGAATCTGAAAGTAAAATGGATCGTCAATAGTTTTGTCTTTCATAATGTATGGTTTTTATTATTTGGATTCATTCGTAATTCAGTCGCATAGCAGGTAACTCACTAATATGCGAAAGTTTTGTAGTACTTTTTATATTGTTTTGTGTTATTCTTATTTTATGTTGAAATATAGATGTCGTACTTTTTGTATTGTTGGAATCACAACTTCTATAATCTAAAATAATAATTTGTCTTTTAATTCCCAAAACTATGCTTACTTTAAATTTAATTGGTCAAACGGACTAACAATTTTCAAAAGACTTACTTTATAACTATAAATGATAAACAAACCTTAAAAACAAAAAAAGCAGGCAAAAACCTGCTCTTCCAAAATCTTCAAATCGAACGACAACTCCACAAAAGAAACCACCGAAACCAATCACTACCAGAGTTTGAGCTTAAGACTAGCCGTACACCATTCCTTCATGGTTTGGCTTTCAACCATCTCGATTGCTTAATTATTAGCGGTTGTTTTTCTCTGTCGGGATACTCACAAATTCGCTTGAAGCAATTATTTGTTCAGCTTTCATTATGTCAGTACCTGTGTCAAATATGACTTTTTTGAGTTTGAATTGTGCAAGAGGATTAGAAGTGTTAAACGGAAACTCCATGTATTCATGTCCATCTTTTGTCCCGAACTTCATTCCGAAATCGTTTCCTGTTTCTCTTTTCACAAGAAGTCTATACTCTTGTTCTATTTTATAGTCGCAGGGTAAATAAAAAAAACCAATGGTTGCTATTCTTTCAATAATTAGATACTTATTTCTGCGTGTTGCAATATCAATTAAATCTGTCAATAAAGATATATCTGTTCTCGTTGCTTTATCCGGATAATAAATTTGCCTAAAGTCAGTATTTACTTCATTGACCTCAAATACTAGTCGCACACCTGTCTTTTTTGCGAAGTAATCCCACATATAAGTTTCAGCGTCAGTGCTTAATCTATCATTCGTGAAAGATGCGTAGAAAGCATTTTCCACTAATTCATTTTCCATTGGAACGCCTGAACTGTTTTGTCGCAATTCATATCCATCCATGTGGTGGGCTTTGTAAAATGGTTTAAATTCGTTCTCTCCAAACCTTTTCTTCACACTAAAGAGCCATAATTTTTTATTAGTCAAAATACTCTCAAATGCAGCAAGGTCTGTGAAATGATGGTATTCGCCAATTGGGTTTTGCTGAAAATAATTTTTCAAAATCAAATCGGTCAACTTATTTGTTGCTAAAAGATTTGTTATTATATTTTCAGTCGTCATAAAATCATTGAAATCAAAAGTAGGTTTATAAGTTAGTTTATGTCCTGTCAAACAGCGATTGATTTCGTCTGCTATTGTTTTATTTTCTGCTATTGTAGTCATAATAAAATAACCGATAATGTTAGTATTGGCGAAGTAGATAGTATCGCTGTTTATTTTGCCAACACATGTTGAACAAAGTGTCTTTACGAAAGATTTGTCATACTTTTTTACTGCATTTCGCCTTACTCGCTAATATGCGAAACTTTTGTAGTGCTTTTTGTATCTTTTATACATATTTATCATAGTACTATGTACTATTGATGTAGTATTTTTTTTACTGTTGTGCTATTTATTTTACTTGCTAAGTTAGTTGTTTCCCTATTCATTCCTAATAATTCTCTTACATTAAATTTAATTGGTCAAATAGACTAACAATTTTTGCAAGGCTTGCATAAATATAAATGAGTTTCAGACATCCAATAACTCATCAACACTTATTTCCAAAACTTGTGCAAGTTGTTTAAGAACAAACGCAGTAGGATTTGCACCATCATTTTCATAACGGTTTATAAACTGTTTATCTTTACCAATACTATTGGCTAATTGCTCCTGAGTAAGCCCAAGTTCGACTCTTCGCTTAGCAATTTTAATACCAAGCTTTCTTTTGAATTGTTCAGATGTTTCTTTTATCATGATGCAAACTGACAATTCTTCATAAATTAAAAGTCAACATATATGTTGACTTTTAATTTATTTTTTTATATTTGTAATGATTTTTGGCATTAAACTAAAGAGTCTCGACGACAAATTCCGACAATTTGACCAAGACGAGATGGTAGACTTAATGCCCATGTCAATATTTTGCCTACATTTGGCAATATAGCGCATGGGCTCTACCACTACGCCGTTCTTGGGAGCCGTCGGAAGCTTGTTGTGCGGTGGGTAGTAGCCCTGTGCTATATTGCTTTCAAAGCCTTCTGCAAGAGACTCGTAAAATAGGTGCGAGTTATGAAACATTTCTTTTTTTATCCCAATCATGCTAAGGCTCTGTTCAGCCTTGATGTCAGCGCATGCCCTAAACAGCGCTACAAGAACATCATCAAAGCTCCTGTATAAGGTGGCTTTCACGCTATTGTTTTAATGTTTTAATACATTCATCTAAAAACTAAACCCATGAACGCAAAAACCTGCGTAAGGGCATTGCTATGCCTTTACTTTTTCATATCTGTACATTATCTAACCGCTCAGGCTCTTAAGGTGGGAGACAATATCCCACCTGAGCTTTGGAACTTGTCCCTAAAATTGGCTAATCACCCCCAAGGCAAACAAAGCCTGAAACTCAGTGAGTATAAGGATAAACTAATCATCCTAGACTTCTGGGCTACTTGGTGCGCACCTTGCATTAAATCACTCAATAAGCTAGATTCTCTGCAAAAGCAGTTTGGCTCGGCAGTGGTAATCCTGCCTGTCACCTACGAAAACAGCAGTAAAGTTCTTCCTCTATTTCGTAAAAGGGGCTGGAGCCTCCCTACTGTGGTGGAAGACACTTTACTAAAAAGCTATTTTCCTCATACAGGTATTCCGCATCAAATATGGATTAGAAATGGTCTGTTCTTTGGAGCGTCTGCTGCTTTAGAATATACCAATACCTATAATCTACACCGTGCATTAAACGGTGAGGCTTTTGTACTTTCAAACAGTTCCCCACCTGTCAGTTTTAACCGTGATATTCCTCTCTTTTTGGATGGAAACGGTGGTAGTCTAAAGGATACCCGAATAAGGTCTCTACTCTCCAAACGCATCAACGTCAATATCGGAGGAATTACCAGAAGTGCTAGCAATATTCGGGCTTACAATGTCCCATTCCGTAGTCTTATTTATGAAATGTACAGACTCGATATTCCTTACGCTGGGAGATTTAACCGAATCGTTTGGGAGATAAGTGATTCTCTCAAAGAAGAATTGATTGGCACACATAAGCAAAAAACAGGTATTTATGAAAATGACCTAGCCTACTATCAATGGCTAAAAGAACATTCCTACTGCTACGAACTAGCCATTGACTCTTCCCTGAATATTTCAAGAAAAGCACTCTATCAGTTGATGGAACAAGACATCAACTGCTATTTCAAGCTTGAAAAGGGTATCATCGCAGTATTGGGAAAAAAGAAATTGCCTTGTTATGCGATTATCAATCGAGATGGTTCACCATCTGTTACTGGATTTTCTGATAAGGAGGAAAACTTAAAGGCTGAAAACTACTTTGTGATGGAGAACCAACCTATCGAGCAACTTACTAACTACATCATCGCAGTACTGGCACAACAGCCATATCCTATCATTGATAGGACTACCGCTAAACAAAAGGTATCCATTCGACTAAACAAAGCAAACTTGACCATCCCCGCTATCAAACAGGAGCTTAATAAGATTGGGCTTGATTTGTTATTGCAGGAACAGGAAATACCAGTCATCATCGTCAAATATGCTAATCTTTAATTTATTCATCTAATCCTTATCAATAATCTTCAAGCTAATGAAAAAACTCGTCTTATTGTTCATGTTATTGGTGGGAAATTGTGCCATGTTTTATGCCCAACGCTTAAAAAGCAGGGTGCTGGATGCTACAGACGCTCACCCGATACAAGGAGCCTCTGTCAGGCTGGTGCGTGCTGCCACTGGTACCCTCACTGATGCCAAGGGCTCTTTTGAGATAATGAGTAAGTACCCAGTTGATACCCTTGTCATTTCTAGTATCGGTTTTAAGACAATGGCTATCGCTGTTGATAACCGTTCACTCCCTGAAAGTTTGTTGATGCAGAGACAATCCTTTGCCCTTGATGAAGTGGTCGTTTCTACGGGATATACTAAAATCAGTCGGGAGCGTGCCACTGGTTCATTCACCCACATTAGTAATGAGCTAATCAACAGGAGTGTAAGCCCCGACATCATCAGTCGTTTAGAGGGGGTTACACCCGCTCTTCAGTTCTACAGAAGTACTGTCACACCTAGAGGAACTAGCTCAGAGCTTAGAATCAGAGGGGTGAGTAGCATTTTCTCCGATACTGCTCCATTAATCGTGGTGGATAATTTTCCCTACGAGGGAGACATTAATAGCATCAATCCTAATGATATAGCGGATATTACGATCTTGAAAGATGCCGCAGCAGCGTCCATTTGGGGTGTTCGGGCAGGAAACGGGGTCATCGTGATTAATACCAAACAAGGAAAATATAATCAAAAAACTTTGGTTAGCTTGCAGTCGAATTTCACGGTTGGTGAAAAGCCAAATCTATTCTATAATCCTTCCTTCATGGCTTCACAGGAGCTGATAGATTTCCAGCGATTGCGATTTGCGCAGGGTGGTTTTCAGCAAAATAACTGGACTTTACTGCCTGAGGCGATTGAGATACAGATTGCCAGACAAGAAGGAAAGCTTTCTGCTGAAGAAATGGAGCGACAATTGAAACATCTAGCCACGAAAGACATTAGGAAAGATATGCTTGCTAACCTTTATCAAAAGAGCCTGAATCAGCAATATGCTTTCAATATTGCTGGAGGAAACAATAGCCTAAA
This sequence comes from Arcicella lustrica, assembly GCF_034930985.1. Classification (NCBI taxonomy): domain Bacteria; kingdom Pseudomonadati; phylum Bacteroidota; class Cytophagia; order Cytophagales; family Flectobacillaceae; genus Arcicella; species Arcicella lustrica. The sequence continues at coordinate 43,616 of NZ_JAYGIM010000019.1, forward strand.
ATATATCACCTCTCTTGGCTTTGACAAAAACCTTTCTGGAAACGTTGGGTTTAGTTCTTCCAGAATAACACTCAATAATCAGTTTACCTACCGATTCAATCAAAAACTGGAACTCTTTACTAGCCTGTATTATGCCCTCCAGCATTTTAACAATAACGGACTAGAGAGAACTGACCTCATTCCTCGGGAGGGTGGTGCGATTCAGTCTTATACAAGTCTTAGGGATGAAAATGGAATACCGACTTATATTCCGTATAAATACCGCCAACCTTATATCGCTGCTGCGGAATCTCAGGGATTACTCAATTGGGCTTTTAATCCCCTTGATGAACTTAGTCTTTCTGATAAAACTTCCAAAAATAATGAAACTAGGATGAATGCAGGGATTCGCTATGCACTGATTCCAGATCTAGCCTTGGAAGTAAAATATCAGTTTCGGAGTGCTCAAGGAGCATCCCGCCAATATTATGCTCCACAAACCTATTACGTCAGAGATCTTGTGAACCGATTTACCCAAGCGAATGGCACTAGTGTGATTCCTTCTGGTGGTATTTTATCGGGAAATCAAAGCAATGGGGATAGTCATTATGGAAGAGTACAGCTCAATTATAGTGGACTCCTCCAGCCTCTGCACCAATTGGATGCCTTGGCTGGGGCAGAAGTCAGGCAAGACCGCTCTCAATCGGGTCCAGGATACTTGCTATATGGTTATGATGACCAAATACTCACCAGTGCTCCTTACCTCAATTATGAGACGAGTTATCAATTACGCCCTATTTCATCAGGGAGAATACCTTCTCCTGTCAACGATATTGGATATTTGACTGACCGTTATCTCTCTTACTTTGCTAATCTGGCTTATACTTACGATAAGAAGTATACGCTTTCTCTCAGTGGTCGGTGGGATGCTTCTAATATTTTTGGCGTAGCCACTAACCAAAAGGGTGTTCCCCTGTGGTCGGTGGGTTTGCTTTGGAATATCAAAGAGGAGTGGATGTCAGATATTGAATCTATTGACTTACTAAAAGTAAGGGCTACGTATGGGGTCAATGGAAATATCAACAAGCAAGTAAGTGCGCTTCCTAATATTTCTCTTTCATCTGGTGTCATTACTAATTATCCTTATGCACGTATAACCACTACCGGCAATCCTAATTTACGTTGGGAAAAAGTAGTGGTCTGGAACATGGCTACTGACTTTTCTTTCTTTCATAACAGGATTAGAGGAAGTCTGGAGTATTATGAAAAAGCTGGGATAGACCTGATAGGTTATGATTTTCTGGATCCTACGACGGGTATTTTTCAGTCTGCTTCTGGGTTATATACCATCGACAACCGAATCAATTATGCCAACCTGCTCACCAAAGGTGCAGATTTAGAAATCAATGGGGCTATTACTACGGGTAAGTTTAAATGGTCAGCGGTGCTGCTTGCCTCTTGGACACAGAACAAGGTAACCAAATACAATGCAGCGGAAGCGCCTACTTTGCTTTCTTTTCTTCCAGCCTCAAACGCTGGGCGTGCGCCTGCAACGCAAGGTAAATCTGTGGATATTCTCTATGCTTTGCCTTGGTATGGGCTAAATCCCACTACGGGTGCTATGCAGGTGTATGATAGCAAAACTGGTACGCTGAGCGAAAATTATGCAGCTTACTGGGCTTCATTACAGCAAACAAATCTCAAGGAAATGGGTGTTACTGTGCCGGTATTCTTTAGTAGTATCAGAAATACTTTTACTTGGAAAGGATTGAGTGCTAGTGTTAATGTGGTTTATAAAGCTGGCTATCAGTTCAGAAGAAGTAGTATCAATTATTCTAATCTGATTAACTATGGTGGGGGACATCGGGATTATGAAGCAAGATGGAGATCTTCAGGGGATGAATTACAGACTTCAGTTCCAGCAGTTACGCTTACGGCTAATACTACTCGTGATAATATCTATTTAAGTAATGAAACGCTTATTGAAAACGGAGCGCATCTTAGGTTAAAAGACATCAACCTAAGTCACAAGTTCTCGGCTCCTAAGCTAGGACTCAGCAATGTATCGGTTTTCATGTATATAAATAACGTTGGTATACTATGGCGTGCCAATAAAGTAGGCTTAGACCCAGATTTCCCGACTTCAGACTTCCCTCCTATCAGAACTTATTCTTTGGGATTTAAAATGGACATGTAAACTTAAATTTTATCAACATGAAAAAGATATATTCAATGCTACATGGTCTCGGCTACTGTGTACTCAGCCTCTTGATGATTGCCTGCTATGGGGATTTCTTGGAAATTGAACCTAATCGTAAGCTGGCTGTACCTACTACCTTAAAAGACTTAGATGCTTTAATGGACAATACTACTTTGCTCAATGCTAATGCTTTATTAATCATGGGTGAAATAGGGACGGATGATTACTATTTGAATGAAACAGATTGGAATTCACTGACCAACCCTTATCAAAAAAATGGCTATGTATGGGCTAAAGACATCTACGAAGGACAGCAATGTCCTGGATGGAATAATGCCTATCAGAAAATTCTCTATGCCAATGTTGTGTTGGAAAGCATTACTAAGCTTGAACGAAATCACAAAAATGAGGTGCAATGGAACAGGATAAAAGGAACGGCTTTGTTTTGGAGGGCATGGCAGTTTTTCCAATTGGCTCAGATTTTCTGTGATGATTACCAAAAGGAGACGGCTAATCAAAAAATGGGAATTCCGATTAGGCTTGCATCGGATATTAATCAGCCCAATACAAGAGCAACCATTGAAGATACTTACCAACAAATTGTGCAGGATCTTACTGAGGCTGGGGACTTATTGCCTGCCTTGGCTGAGGAGAAAACCCGTCCTTCTAAGCAAGCGGTGTATGCCCTACTGGCGAGAACGTATTTGCAAATGAAAGATTATGCACTGGCCAAAGTGCAGGCGGAGAAGTGTTTGTCTATCTCAGATGTATTAATAGCCTACAGTGAGGTAAATAGCCGTTTAAATTATCCTTTTCCCTTGTATGCTCGTGGCAATACTGAACAGCCTTTGCTTGATGCCATGATTAGGACGCAGACATTTGCTTCTTTTCTAAAAATAGATACTACTTTATTACGCTCCTACGAGGCTGGAGATTTAAGAGTGGCTACTTATTTTTCAGTATCAAATGGATACTATGTCTTTAAAGGAACTTACAATGGTTATGCGACCTACAATCCTTTTCCTGCCCTTGATGAGGTTTATCTCATTAGGGCGGAATGCAATGAGCGATTGGGAAATCATGAAGATGCACTGAGGGATCTTAATAACTTGCTAATACATCGCTATCAAAAAGGGGCTTATGAACCTAAAACGATGGAGCATACAAAGAATATCCTGACGGAGATTTTAAATGAAAGACGTAAGAGTCTTATCTTCAGAGGGGTAAGATGGAGCGATTTGAGAAGGTTAAGAACAGAAGCTCCTTATGCAAAAACGATTGTTAGGGTGCTGGGTAATAAGAAATTTGAATTATCCCCTGAGCAAGAGCATTTATATACTTGGCCTATCCCTGATAATGTGATTAATCTGGGTGGCATTACTCAGAATGTAAGATAAATATGATACCCGGTGCTTCTAAAATAGAAGCACCGGTTTTTTTAATCAAGGTGTTCTATGAGCATCCCCTGTAACGAGGTTAGATGCGTTGGCTTGTGTTACTGTAGCAGGCGCACTGGATGTATTCAAACGAATTTTACAAAGGTTTGAGGAGTTTTCTTCATTACAGTCATCAACTGGTGATGGGGCATCTGTAGAACCTATAATGGTGTCACCATCAACATCTACAGCAAACCAATAATCGACTACATTTCTTTGCTCTGCCAATTTAAAGGACATGGTGCTTGTCGCTACAAATAGGGCAAAAACAAACACGAGGTTTTTCTTCATTAAATTTTTCATGAATTTTTGAATTTATAAGGTTTGAAAATTTATTTAGCCATTAGGCCGGCACGCCCTCAGCGGTAACGCCTCCTGCGTCACTGCCTCGCTTTAGTTTCACTAAATAAAAACCCCATCCGCTAAGAGCCGTAAAACATAGGTTAAACCAGAAGTGTTGTTTCCAGTTCATCCAACTAATTACAGATCCGCATCCACAGGGAAGTTCTTCCCAGGCTCCGCCTAGCGCAAGACCTACGTAAGTCGTAAAGGCTAACATCAAGCCTAGCGAAAGCAACATCCCATAGTATTGCATCCGTGGGATAAGAAGAAATAGGATGGTAAGCCCTTCCAGCAAAGGCAGGGCGTAGATAAGAAGATACCCGAAAGTATCATCGAAGGGTTGTTTGAGAATGCCTGTTTTAAAGATTTCAAAATCCATAACTTTATCGACCGTCACGGGTATCCAAAGTGTCAACAATATCAGGAGTATAAGCTTTATCTTCATATTGGTAATAATTTTACCTGACAAAGTTCATAACCTTCCTTCATATACGAAACAGAATATTGGAAGGGTTTTTAGGAGAATCAGCCTCCCTCCTTTCCAATTTTTCACCTTATTCCGTTTCAATCATTTTTCTTTGTATTTTGATACACGTATTTGCTGTTTATGCCATCCGTATTTTGTACTTTTTCATCTCATACCTGAAGGTGCTTTCATCATTATATCCAACTTGGTAAAAGACATCGCTCACTGGTAGGTTTTTGCTTTTCATCAATATTAAAGCCTGACGTAAGCGACACGAAGTGTAGTAATCTCGTATGGTAATATTGAAAGTTGCCTTAAAATGATTTCTGAGCGTACGTTCGGTTCTTCCGAAATAATCAGCCACTCGCTGGGAATTAAGATCTGTATCGTAGAAATGTCTGTCTAGGTAATTCTTTACTTTGTAAGAGATACTGTTCAGCTGCTGCTCAGCTAGTTCATTATACCGCTCCAATATTCGTGAAAGTTGTAGTCTTAGCAAGCCGTCAAGAGAGCCGACACTGTTTGAAATCTCAGAATAAATCGTTTTGAGCCTTCTTTGTATATGTAAATCCATTTGACAATAGGGCAGCATGGCGTTTGGATATACTCCTGCTTCCAATGTAGTTAGATACTCCTTTAAAACGGGTAAATCTTTAGCCACAAATGCTAGCCATTCTGGCAATATGGAGATACATAAGACGATGTTTCTTCCAGGTGGCATCTTTACCCGATATAGACCTATGTCGTTATAAGTCATCGCATAATACCCTTGTCTGGCATGAGAGATAAAAAGTCCTTCGGTATCCGTGAAATCTATGCTGCCATGTAGTACAAAAAATAAGAAGTGCTGCTTTTCAGTAACCTTATAAGTCATTCGGAAAGGCAAATCATTATTCACTTCCAGCAGCTCAATGTAAAAGGGTCGAAAATTGAGTCTCTGGCTTATCAAACTTGCTGAATCAAACAAGGTGTACAGTGACTTTTGAGCCTTGGCAAAAGAATAAAGGCAACTTTCAGGCAATGCCTGCTGAATGCTTAATGGAGGGTAGTCATATAGAAATTCATAAGGCTCATTCATAATTAAACAAAAAGGATAATTGTGAATAAAAGCATAAAAGCTATTTATTCACTTTTGCCTCATCATACATGGCGTTTACATTATCTTGTATTGCTTTTTGTAAACGTTCCAAATCCGTCGCTTTATTAATATCTATACCACAAAATAAACTGCCATTATACTTGGCATGAAGGACAAGATAATAAATACCCGCAATCTGAAGAGCTAGCTTAGCTCTTATGTCCACGCCAGTGTCTGTGAAGTCTGGTTCGATAATCTCAAATAAATGCTCTCCTATTTTCTCTCTTTCGTCTGCTACCTTACGAAGTGTTTTATTCTTTTCTCCAATTTCCCAGTGAATAATCCGTTGTAGCACTTTGTCTTTCATCATCCGCTCCAACTGCCCATGAAGCAAGGCTGTGATGTCTTTTTTCCCGATGTTTTCTGGGTTCTTTAGTAATTCCGAAATAATTTTCTGGTCAGCCATATTCCAAAAGTCCCTTTGTAGAATATAGGTTTCCACCAGATTATCTATACTGCCAAAATAGGTCCAGATTAGCTTTTTATCTAAACCAGCTTCTTTGGCTATATTTGGTCCAGTCAGACCAGTATATCCTTTCTTTTGAATAACCCCTCCTACTGCTGCTACTAATCTTGTTATTGATCGAGCCTTCTCCCTGATGGGACCAGCCGTTACTTTTCTTGACTTTTCACTCTTTTGTTCGGAATCTGTGTTTTTTTGTTTGCCCATTGCTTTTATTTCATAGATTTCGCAATGTTCAACTTTTTATTGACATAATCAAACGCATTTAGTGCTTTATCTAGGTGTTCTTTGGTATGGGTGGCAATCAAGCTCATTCTTATTCGTGAGTCCTTGAGTGATACCGCAGGATACATGATGGGGTTAGTATAAATACCGCATTCTAGTAGTAACTTTCCCGCCTCACAGTTTTTCTGTACATCTCCGATTTTTACAGGGATGATAGCAGAATTTGTAGTACCAATATCCAATCCCAAGTCTGTTAAACCCTTTTTGTAATAGGTTATATTTTCCCATAACTTTTTCTGCCAATGAGGCTCTTCATCAACGAGGTCAATAGCCCTGCTTACCGCTGAAATAGCTGGAGTCGCTGCCGCTGAAAAAGCATACTGTCTGGATTGAAACTGTAAGTAAGAAATCAGTTCAGGATTTGCTATCAGATAACCTCCTACGTTACTAAATGTCTTGCTGAATGTTCCAGTAATGATATCTACTTTGTCCATCACTTCAAAGTACTCCATCGCCCCACGCCCAGTATTACCGATTACTCCAATACCATGAGCATCATCTACCAGTACTACTCCTCCATAATGATGCGTAAGGGTAATAATTTCTTTTAAGGGAGCTAAATCTCCATCCTGAGAATAAACCCCGTCAACTATGACCATTTTAGTTCTGTATTTATCCTTGACGTTTGAGAGTATACGCTCTAGGGCATCCAGATTATTATGTAAGAAACGCTTGACCGTGGTTCCCTGTATCCCTTCGTAAACACTAGCATGTACAGCCATGTCCACGATAGCGATATCTTCTTGTTTTAACAAACATTGCAAGGACGCACTATTAGAAGTATAACCAGTAGTATATGCAATAGAAGAACCCTTAGGCTTTTTGAAAAAAGTGGAAAGCTTATCCTCTAATTCCTGATGATAATCAAAATAGCCTCCAATTAGCGGAGACGAGCCAGCTCCAGTACCGTATTTTTCAATTCCTGAAATAGCCGCCTTTTTAATTGCTGGATGTTGTGTAAAGCCCAGATAGTCATTGCATACAAAGCTCACATAACTTCCCTTTTTAATATCTCCATCCTCAGCTAAATCGACTTCTGGACCACAACCTGAGTTTACTAGTAATCGGTAATTCATATACCCGCTGACTTTGAGATAATCAAGGTACTCTTCATGTGCCTTTGCCCTTTGGAATATATCCAAGTTAGGGATGTCTTCATAATCTTTGAAGCTTTTGTTTGATAGATAGTTTTCCATACTGCTTAATATTTGAAGAATTAACATTAAAAAAACTCGTCGCCCTTACAGGTAAGTAGTTTAATACCCTGTAGTCAATCAATAATTCATGGATATGTCAAAGCAGATAGAGAAGTAAACGCAATCCTTGTTAAGCATCAACTATGAATTTGTGAGTTATAAAATTTCTTACAAATCCATAATTAAAATATTTCTCCAGTAAATGAAATAAAATATTCAATAAAATCATAATAGAATAAAACATTTAATAAAAAAACTATTGATTATCAGTTATTTATACTATTTTTTATGATTATATTTTTATTATTTGGATGTATGAATACTAAAAATTATATAATATATCTTCTTTAAGAGATATATTATATAGTTAGGACACAACCATTCTGTGATTCTTGCAAAATCAATAGCTATCCAATGACGTTTGTGATTGATTGAACCAATTTTGTAACAAGATTTACATTCTTTGAAAGGGATTTTAATCTTTGAAGATAATTATAAAGAAATAGCCTAAGGGAAAATCCCTTAGGCTATTTTAGTTAATAGTTCTACACCTATTGATATAAAAGTACTAAACTTTTTTAAAATAGCAAAAAAGTGATGTTTTTTTTATAGTGTTTATATAAAATTCAGTAGGAAATATTTTTTATTAGTAATTATAAATCAGGTATTTATACGCTAAAAAATGTGATTAAATATGTATATTTTTGAATATCAAGCTGATATTTTATTATTATGATATCATGAACTGAGTTTAGGTGTTAGATTTTAAAGTAGTGTAGGAAAACGTGGTTTACAGCATAGTTTTAGGATTAAAAGAAGTTTGACTATTATGTCCAAAGAAGGTAAGACCTTAACAATAAAAAACTTTCGAATATCTGCGAGTTGGTAACAAAGCTAATTGATAACCTTTACTATTATGAAAGCGAAAAGACAAAAAATCTTCACAATATTTTTTTGGGCACTTATAAGTTTGACGGCTTATTATTTCTACAATAATCAGTCTAAAAAATCAATTATACAGTACGACAGTTTAAAAGACCCCAATGACTACTTAGACGAAAAGCTAAATTGGATACTTGATCCAAATTCAAATAAAGAAGGGAGAGCTGATTTTATTATGAGGCTAAACGATACTGCGGGAAAACTAAGAACTGAACTTTGGATAACTGAAGGAGAGTTTGATTCTGAAAAAGTAAATCCATATAAAAATTGGGAAAAACTTTTGAGAGGTAAAAATGCAATAATTGTAAACTCTCCAGATGAAAAATATAGCTGTGATAATGTAAACGATAATTCATTAGTTAGTAAAGTTTGTCAAGGCTGTAACATAACAGAATTAGAAAACAAAATTAAGAATCCAGGTGATGTAATAATTACAGAATGTAATGGAAAGTATAAAGCGAATGGACTATTTACTTATGTTGCAAATGCAATCGTTGTAAATTGGCAATACTTAGATTCTGTTTCAAATGTTGCCGAGCTTAATTACGATAATGATATACAAGCAATTTGGAAAGACAATGCACAAAGAGTAATTTCTAATTTGTTTACAACTTTTCAAAATGATTTCAATAATAAAGGTAAGCCGATACCTGAAGTATTAGTATTTACAGGAGTAGGAACAAACATTGGCAATGTTCCAATTGACTTTTTGTACAGAAATTTTTTTAGAATACTTGACTCTAATTATCATACAGCTAAAATACTTCCAGAAAAAATATTTATTAACCTTTATCGCAAACAAATTGCTGAAAACCCCTCGACAATATTTTATTCGTTACGAAATGGATTTCTCACAGTAAATAGTAGTTTATCAAAACTAACAGTTAAGCGGTATGAAACTGAATGGTTGGAAATACTTGGACTTTGTTTGGGAATACTTTTTTTATTGCTTTCTATTCAATTATTTATTAAAAGAGATTTGCTTAAATATTCTCAGTCACAAATTGACAACAAAATATTTTTAATAAGCGTTGGCCATTTCCTAATGGGTTATGGCTTTTTAAAAATACTTGAAAAGGTGTCAGTTATAGACTCTTTTTTGCATTCTCACAATTCAACCTTCCTTTATTTAGCATTAGGGTTTATTGCTGTGCCGTTTTCATTCATTATTCCGTATTCTAAAAAACTTACCAAGCAAAGCGAAATTGATATATGAAACAGAACCTTTACGATATAATTATTATCAAAAATTTGGCTTGACTGAAGAATAATGAACAGTTCTACGTAACTCGACTTCAGAGCAAGCTGGCGAAATATCAATATCGATTAGTTTACGGGAATTTTAGAGGACTCTCATTCCAGCAGAAATACTTATCAACAGTCTGACAAAAGTTTAACTAAAAAATAATATGACAACTCAAAACTTATCAACCGAAATCACGTTTCTCTCCAAAGAAACAAAGACAAAAGTACCTAATGATGGATTTGAAACATCATCGAATCTGGCTTTTGAAACTACTTCTACAGGTGTCCTAATGCAACTAGATGGATTAGAAAGCAAAAACCTTTTGACAAAATCGGAGTCCGACTTAGCAAAGTCTATTTCTAAAGAATTTTCACAAGAAAAAGATTTAACACAAAGTGAGAAAACCATTTTTGTCCAAGAAGTGAACTATGAAACAATACTTGGAGAACAAAATGATATATTACCAATATGGTTTCTTGATTTAGGAACAGAAAGGGCAAAGTCAATTTGTCTTATCAATACGTCAGGAGTTGATTACAAAAAAAGAAAAGGTAGTTGGCAAGGAACAGGATTTTTGATAAGCAATAATATTCTACTCACAAATTATCACGTTTTAAATTCAATGGACGTGTGTGAGAATGCCATTTGTATATTCAATTACCAAACCAACGAAAAAGGGAAGATTCAAACAACAAAAAATTATCAACTCAATCCTCAAAGACTATTTATTTCTAGTCCTGAAAATGAATTAGATTTTTGCTTTGTCTGGGTTGATGATGAACCAGGTAAAGAGTTTGGTTACATACCTTTGCTACGTCATGCTTTTGTGGTAAAAGAAAACGATTTTGCAAATATAATTCAGCATCCTGGAGGTAAGATAAAATCCATTGCCTTACAAAACAATCAAATTATTTCTCAAAATGAAACGGTCGTACACTATTCTACTGATACATTAGCAGGTTCATCAGGAGCCGTTGTTACTAATAATGAATGGAAAGCCTTTGCTCTACACCATGCAACTAAAGAACTTGAGTCTGCTGATATAAAAAAATATAAACCTGCAGTCAGTGTTAATGAAGGGATTAAGCTTTCTGCAATAGCAACTTATTTAGAGTCTATAAATGAAAACAGACAAAACAAAGCTGCAACGGAAGTATTAAATCATTTTCAAGATACAGATGCCATGCTTGGCTATTTTGGAGGGTTGGGACGAGAAAAACATCTTGAAAATGAAATTAATGCATTGGAAAGGGTTGTACAAGTTTATAGTGGAGAAGCCAAGGACATTGACATAGCCTTTTGGAATATAGAATGGTTTAATAAGCACTATAAACAGAAAATTGAAGAAGTAGCTAAAGTAATTGTAAGAATGAATATGGATGTTTGGGTTTTTGAGGAATCTTCATCCAATGCAACTAAAGAATTAATATCCTATTTGAAATCTAGATATGATTTAGATTATGAATATGATGCTAGCGAACCAAATGCTTCTGATGCTAAACAAACTACCACTATTGTTTGGAATTCTAAAACCGTTTCAATAGGGAAAAAAAAATGGTCAGAAAAAGTTGAAAGATGGTTAAAATTAACAAGTAATGATATTAAATCTCCTGATGGTTTAATTCTTGAAGCAAATATTTCATTTGAGAACATTGATGGAAAAATATTTGATAGGTATCCAGGCTTATTCTACCTAACGTCAAAGCAAAGAAGCAATGAAGAAAGCTTTGGAGCGTATATTGTCCCCCTACACCTTAAAGCTATGGGAGAAGGTTCAAAGCGAAGGATTTTAGCATCAAAAATTTTAGCAACGGCAATCAAATCTATGATTGATGAAGAAGGAGTAGACCAAGATTGGATTTTGGGTGGTGATTTTAACGCTACTATTGCCTCTGATGACTTCAACTTTTTACTCTCTGATTTTGTTGCAATGAGTATCGAAGACGAGCAGGCTGGAGAAATGACATACATTAAAGGAAAATATAAATCACTTATTGATCACATTTTTATATCCCCCAATCTTCAAAAAACGACAAATTCTGAGTACGTAATTGTAGCTCAAGACAAAGTTTTGCCTGACTATTTATCAATAAGCGACCATCGTCCAGTTTTAATCAGACTAAGTTTGAAAGATTCAATAAATGATTTTAGTCAAGATAAAAGTATATCTTCAAATGATAATAAACAGCTTATTGACACAATTCAGAAATTAAATGCCAACAATAAAAACTCAACAAAAAGAAGAAAACCTAAATCTGATGAAAACCAACTTAAAAAAAGTTTAAATGAAATAAAGAAAAACAAGAACAATGAATACTATGATGAAACTTTAGACAAGGAGAAAATAAGTAATTATTATGGGACAATTCCTTCTGGTTTATCGGGTAACAAGCTGTTTGATTTTCTTAGTAAGTTAGTTAATACGACACACAATACTATTTTATCATATAATCCAAGTCAATATTTATACCCGTGGGTTGACCTTCAGCCGGATAAAAAGACTATACTCAATATTTATAGTGGTGATACTTCAACTCCTGAAGCTTTAATTAAGTCTGATTTTGAAGCAAATCAAAAAGTTTTGGAATCTTTTTATAAAGAATTTCCACTAACTGAAAGTTTCGAATCAAATATGACAATAGATGAAGAGTTTTTTTTAGAATCCCTAGAAAACAACCAAGGATTTAATTGCGAACATGTTGTACCTCAATCATGGTTTGGAAAGAAAAATCCAATGAAAGGAGATTTACATCATTTATATTCATGTACACCGAACTGTAATAGCTTTAGAGGAAACATTCCATATTATGAGTACTCTGATTGGGAAGAAAAAGTCATGGATAATTGTGGCAATAGAGAAGATAATGGATTTGAACCCAAGGAAGGGAAGGGGAAGGTTGCTAGAGCGACACTTTATTTCCTAATTAGATACCCTAAGGTAATATCAAGATATAGTATTCAAGATATTCAAACTCTTTTAGCATGGCATATAAATGAGCCTCCAACCATATTTGAAAAGCATAGAAATTTTGCAATTCAAGAACTACAAGGAAACAGAAATCCATTTATTGATTTTCCAAAACTAGCAACAAAAGTAGATTTTTCTAATGGGATTGGATGAAAAATACTATCGCTAATAAATAAGCTTTAGTCGTAGGTGAAAGCCAAACCATGAAGGAATGAAGGACGTTTAGTCTTGAACTTAATCTGGGCGAACGGCTAGTCTAGCGGTCGGCTTCGTTAGTTTCTTTTTTAGAATTGTCGTTCGACGTGAAGATATACGGAAGAGCAGGCAAAGCCTGCTCTTTTGTTTTTTAGGATTTCAGAGATTTTTAAAAGTTCTTTTCTTTGGTATATAAATGCCCTTACCCATAAAAGTCTTTTGGTTTTCTTTATTTTTGGCAATTTCCATCCAGCCATATAGTTAAACTCATGTATTATAATTAGTGTACAAGAACCTCCTTATTGAGCTTCCACTCTTAATCCATTAATCTTGTTTTTCAAGTTATTAAATCACATATAATCTCTTCGAAAGGAGGAGTATTCTCTTCATAAATTAATTTGATTAAGTAATATTACCTTCGATTTTCAAACGCTCTAAGGTCTTAGATTACATTTTTTGCAGTCTCAAAAGAAAGAAAATCTTCAGCAAAAAATAGCGAACCCCTTTTCGCTATTTTTATTTTTACAAATGTTTCATTATCAACACTTTACATTGATTAATTATTTTATTTTGTCGCAAAAACAGGTAATTTTTGCGACAAAATAAAACAGAAATAATACTATTTTTATCTCATATCAAGGAAAGGAATCATATTCTAAAAGCCTATTGTTACTCTTTACAAATTATTCACCGCATACAATGGTGTGTTTATCATCCAGTCTTGTACTCTATGATTATTCATTGAAAAACGAATATTCTGCTGTGTTTGGAATTTATCGACAAACACTTTTAAACTCTTCGATTTAAGATTTTCTTCGGCTTTTACTTCTATCGGAATGATAGTATTCTCCTTTTGAATCATAAAATCTATTTCTGCTGTGGCATTTTGTGCAGACCAATAATATATTTCATGTTTAAGTTTCAACTGCTGTGCCACAAACTGTTCGGTTAATGCTCCTTTAAACTCAGTCAAAATACTATTTTTTTCTAAAAGTATTTTCGGGGAAATTCCTGCCATAGCATTGAGCAAACCAACATCCAAACAAAACAACTTGAAAATATCAATATCGGCGTAAGCACTAAGCGGAATTGTTGGTTTTTCTACGATATTTACCTTCAACACTAAACCTGCATCTGTAAGCCATCTGATAGCCGTCTCAAAGTCCTTTGCCCTTGAACCTTTCTTGATTTGCCCGTAAATAAATTTTCGATTTTCTTTCGCTAATTGGCTAATCAAATGACTCCAAACCAACCTAATTCTTGGTACTGTTTCGATTGGTGCGTGCTTGGCAAAATCGTTTTCATAACCAAGTAGTATTTTATTTTGAATCTCTCTGACTTGGTATAAATCTTGAAATTGAATATAATTGGAAACAGCTTCCGGCATTCCACCAACGAAATAATATAGTCGTAACAAATCAACTAATTTATCGTGAAAGGTATCAATGACAGACCAGTTTTCAGCCTCAAGCTGTTCTAAGAGTAATTGTTGACCTGTATTTTCTAAAAATTCAACAAAACTCATGGGATACATCCTCATAAAATCTACTTTACCAACAGGAAAAGATGTGTTTTTTTGTAAAGACACTCCCAAAAGTGAGCCTGCGGCAATAATATAATACGCTGGGGCTTGTTCATAAAAATACTTTAACGCAGTGAGCCCTTTTCCTGCTTCTTGAATTTCATCAAAAATGATTAAACATTTGTCTGCATGAATTTTATAACCCACTTCAATTTCTATTGTAGCAATAATACGTTTAATATCAAAATCGACTAAGAATATATTTTTCAGTCTTTCACTACTCTCAAAATTCAGATAAATAGTATTTTCAAATTCAGCTTTTCCAAAATTCTTCATGAGCCAAGTTTTACCCACTTGCCTTGCTCCTTGCAAGATAAGTGGTTTTCTATTGGTCGAATTTTTCCAATTGATTAAGTCTTTATAAAGGCTTCTTAACATTTATTCAAATGATTATTTGTACAAATATACACTTTTACAAATGAATAAATGTATATAAGCACATTTGTTCAAATGAAAATCGTTTCACAATATTATTAAAATTGTGAATCTCTTAAAAGATAGGTGGGAATATAGCTGTAATTTACTCCAGCACTTCATTGCAAAAAAATAACACCCTAAATTGGATAGCTACAATGGAAACGATTAAGACTTAGTCTGTTTATGCTCTATCAGAAAAGACAAAAACGACAAATTCCATAAACTTACAGGTTAACTTCATGATAAAAAGAAGACACTATATGTTGTTTATATTATACTTCAGTCACAGAAGTCCGAAACTTTCTATCATGTAAGCTAGGTTTTTAAACTTCTAAAACGACCTCTATGGGCTCATTCTTCTCTAAATAGGCAACAAAATGTAGGTATTATTCCACTAATATAGCCCAAGCGAGTGTTCCCATCATGAAATCGTGTGTAGCTAAAGACTATATTTCATGATAGGAACTCTTGCAATTACTTCCAAAGACTGTCTTCGTAAGCCTTGTGTATCAGCCCAGAGAAGGCTGTCTTTGGACAACAGTTATGCCGATTTTCAGGTTCTTCTTTTAATTCATCTCTTCTTTTTTGATGTATTATTCCAAATTATTCTTTTTAAATTTTGAATAATGTTTTAAGTTATTACCTTTACAATAAATTAGTTATATATACACTAAACTATCTATATATGCAGGCGCAATTATCTTTCAAAAACTCTGTCATTACTGAAAAGCAGAAAACAGTCGTTGCTTTTTTAGAAGCAAACAATCCTGACATCTTGGATTATTATCCAAAAAACGATTTGGAAACACTTATCAATCAAAGAATTCAGCACTATTATAGTGAATTGGAAAGGCTTATACTCCTAGGCTTTCAATCAGCTGAAGCCGAGGAAATGGTCACTAAAAATCTTCTTGATTTTCAGACGAGCTACTCGAGACTCTATGATATATTGGTGGAGCAGTACGCCTTTAGCATTGATGTTTTTGATGGTGAGACTAGCGCAAAAATGCGCTATTTCTCCAAAGAATATCGCTCTTTGATTGATGAGGAAAAATCTATCTCAACATTGATTGAGTCCTTTTTCCTAGATTAAATCAACTTCATTAAATACACACAGAACTACATAATTCTAAACCTCCTATCTAACTAAAATGTCCTATCAAAAAAAGCAAGTCCTCAAAGATAATTTGGAGGGCCTCAAAACTGCGTACCAAATCCTCGAAGAAAATAGAGCTGCCAGCCCTGAAGAGAAAGAGATACTCTCAAAATTTAAGGGCTGGGGTGGTCTAAAAGAATTACTCTTGCCTTTGGATAATATCTCTTCTTGGAGTTTAGAGTCGCTAAAAATTAAGCCTCACATTGAAGAACTACATACTTACTTATCCTCAAAGCCAAACTACGAGCAAAATATCGAGAGTATCAAAAACAGTATTCTTACCAGTTTTTATACCTCCCCTGAACTCATTCGCTCCATTGGAAATGCCCTACTAAAAAATGGTGTGAAAGCTGATAATTATCTTGACCCAAGTGCGGGTTCTGGCCTATTTTTTAGCGAGTTTCAAAAACTGGGAATTGCCATGAAAGATAGCCTACTCTTGGAGAAAGACGATTTAACCGCTAAAATCTTAAAGGCTCTTCATGCTAACGGTGTAAATGCTCCTTTTGAAACTGTTGGTAAGCATAAAATGAGTACTTATGATTTAATATCTTCCAATATTCCTTTTGGTGATTTTAAGGTTTTTGACCCAATTTATAATCTCAATAAGAATAAAGTAAAACGACAGGCGAGTAATCATATTCACAATTTCTTCCTCGTCAAATCGCTTGACTTGTTGAAGGAAGGCGGGGTCTTAGCGCATATTATGCCTTATGGTGTTTTGGATAGTCCTGCCCATTTGCCCATCAGACAATTTGTTATGGCTAATGCAAATCTCATTTCAGCGATTCGATTACCTCAAAATACTTTCTTAGATGCCGGGACTCAGGCTGGTGCTGATTTGTTGATTTTACAAAAGACTGGTCCAAAAACTTCGCTGAATCCAATGGAGCAATCTTTAGTGCGAACTGCTTTGATTACTCATGAACAGTCCTCCCATAAATTTCAACTCAATGAATTCTTCCATCTGAATCGTAATGCTATCATTTCTGATGAGTTGACCTTCGGGAAAGATCAATATGGAAGACCCAATTTAGCGTATTTAAAAGCGGGTGGACTCCCTGAAATTTGTAAAGTGGTGGATGAAATTTTGGCATCTGATTTCAAGAAAAACTTTACCATTAATCTTGCTGTGAAATCGCCAGAACCTTCGCTTTTTCAAGCAAATCTTGTGGGGAAAAAGACTAATCTTTTTCAATTAGACCTCTTTGCCCCTGCTGCTCCTGTTAATCCTATTGAAACCACTTTATCAATTACGCAAGCATTGCCCAAAAATATTCCTTATAAAACGCCACTGACCGAAAGAGATATTGATGGTCAATTTGTGGTTGAAAATGATAAATTATATAAGCTTAAAATTGATGTTGGTGCTAATTACCTTGTTCCCACTGATTATACTTTGGAACTGCAAAATATGTATTTGGCTGTGATGCAAATCCGCAAGACTTATGATGATTTGTATCGCTACGAATTAGCTGAAAAAATTGAGCATTCCTTTTTAAGAAAATCACTGAATGATCTATACGATAACTTTAAGAGTGTTTATGGAACCCTCAATACCAATAGAATTTATTTAGACGAAGACCCGAAGAATAAGCAAGTTTTCGGATTAGAGCGGGTTGAAAATAAAGAGTTTGTCAAGTCCGATATTTTTCATAAACCTGTTGGTTTTAATCAGGTACATGAATATTCTGTCAAGGATGCTTTCTATTTTTCGCTCAATCAATATGGTTTTGCTGATGTGCCTTACATAGCTAAACTTAGTCAACATAATGAAGCGGCCATTGAACAGCAATTACTTGCGGAAAAACTTATTGCTTTTAATCCTAAAACAGCAAGGTTTGAAGGTTTTACTTCTGTCATTTCAGGGAATGTGGTCGAGAAAATCAATTGGTTAGAAAACAATTTACCTCATATTGAAGACCAACAAAAAAAGGAAAGATTACAGCATACTTTAGATTGTTTAAAGGAGGTTCTCCCCACTCCTATTAGTTATAATGATTTAGATTTTAATCTGGGGGAAAGATGGATTTCTCCTAAAATCTATGAACGCTTTGCTCGTCAGCTTTTTAATAGTTCAAGTGTTACCGTAGATTATTTAGAAAATACTGACAACTACATGATTAGATACCAAAAGTATGAACGCAATGAGAATATTAATACTTTGTATGCCGTTACTGCCGACAACAATAAAGTAAATGGAATTGATTTGCTAGAACATGCTCTGTACAATACTACGCCAAAAATGGAAAAGTTAATTGGCTATGATGCTGACAGAGGTAAAAATATTTATGTAACTGATAAGGATAAAACCATTCTGGTCAATAACAAGATTGAGGATATCAGAAACAAATTCGTCGCCTTTTTGAATGAACAAGACATTGATTTTAAGAACGATTTAGCCAAAACTTATAATCAGAAGTTTAATTGCTACGTAAAACCTCAATATGATGGTGGACATTTAACTTTCCCCCAATTAAACCTACAGAATTTAGGCATTCCTGGTTTATATAAATCGCAGAAAGATGCCGCTTGGGCTTTGATTCAGCAAGATGGTGGCATTGTTGACCATCAAGTGGGTTTAGGTAAATCATTGACGATGATTGTAACAAGCCATGAAATGAAACGCTTGGGCGTGGCTAATAAACCTTTGATACTTTGCTTGAAAGCTAACATTGCTCAGATTGCTGAAACCTATAAAAAGGCTTATCCTGATGCCAGCTTGCTTTACAGTGGTGATGTTGATTTTAGTAAAAAGAATCGGGAGAATATCTTCAATCAAATCAAGAATAATAATTGGGATTGTGTTATTCTTACTCATGAGCAGTTTAGCAAAATACCTCATTCCCATGAAGCCTTTTCGGCTGTTCTTGGTGATGAGTTGAATAATCTAAACAAAGATTTGAAAGTGATGAATACTATGTCTCAAACGTATGAGACCAAACAACAATACAAAGGCTTACTGAAACGACAAGCTAATTTAGAAAGTAAGCTTAAAACTAAAATGGAAGCGATTAAGGAACATCGTGACGATGTACTCAACTTCGATTCTATGGGGATTGACCATATTTTTGTCGATGAATCGCATATTTACAAAAATCTTACTTATAGCACTCGTCATAATAATGTGGCTGGACTAGGAAGTATGGAAGGAAGTGATAGAGCTTTAAATATGTTGGTTGCGCTACGAACTTTACAAGAGAAAAAAGGGAGAGATTTAGGGGTTACTTTTCTGTCTGGAACGCCCATTTCGAATTCTTTGAATGAACTGTATTTGTTATTTAAATACCTTCGACCCAAAGAATTAAAGAAACAACAGATTTTTAATTTCGATTCTTGGATTGCTACTTATGGTGTTAAATCAACCGAGTACGAAATCTCCATCACCAATAATATCATTCAGAAAGAACGTTTTCGAGAGTACATCAAAGTCCCTGAATTAGCTATTTTCTATAGTCAAATTACAGATTATAAAACAAGTGATATGGTTGGTATTTTCCCAGCTAAAGCTAAAACTGAATTAGTGGTATTACCGCAAACCAAGGAGCAACAAGACTTTTCTTTACGCTTACAAGATTTTGCCAATTCTGGTGATGGTACTTTAATCTATCGTAATCCTTTAAGTGAAAGTGAAGAAAAGGCGAAGATGCTAATTGCCACCAATGAGAGTAAAAAAATGGCATTGGACATGCGCTTGATTCATCCCAGCTTTAACGACGATGTCAATAATAAAATCAATCAATGCTGTCATAAAGTATTAGATTACTATCAGGAAGGTAACAACTTCAAAGCGACTCAAATGATTTTCTGTGATTTAAGTACTCCTTCTTCTAAAAGTACCGGCTTCAATGTATATTTTGCCATCAAGGATAAGTTGATAGAAAAAGGCTTAAAACCTGAGGAAATCGCATTTATTCAATCTTTCAAAACGGATAAACAACGAGAAAAACTCTTTGAAAAAATGAATAATGGTGAAGTACGAGTTTTGATTGGCTCGACTAGTACTTTAGGTACAGGCGTAAATGCACAGCGTCGAATGATTGCCATGCACCATTTAGATATTCCATGGAAGCCTTCTGAGTTTGAACAGCGCATTGGTCGAGGTGCCAGACAAGGAAACGAATATGCCATGAAGTTTAATAACAATGAAGTACATAATTTTGTCTATGCCGTTGAACAGACTTTAGACTCTTATAAGTTCAATCTCCTACTTAACAAGAGTATTTTTATCAATCAGATTAAATCGAATCAGCTGGGTGTACGAAAAATTGATGAAGGTGGTATGGACGAAGCCAATGGCATGAATTATGCCGAGTACTGCGCCATTCTTTCTGGAAATACCATGCTCCTTGATAAAGCTAAATTAGAACGTGAGCTTGGAAAGGTAGAATCTGAAAAGTTTATGTTTTTAAAAGATCAACGATTGGCTGAAGAAAAGATAGAGGGTTTGGAAACTTCCTTACGGCTAAATGAAATAAAAAAAGAAGCATTGCTGAAAGATCAAAAGTTCCTTTTAGAGCAACATGTAGATTTTAAGTCAGAAAAAATTAATCTTGACAAATACCTGATTAATTCCAAGAGCTTAGAAAGTTTTATTACTCGTCATTCAGACTCCCTTTTTGATAAAAAGGAACTTGATATAAGGACTGAAAAAGGATTAGGCACCTATCTTGTTAAATTAAGAGATAGCATCTCTCAAGAAGGAATTACAGAAGTTGGCACTTATGCAGGCTTTAAAATGTATTTTGAGGCGACTAAGATAAGGGACTTTGATAACAGAGTAAGTTTAGAGAATATCTTAATCTTGCAGGGACAGAGTAATGAAAAGTATGCTTTCAATAGTGGTTATCTTGCCAGTACGCCAGACATTGCTGTACAATATCCTCAAAGAGCACTCATCAAAATTCCTGTATTATTAGAAAGCGTTCAACAGAACATTGAAAACATTAACAAGAACATCAATGATTTAAGAAAGTTTATCCAAGAGGACTTTAAAGGAGAAAATGAACTCATTAAAGTCAAGAAAGAACTTGATTCCCTAAAAGAAAAGATTGATCAAACCATTGAAAAGAAGGAAAAGTCCATCAATATTACTCCATCCAGCAATGCTGATGAGCAGGTTGTTGAGATGGAAAAGAAAGGGATGAGGGTTAAAATTTGAAATAATCAGATTAATTCATAATGTTTGATATTATAAACATTAGTTTGATATTTGTTCATAATATCAAACATTATGAATGCTAAAACAACTATATTATTACCGACTGCGGCTAAAATATTAGCTCAATTGGGAGAAGATATTAAACTGGCTCGTCTAAGAAGGAATTTGAGTACGGAACAAGTTGCTGAACGTGCTAATATTAGTCGTACCACATTATGGCTAATTGAAAAAGGTACACCAAGTGTTACGATGGGGGCATACTTGCAAGTACTATTTGTATTGGGTTTAGAAAAAAACTTTCTAAACCTAGCCAATGATGATACTTTAGGTAGAAAATTACAAGATGCTGATTTATTGGTCAAAAAACGGGCAAGTAAAAAAGCTAAATGAGTGTGTTTATCTGCTTACAAAACAATCCTTTCAAATAATCACGCTGCCGTCATCTTTTTACTTTTAGTTTTTCCTTCCTTACCTTCTAAAATAAACTTGAAGTTAAAATCGAAACGTACTTTCTCTAAAAAGTTAGCTTCTCTATTTGCTTTCATGGCTTTTACTTTTTGAGCTTTCTCTTTTAAATAAGCTAATTCTGTCGAAGTAAAATCTTTGTTTTGTTCATCCAAATAAGCTTCTAAAGCCTTCTCCTTCTTTTCTTCCAAGATGGTTGGCTTGGATTTTAATACCCCATTTTCTTCAAAAGTATGAAGTTGGTAAATACTTATTTTATCCAGTAATTGCTGTTCATATAACGTTTGAAGTGTCTGAGGAATCTTATTACATAGCTGATCGTGATACTGTTTAGATACTAGCCTTCCGCTCTTTTCAGTTAGTAACCGATGTTCATATGCTTCTTCTGCATTCAAATAACTAAACATTTTATTGATGGATAGTACTTTCAAGGCTATCACATAAGCCTGCTCTTTGTATTTACTTAATCGTTGAACTGCTTTTTCTGCATTACCTAAACTTGCTTCCAATACAACATTGTAATGGTTTTGAATGGCATAATCCTCAATATGTAGCAAAAGTTCTTTGGTAAAATCTGCTGTTAGTGGCAGCAACATATCAGGATATTCCTGCTTAATCTCAGTAACATTAGGATGGTAGTTACGTAAAGTATCAGCTGACAATAGCATGGAATTTCCAGCAAGCTCTTCTCTAGCCATAAGAATTAACTCTTCCTTCTTACTCCCTGATTGCCCACCCACAATAATCAAACTTGGTTTCTCTGAAGGAGTTGTATGAAGGATACTATCATGAATAGCATTTAACTTAATCTTTTCAATTTGTTCAGCACTCACAAAGAATCGCTCTTTGAGACCTGACAATAAATCCATCTGCATAAAAGTAATATGAATTGAATTGTGGTTATATTGGTAAAATTACACAATTTGTTTAATTTATTCAATACACTACCACCAAACTAACAAAAAGATTATATTATATATATTTAAATTTAATCTTAAAACGCTAAGCTAATCTTTTAATCCTTTCTGATTGAATACAAAAGCTTCCATTAATTCATCATTCCTTACTCCTATCGTTTGAATAAAATGTTGCCTTGTCCAAAGGCTTGGGGTTTTTGATTTAAGCTGAGGATAACTCTTTTTTAATTCTCCCGCCAAGTATGCCTTTAAATTAGTAATGATTACATGAGGAGACTCCATCGCTATCTCTGTACTTATTTCAAGGATAACCGTATGTTTATCTCTAATGTCTAATGACAATAATGCTATGGAGTTTTCATAACAATAACGATATGTAAGATTCAAAAAATCTGCATGAAGCTCTTCAGTCAAAAGTGTTTTTTTATACTTAGTGCAAAAGATAATACAATACTGTAAAATATTTTCTTTCATTTTTATTAGTTTAGTATATACTTATCTATTTTTTTATTATATTTGATATATAAATAGTCAATTCAAAATTATACAATTATGAATCATTCTTCAATTTTATTATTTAACTGGAACGTATATGGAATAGGGGTAGGAACTTTAACCCTCTGTACTTGGGCTGTTTTCTTCTTCTATGATTACTTTATCAGTGGTCAGCATAGCAAAGAATCTATGTTTGACAATCCTTCTTCTTTAGGTAAATCATTAGATACTCGTACCCAAATTCAAGCCGAAAAGGTGGAGTTTGATGCGATGATTAATCAGTGATTGTTTTCTTTCTGAATTTATGAGCAAATTTTTTAACCCTAAATCTATTCTATCATGCAATCAAACAAGCAAAAAGTTAAGCATTTACTGCTGACTACTCTCTTCTCTTTGTATGGATGCTATATCCAAGCTCAATCTAATTGGGGGACTAAAGTGGCTTCCGCCTCTGAATCTGGGGCTACAGAAATCAGAAGTATCATTGATGGTGTAACCACACTACTCATGGCAATCTCGGGTGTAGTTTTCCTCATAGGCATTACCTCTGCTGGTTTTAAGTATAAACAAGGCGATCAACAAGCCTTTAAAAACCTTCAGGGTGTTTTGATGGGTTCATTAGTCATCCTCATTGGTGTTGGGCTTTCGAAAATCTTATTTTTCTAGCAAATGATTACCCAATATTACACCCACAAAGGCGTGAATCAACCGCCTTATTTTAAAGGCTTCCCCATGTCTTTAATCATTGTTTGGGCTGTTATCTTACTAGTAACCATGTTAGTATGTTTAATCATTGCTATTAAAATTGGGCATTTATTGATTGGTTCTTTATTTTCAATCATTACGGTTGCTTGTGTTGGCTTTTTCTCTTTCATCTTTCTTAGAAAAATTGGGCCTTTCGGTTATGAAAAGATGTTGGTAAAGTATTTTTTTCGGGTTCATAAAATAGCAGGTGGAAGACCTACTATGACCAAGATAAGATTGTTTTAAACTCAGTCCTTGTATTTACTCTTGTACTTATTCTTGTACTTACTTGAAAAAGGTATTGGTTTCTAAGCTTGTTTCACCGCTAAACCTAATTATCTATTCTATGATTATTAATAACAAAGAAAGCTTTCCCATTATCGGTGCGACTGATTTTGGGGCTTTACTCAGTCGAAATGGTGATATAACCTTATGTTATGAAGGTGTTTTTGCTAACCTAAATACTTTATCAGCTGATAGCTATCAGCAAGTTAACCTCAATTTTAAAAATGCGTTTTCGAGCCTTCCTGCTCATACGCTTTTACATGCGCAGACATTTTTTTGTTTTAACGATTATGCTGAGGGTGATATTAACTTACAAGCTTCCTCTGAAACTTATCTTGGAGGAGCTAACGAACGTTTACTTTTTGAAAAAAGGTTTAAGCAAACCAAAAGTTATCTATTTTTCACTTTGGTTAATACTCCTCCTACCAAGAAAACGCTCTCTACCAATGGTATTTTTAGTTCGCTTATCAAAGTAGAAAAGAAGAACATACAAAAAGAGTCTATTGAGAAATTTACCAGCAGTATTGAGATTTTTCTTAGAACATTAGCACAAGGCATGAACTTTTCTTTTCATTTGGTGAGTGAGAAGGATTTATTAGGCACTAAAAGCCATCTTAATCTCTGTGAAAAATACATGATGCTCACCCAAGATACTCAAGATGCGATCAAGGATGTAATTTACCTGCCTGATAAAAACTGCTTGAAAGTGGGTGATAAATACTGTGGAATCTATCAAATTGACTCCATCCTGTCTATCAACGATACCATTTCAAGTTTTACGGGGGATAAAAACCTTTCGACTGAAATTAGTTTTTTCCCTGCTGCCTTGTGTAAATCTTTTACGCATAAAATAGACGGAGAGTGTATTTACAATGTGGTGATTTATAAAGAAAGTCTTGAAAATGTGAAGTCATCTCTGCAAAGCCTTATCAAGCAAAAAAGTGGAATTCTCTCCTTTTCAGAGGAAAATGAACACTCTTTACAGGATACCAAACTCTTTCTTCAAAACTTGATTGATGGATCTGGGCGCTTATCCCCTATTCGCTTTTATGCCAATCTAGTTTTCTGGCATGCTCATAGTTATGAAGATTTTAAAGTATTCAAGTCTCAAATCAATGATGGATTCAAAAAAGTTGATTTAATTCCTTTTGAGTCCAATGAAGAATTACCCATTGTCTTTATGAATACCATGCCGGGCAATGCTGGTAACATCGGTGCTGACCAAATGATTTTGACCTATGATGCGGTGGGTTCATCTTTTTTAAACTTTGAAGAAACCTTTGCCTTTGATGGGAAATCAGCCTTGGGTTTGCCGCTTGTCAATCGCAATGGGGCAAGAGTAATTGTTGATGTATTTGCTGAAAGTGGTAATTCAAGACAGCGAAAAGCCATTACAGGGTATAATTTCTTTTGCTTGGGACCAACGGGTTCAGGAAAATCAGTAAGCATGAATTATTTAGTCCGCTGGGCAGTAGAAAGTGGTGCATTTGTGATGCTTGTTGACGTAGGACATAGTTATGAAAACCTTTGCAAAAATTATCTCAAAGGTTCTTACTTTTCTTTTGGTGATGAAGTACCTATTCAAATTAATCCTTTTGTGATTGATACTGAAATGCCCTCCGAAAGGCGTTTGGATATGATGCTAAAAATGCTTCTCAAAGCTTGGAAAGGAGATGACCTGCCTAGTAAACTAGATGAAAACATTGTGTTACAATCCATTTGCTATTATTACAATTATGTAGCAACAAAGAAAAGAGAGGAAAACGAAAGCATTCCACTTTGTTTTAATAGCTATTATGAATACATGGCGAGTGTTTTTAGACAAAAGGATTTACCGCATTTGAACACTTCTAAGCTTTTTGATATCAACCACTTTTTAGATGTATTAAAGATTTTTCATGTGGGTGGTATTTATGCAGAGGTATTAAATGCTTCTTATCAAATTGACCTTAAAAATGAGCGTTTTATCGTCTTTGAATTAGATAATATCAAAGGGAATAAAGTGCTTTTCCCGCTCGTCGTCATTTACATGATGGGTACTTATGAGGAGATTCTCAAAGAAAAGCTCAACCAAAGAAAATATCTCATTATCGAAGAAGCTTGGAAGGCTATCATGTCGGATATGTTTGCAGAGTACATCAAAGAGGTTTATAAAACTGCTAGAAAGTTTAAAGGAACTATTGGTTTGGTAACCCAGGAATTAGATGACATCATCTCCTCTCCTATTATCAAAGAAACAGTCGTTACTCAGTCAGACATTAAGTTTATTCTTTCTATGGCTAAGTACATGAAGAAGATTGATAAAATCGCTCAGGTACTTTCTTTGGAAGATAAACATGTTACCATGTTGTTAAGTCTTAATCGTGATTTAAAAACAGATGACAGGTTCAGAGAATTATTGATTCTTTGGACAAATGAGGTGTATGGCGTCTATGGCATTTTATTATCTCATAAAGAATACTGGGCATATACTACCGAAGCTCCTGAGAAGAATTTAGTCAAATTTCTTTATCTGAGGGAGTTCAACCGAAATTTTGAATTAACGATTAATTACCTCGCTGAATTAATGATGATGCTCAATGGCTCACCTCAAGCAGTTATCAAATTCTGTGATGAAAAATTCAATTATAATTCTAAAATCAGTCATAATCCTCGCATGATTTCCTATGAATATGAGTAAAGAAAAAAGCTTTGAAATCAAGTATCTCAGAGATATTGATCGCATTAACCATACAGGAAAATACCTTGTTTTTGGCGTATTGAGTTTTGCTCTCATCCTGATTATTACTTCAATGGTTTTGTATAAAGATGCTGTCACTTCTCAAAAGCCTAAACCCTACATCATGGATAAAAATGGAGAGATCCGTAAAGTATATGATGTTTATAATGATGGCTTTGAATTAGTAGCCAAAAAGGCGATGGTGGCTAAAGCCCATGAGCTTTTCTTTCGCTTAGAACCAGATGAGCAGCAAATCCATAGCAATATCCAAAAGAGTTTTTACTATGCTGACTTTATTCCATTGTACGAATTTTACAATAGTCAAAACTATTATAATAACATCGTTCAAAGAAATGCCATTCAGTATATCAAAGTCGATAGCATTGTCTTTAGAGGTTCTATGGGGCGATTTTATGGGAAAGTATTACTCAGAGGACAAGGGGGCGTTACCAAAGAAAGTTTTCTAGTGACTGAATTTTCGATGGAAGAAAGAGATAGAACGGATAATAATCTTTATGGCTTTTTTCTCAATAAAATGAAGGTCATTGGCAATAAGGAAATCAATAGTCGGGGTACAAAGGATGTGGTCATTAGCCCCGTCAATCCTTAGATTTCAAGGCATTTTCAATCCCTAATTTTGTTATAGTTGGCTCTTACCCTTTAAACAATATGGAAAAGTATTTTAACTTAAGCTTTCTTAAATATCCTATTTCACTGATAATCAATATGATTCTTGTGGGATTTTACTTGTACATCTTCCCTCCTAAAGATGGAACTGCCAAAACGCATGAAAATGAATTTTCAGCCATCAATTTTGACATTCCTGCGGCTGATAAAAAGATTGAAGAAAAAACACCTTTTAATCAAAAAAAGGAAATGGAGAATGAGCGTTTTTGGGCTACCGAGCCAGCACAAAATTCGCCCAATTCATGGGAGAACAATCCTGAGTATTTAGGAAAAACTCACGTTGATTCTTCTAAAATACTGGAGAAAAAGAAGAAGGTTTATTCAAATGAAAATAGGTCTTCTTATCAGGATAAAAACCTTCAAAGCATTAAGCGATTGGAGGAAAGAATCAAAGTATTAGAAACGGTCAATAAACCTAAAAACAATGTGACTACTCCGCTTAGAGCTAATAAAGACTCCGAAAAATCTAAAAACGATGGATTTAGCTTTAGTGATGATGATTTAAAAGCTAAAAACGATCAATCCACAGCATGGGATAATCCATTTTTATCACCTGTCAATAATCGCTTTTATGCTAATCATCAAATGAAAGAAGATATGCCAACCATTGGCATTGATCCCAGTAGCAACTTAGGAAAGAGTAAACAACATATTTTAATCAAAGGGAAATTATTAGAATCTAAAATAGTACGTAATAACACAACAGTCAAAATCATGCTGACTGAAAGTAAATCCTTGGGTAATCTTCATTATCAAGCGGGCGATATTATTGGGGCAAAAAGCCATATTCAGGGAGATAGACTATTACTTACTGTAGAGGGCTATATCAAAAATGATGTTTATCAAGCCCTTAACGCTCAGGTAATGGATCTTGATGGCTTGTTAGGCTTGAAAGTAAGTATTGATGCTGAAAACGAAATGAAAAAGAATGCTTGGGGGCAAAATGTAGGAAGTACTTTGGGCTCTATGAATCCGCTATTGGTTTATAATCCCCAAGGAAGTCTTGCCCAATCCGTCGGCAATCAGGTGGTGGGTTCTTTGGTAAATCAGTCCCTCAATGGTGCTAATCAATATGTCAATGCAAAAATTAGAGATGTAAAAGTTAGCATTAAAACTGGACAGCAACTCTTCCTCTTAATCAAATACTAATCTATGAAAAATCTGAAATATCTACTCTCTTGCTGTTTGGTGCTGTTTTCACTCTTGATGGAAGCACAGACATTGAACCTGATTAAAACTGATTCTACGGGTCTTATTTCTTCCGCCAATCAGAAGAAGGTCTTAACCTTCAAAGAGCATAACATCAAAGGGAGTTATCCTGTGAGTGTCGCTTTTTATAAGACTACTCATATTGTATTTGATGCTCCCATTAAGTATTTTGATGCTGGTTCTAACCGAATTATTTGTGATAGAGTGGAAGGTGTCGATAATGTATTAAAGCTTAAAGCAGCTCAAATAGGCATTTTTGAAACCAATGTCACTGTCATTACCCATGATGGAAAGTATTATAGTTTTCTGGTTTCCTATAACGAATCTCCCAATAAACTCAATATTACCATGGCAGCAGGTTTAAATGATGCTTTTGAGAAACAGGTTAGCGATAGACCAGAGAAAATAGTCTTTAGCGATACTTATTATACGGAAACGGAGATGATTCATTTCTCTAAAAAGATGATTGAGCTATCAAAAACTAGACATACTATTCAACACATTGCTGATAAAGTCGGAAAAGTACAGTTCAAACTCATACAGTTGGCTACTAAGGAAGGGAAGATTATTGCATGTATTAGCATGAAAAATAGCTCGCCCTTAGATTATGGCTTGGAGTACATAAAATTCTATGTGCGTGATAAAACAAAGCGCAAAAAGGAAGTTTCACAAGAAATTGAACTTAAACCCAATTTCGTTTACCTCGAACAAGAGGGTGCTCCAGATGGACGAAAACTAGGAGACGCTGGTGCTTATTTCAACTTTGTGTTTATGATGCCCAAGTTTTCAATTGGTAAAGACAAAAACTTTGAAATTGACATTGTAGAGAAAGACGGTAGCCGTAATATGAACCTTAAAGTTGACTATGAAACCTTTTACTATCAGATGAATAAATTATGAAAACATACGTTTTGATAGCCATTTTGATAACAGGATATTTAACTGACACTCAGGCACAAATCAGGAATAAAAGCACAAAATACCTTGAAGTTTCAAGCGGAATACCGTTACTTTTTGAGGATAACAATTTCCCACAAAACTGGCAACAAGGTGATAGATTTTATGCCATATCCTTGTGTTTTGGTACTGCTACATCCAATTATCATCGAATTGGTTTTGCTTATAGACAAGAGAAAATGCAAGATAATACTACCGCTTTACTTAAAAACTATCAACTAAAATACAGCTATGAAGCAACTTTACTGAAAGGAAAATATCATCTTTCATATCTCGGATTTTTATATGGATTAGGTGCTGGATTTCAATTACTTAGTAATGGAACAGCTAATGGTGCTAGTCAAGGTAAGGCTTATCCATTCTTGACAATTGGCTTTAATGTAGAGAAGTTTTTCTCTCCTAAAATAGCAGTTTTCGCCAAAGTTGATGCCGATGGAACAACCGCTGCGATTACTCGGCAAATCAAAGCAAATGCTCAAGTAGGTCTAAAATTTAAACTCTTTGATGCCCTGTAGGCCTAATAAACCTGATTGAACTTTAGTACATGCGGTAAATTTGTTATATCAATAAAAATCATTGGAATGGAAGTAATAAGCAGATTGATAAATCTGTCATGGTAATTGTAATTCCATAATAACTATTTCAACAACCTCAACGGTTCTAAGCGCTCCCACAATGCTTTTAGGCTACATACTTCCCAATATTCATTTACTTTATAGTTTTTTGATGAGGGAGTAACTATAAAGTTATGTTTAGTCTGCAAATCTTGAATTGCCTCCGTATTTCCCTTACTAGACGAAGGGTTATTTGATAGTTTTATTTCAAACGATACTATCATTTCATTACCTTTTAAAAGGCATAAATCTATTTCCGCCCCATTTTGTGTTCTATAATAAAATGCCTGAACATTGCCTGCCAAACGTCCAATAATTTGTTCAATTACATAACCCTCCCAAGAATGTCCTGCGGCTATATTTGAAATCAATTCATCATAATTCATAATATTTGATAGATAGTGTAATATCCCTGTATCTCTGAAATAGAGTTTGGGACTTTTTACAAGTCTCTTTCCAACATTGACATAGTATGGAGGTAATCTACGAATAACAAAGGAGTGTTCTAAATAATCAAGATACCCTTGTAAAGTACTCCCTGTTATACCCATAGAATTACCCAAATTAGTATAATTTAAGGTAGATCCCTGTATTGTTGTAAGCATGCGAATCAGTTTCTGCAAAACAACAGGTGAGGCTTTCAATCCTAACATTCTAAGGTCTATTTCAATATATGTCTTAATAAATGATTCCTGCCAATCAAACCATAAGCCCATATCAGGAGCTAGAAGAGCTTTCGGGAAACCACCTCTTAGCCAATGTGTTGATAAATCTATTCCTTCTTTCTGTGCTTCGTCAAACCTTATTGATGTTAACTCCCGGTACACAATTCTCCCCGCCAAAGTCTCCGAACTTTTCGACAATAACTCAGGAGATGCCGAACCCAACAAAATAAATCTCCCCCCTTCTGGTTTTTGATCAATTAAAGACCTTAACAACGGAAACAAAGATAGCATTCTTTGCACTTCATCAATTACCACTAGCTTATCAATGTTTTGCTCCAAAAACCATTGCGGATCTTTTTCTAAAAGAGCATAATCATTCAGATTCTCTAAATCAAGATACAATATTGGTTTGGATATTATATTAGATAAGGTTTTCACTAGGGTTGTTTTTCCAATCTGTCTTGGTCCAACTAAACCTAATGCAGGGAAAAATGAAAGTAGATGCGGTATCTCATCTAAAAGAGTTCTATGTATCATTATTCAAGTAAATCTTAAATTACATTTCAAATATACTTGAATAATCGCCATATATAAAGATATATGAGCTAAAATTTTACACTTAAGTAACCCAACAAATCGAAAATATCTTCTTTATTGCCCGTCATCAAAAGCAATAGAAAATAAATTTATTAGTTTAGTATATACTAATATAATTTTATTTTACTTTTGTTGTACATACATCTGCTACCTCAAACAAACTATGACTGTTTTTTATATAGACCTTTTCACCACCTTATGCTTTTTTGCATTCATTGCCTTTTTAGAAAGAAGGGGAATCATCAGGGATGAGATGAAGTTCTCATTGCCACTTGCACAGAAACTCAATTTATTGATTTATAAGAATAATAGACTATATGTGCTTCCATATTTCTATGCCATTACGCTTTTGAATGATATTGAAACTGTGTATGGTATAAAGCCATTTTTCGGGCAAATACTTTACTTTTTAATCGCTTTTTTTCTTCAGGGGTTGATATGGCTAAGCAGACACAAAATGACCTTTGTTGGTTTTTATAAGCAACTAAGATTTGTACTGCTAAAGCTTCATCTTAAATATTTTAAAATTCCCTCAAAGAATGCCTCAGATGAGCAAAAAGAAGAACTTTTACAAGAGAAAGCATCGACTCATTTTACGTTTCTTGAAATTTGTTTCCTGTTGAATTCATGTACTTTACCTGTACTTTTTATCATCAGTAATTCCTATTTTTTTGCAAAACTGTTTTCCTATTTTCTAAATCATAAATAATAAAAAGATGAAAAAATCACACTACCTCCTACTGGGTATTTTATTAAGCTTTACCGGCCATGCCGCAGTGATTGACCCTTCAAACCTTGCGCAAAATATTGCACAAGTTATCCAATCAAAACTGATGAGTAAAATTGAGGGAGACCATAAAGAAATTGCGAATTCTCAATTAAAAACAGAAAATCAAACAACGGCGGATGTCATTGGCATGAATTCAACCGAGAAAACGAGGCTAAACCTTGAAATAGCTGAGTTTAACTACAACAACAATCCTTCTGACTTAATTAAGAACTATTATGAAAAAGACATGAATATCAGAGGGAGAAATCAAGCGGTTTTAACGCATTTACAACAAGTAAAAAGTTATTTTCAGCAGGCTATCATACCCTTTATTAATCCCCTTCAAAAGCAATTATACATCACAAAGTTTAATGGTCTCTATCAAGGAATTATCAGCATAGATACTCGTTATCAACCCTTTACCAATACACAGGGTAATACTGCACCAATCTCTTTTGATACAAACCCTGCCTCTTATACCAATCAAGGAGAAACAGGTACGGGACTTGGCGCACAGGTCAATACCAAGGGCATTGAAAACAGTTTTAATGCGGCTACCCAGTCAGTCACCAATCAACTAACGACTCTCAGTACTTTAAAGAGTGAGTTTGAGAATTCCGATGGCTCAGAACAAATCAAACTCGCTGTGCTAGAACAGCACCTTATTCAGTTTGGCAATACTCAAGCTTTGAATAATTTCTACCAAACACTTCAGTCTGGTGGCAATCTTGGGAACGTCTTTAATAACCTTGAATCAAGTCTTTCAAATTCTATTGATGAACTTGCCTCTAATTTTCAAGACCAAATGGTTTCTACGCTATCAGATGCTTTAGGCCTAAACCTTGGAGGAATATTTGGTGGCTCTGCCAATGAAAAAGGGAAAGGTCAAGCTGTTGAAATCAATGCCAAATTAGGGCGATTATCCGACATTGATAGAATTCAATTAATCAATAAACAGGTTGATTTGTACACAAAAATTGATTCAGAAATCAATAAACTTCATGCCGAACTCATCACCCTTAAACAGCAACATGAAACTGCTCTGTTTAGTAAAGACAATAAGTTTAATGTTTCTGATTTCTATAAAAACTCTGGTGCTATGGATGCTGGAAAAATGATGAATTTCGATAAATAAACCTTTAAAATCTAATTCTCTTAACTCTTATGCTTATGAAAACCATTAACTTAAAGCGAATCTCGCTCCTACTCATATCAATCTTTACTGTAGCTTGTTCTTCAACATCTGAAGTAAACGATGCTAAGATAGAAACTGCTTCAGATGTCATTAAAGCCTATTCGGCTAAGAATTTTCAGCTCATTGGCATTGAAGCCCATTTCCGTTACGGAAATAAAATTTATCGCTGGTATAAAGGGAAAACTGCTAATTGGCTGGGCAATCGATATGAAAAATATATCACCTTGGACTTAAAGAACATTTTCGATTCAACGGCTACTTTTCAACTCATTGACCATGGAACTAAAGTATCTGAAATCCAATGGACTGATCAAATAAAAATCAAGGATGATAACAGTGCTTTTGAAATCCTTAAAAAAACAGATACAAGAGGTTTAAATCAAAAAGATACGGTTGTATCAATCCTAAAGGCTCTTTATTTGAATAGAAAGATTCATCAAATAGACCATCAAAGTTCCACTGTTTATTTCTTTCCATTACTTTTCCCGCATAAACATACTATCAGTTTTCATGGGGATACACTGAATGTGTATTATGATAACAAAAAGTCTGATTTAGGCGCTGAATTCTTAACCTGTAGCTTCTTACTTAGCCAATAAACCGATGGATATTTCAGCCCTTGTTTCCGAAATCAATGTGATTACTTCCGATATAAAATCGGCATTTTCTCCTTTTATTGCCGTGGGTAGAACCATCGCAGGAGTCGGTTCACTCTTTTGGATTTGCATTAAAATGTGGAGAATCATGGCCAGTGGAGAAGTAGATGGATTAGCAACGCACTTAGAAGCATTTGTTCGTCCATTTATGCTGGCTCTTTTACTGATTTTCTATAATACGACCCTTAGTCTTTGTGATTTTCTAATCTCTCCCGTTGGTGCTTCTACTCAAGGCTGGGCAATTTCCTACATGGAGCAAAATCAAGCATTAGAGGAGCAATACAAAATTGACCTAGAGAAGACGATAAAAGACAATCAAGCAGTTGAAGCGGATAATATCAACAATACACCTGGCAATGGTACAACCAGCCCTGTAGAACAAGATGAGGGCTTTCTGGATGATATAAAAAATGCCGTTAGTGATGGTTTGGGTACTATCAAGCAAACGGTTTCTAATATTTATTACAATGTCAAGCTATTTACTGCTGTTTCATGGTGGATAGGAATGATTGTAGGCATTATCAATGCCTTAATTAATGTGGCTTTGCAAATTAGTTATCTAGCAATACTGACCATGCAAAATATTAATCTTGCCATTTTAATTGCCTTTGGTCCTATCGCTATTGGTCTTTCTGTTTTTCATGCTTTTTCTGATAATTGGAAGAATTTTTATGCCAACTATGTCGGGAAATTACTCTGGTTTCCTGTGGCAAATATGTGTTTAGCCATCGCCTACCGTCTTAAAAACATTTCTGACCAAAATGCTTATGATGTACTGCTTAAGTTTGCAGAAAACACGCATATTCTTGGAGGAACCATCATTGGTGGGTCTTTAGCGACGGCTAATAGTACACTAGAAGCTTATAATACCATTCAATACATTGATTGGACTCCTGTATTTCTGTCCATCGGTGTTACCATCATTGGCTGTTTTGCTGTCCTCAAAACACCCTCTTTGGTGACTTTAATTGTCAGTGGCGCTTCGGGAGGAATGACCAACTCTCCTATCTCTGGCTCAACGTTTGTAGCAGCCACTAGTTTTCTTGTCCTTAAAACCGCACAGACCATTAGTAAACCTATCGCTGAAGCGGCTCGGACTATTAAAGCAGCAGAAATGGCAAGGACTAGTGGCAATAGTGCTGATGGTGGCGGGAATAGCGGGGGTAATAATCATGTTAGTAAAATTTACGGACTTCCTCAATCGGGAGCCAATACACAAAGTAATTCCTCAAAGCCTGCCAATCAGGTATAATTTAACCTTTTAAACATTCATCTCATGGCACAATTTAATGAAAAAGAACATCTGCAAAATATTACAGCCCTTTCGGAAGAATTAGCGAAAATCTTAAAGAATGCAATGATTGTCGTTCAAAATGATTACAAGGAAATCGGGGATTTAAGTAAAATGGCGAAAAACCTCATGGATGGGAAAAGAACGCCTCTCCTTGAAATGAATCCTGAAGGTGAAAGTCGCCAAGGAAAGTATGTATTAACCTATCCTGAGCAGAAACCAACTTTGCATTTTATTGAAAAACAGCAAACTTTACAAATTCCAGCTGCCTTAAAGCAGTTTTTAAGTCAGGAGGATATTGATAAATTACAGCAATTTGGTAATGCCAATAGAGTCATTTATGTGGACGAAAAGGGAGTGGCTACGCCTAAATATGTTTCATTAGATAAAGAGACTAATACTTTGGCGACCATGAGTGCTTCTAAATTATCTGTTGCTGATACGATTCTTGGTGTAACATTAACCCAGCAACAAAAAGAAAACCTCAAACAAGGTAATCCTATTCTTTTAAAAGGACTTAGCGCAAAAGATGGTGGTGAAAATTGGGATGCTGTCGTCAGTGTAGATGCGCTTAACAGAGGTTTAAGCTTTAAAAAAGTTGATTTATCCATTCCTAAAGAAATATTGGGCGTAAAACTGGACAAGGAGCAACAACAGCAAATTAAAAATGGAGAGACTGTTTTGCTATACGATTTACGCTCAGCTAAAACAGGAAATCTCTTTAGTGCCACTGTTTCCTTGAAAGATGGCCATTTGGAACTTAAACCCATCCAAGATGTTCCTAAAAAATTGTTGGGTTTAGAACTCACTGAGGAGCAAAGAAATCAATTACGTGTAGGGGAGTCCGTTTCCCTCACAGGACTTACCAGCAATAAGACAGGTAAGTTATTTGATGCTAACATTACTTTAGATGCTGACAAAGGTATCATTTTCAATTTTAAGAAAGGGGAACCTCAAGCTGTTGTACCAAGTGCTGAGACAAAAACCAATGAAAAAGCCTTAAAAATTCCACTCTTGGAGGATGCAGCCTATACAGGACTTTTAAAAAAAACACCTTCCATTTCCCTTGATAAAAAAGAGGTTGTGAAAGAAGTGCTTGAAGTACCTAAAAATGAAATCAGTACTCCTAAGTCTTTGAAGAAGTAATCACACAATATACTTACTCCTCAGTACTCTCTACATGAGTACTGAGTTACCCTTAAAACCTATCATACATGAATCCTAAGAACAATCGCAACAGCGTCATTGATGCGCTTCGTGGCTATTTTATTTTGTGGATTGGGTTATATAACACCTTTGCCGTTTTTAATGCAATACAGCCTAATCTTATTCTTTCTTCCATTCTTTTATTCATTAACGATAAGGGATGGTTCTGTTTAAGTGCCATCTTTGGCTATGGTTTTGGTCTATTGATTAAGCTTTCTAAAGACAAGCCATCTGCTTTTGCTAAAAGAATTTTTTTGCTTTTTTTGTTGGGAATTTTTAATAATCTTTTCTTCTACGGAGATATTTTAAAAGAATATGCCATCATTGGTTTAATACTATTTTATGCTCGTCCTATTTTAGCAAAATATCCTGTTTCTTCCCTCCTATTCATTTGCTTCCTGACCTTCTTGGCACTTTATTATATTCCATTTGATATGAAAGAAGCGGGTAACTCAAAAGACTATTTCCATGATTCAACTATCTTTCTAGCTAATCTCAAATACTGTATTAACCTAAACCTTCATTCTTTATATTTTGCTATTTGTTATCACTTAGAAATGCTTTTAATGGCTTCAATAGGCTTTTTTATCTCCTTCTTTCATTTAGAAGGATGCATTCTTAGAAAAAGGTTTACGCTCTTGTGGTTTTCTTTATCAATGATGTTTTTAGCGTTAGCTACTATCTTTTTTATACTTGAAAATGGAAGTCCTCTGGTTAAAATATTCTTCTTTACTTATATCCTTTCTTTATCTACATCTTTTGTCATTGGCTTTTATCTACTCATTAAAAAGTACTATTCTTTGGCTCTTTTCTTCATCCCTTTTGGTAGAAGAAGTCTTACCATTTATTTACTTCAAAATATGATTATTACAAGCATTTGGCTTTGGTCTGACAGCAATATAGAAGGGTATTTTAATGAGTTCTTCCTCTCCTATTGTGTCATTCAATTAGTGATACTCTTCTTTAGCAAATTCTTGGTGGTTAATAACATGGGTGTCCTTGAAATGCTTTGGAGAAAGTGGAGTCAATCTTAAAAATCATCGCCATCATAACTTTCATAATCATTCATCGGTTTTTGAACAGAAGCACTGCTATACACTTGGAAAAACTCTCTGTAATGAGTTTGTAAGTTTTGGGCTTCTTCAGAGGTATATTCATTATACAATTTCTTGGGAGCTGCCACAATCTTTCCATCCACTAAACTATCCTGACTTTCAGTTTCTGACAAGGCTATTTTACTAGCAATATTGTTCTGAAAGATGGTATTCATGATTTCTAATTTATCCATAAATACTTCTCCTTGAGGACTTAAGCCTTCCTTGGTGAGGTATTTATTCACTTTCATGATATAATTCAGCATTCCTTCTGCCAGTACTTCTAAATTAATATCTTGACTTTCTTCCTTTTGAAACTGAAAGCGTATCAGCTCTAAATATTGTAAGAGGACTAAATCTTTTTTGATTGCTTCATAGTTTTCTCTCACCATAATTTTTACTCGCATTTCTCTATCGCTTTCTGTTTCGCCTTTCATTAAACGAAAGGCTGGATTCAAATCTGGGATTTCTTTGATGGGCATTTTTGTCGTGGGTGATGCTTCATGGGCTAAGGCATCTATTTTCCCGTGAAAGCGTTTGTATTTGAGTGGTGCAACAAAATCATCTGAAATGGTTCCTACCATCTCTCCTTGCGATAAATTGGCAATCGTAGAAATGGTTACTGCTTCATTAAGCTGGGTCGATACACTATAGGAAATTCCTTGTGCTGAAATACTTTCTGAAACCTGTTCTTGATTAATTTTCCCAATACATTCAGAAATCGTCTTGGCTAACTCTCCTCGAATTTGCCCTGTCAAAATAGAACCAACCATATTAATAATCATGTTGGCTTTTTCTTGTCCGTACCTCAGTACAAATTGTGAAGTGTCTTGAATCCCTAAAATACAGGCTACTTTATTCGAACGTGCTGTGGCAATCAGATTACTAACCGAATTAAAAGGTAAAGTGGGTAATTCGTCTAAAATAACAGCTAATGGTAATTGGTTCTTTTTGTTGATGGTTTTGGTGAGTTTTCCATTGAGTAGTGAAAGTAATATTCCATAGGTATCTTCTCTATCTGGGTCATTCCCAATCACTAAAATAGAGGGGTTTTTAGGATTAGAAATATTAATATCAAAATCTGCTCCTGTAAAGGCCCAGTAGATGCCGGGATCACTTAATTGTCCCATCGGTATCACTAAGGAATCCACTTGGCCTTGTAACTGCTCAAAAACGCCTTTCTCAAAAGCATTGTTGAAGGTTGAAGCGAGATTTCTGACATAAGGATCGGACATTAAAAGTGGAAAGAGTATTTCATAGGGCTTTTGTAATAATTCTACCACATGGGGAAGGCTACAAAACTCCTTTCCATATTGATTAGACTTTCGTTTTAAAAAGTATATACAGGCCGTTAATAAGTTTTCTGCTGATTGGTCGAAGAATTTACTACTCCCATCTCCCCCACCTTCTGTTCCTCTTAAGCCTTGCATGATAAATTTGGCACTTTCTGCGGCATCTACCACCTCTAGGATTAAATTGGAACCTATGGGATTGATTCTGTTGGATTTAAGAGGGCTTTTAAGGTCTATTTGATAATACTTGGGAAAAAGCTTTCCTGTCTTTTTCTCCCAATGGGCTATGCTCCCGTACTCTTGTTTGAGTAGTTCTTTGTAATGCCATAGCCCGTTGAATACTTCTAGTGCTAAAGTCGGTATTTTAAAATCGTACACGTACAAACAATAACCCTTGTGAATCAATTGATGGATGGCTAAATTGATTGTTCCAAAAGATTTTCCTGAACCAGGGGAACCTGCTACTAAGATGGCTCGAAAGGGATTAACAAAATTAAGCCAGCCCTTGTGCCATTTTTGTTTGTAGTAAAAATGATATGGGATATTAATACTATGCGCTGTTTCTACTTTTTCTAGCATCTGAGGAAATGTCTCCTTTTCAACATTAAATTCCTCTGATTGATTGAGCTGAACCAGTTGTAATAGTAAAGCAATATTACTCATGTAGCAATAATATCCTATCCCCAACCCTATTATGTATACGTAAAATCCCCATTGGTTATAAGGCAATACATAAAACAAGAAAGCACTCATTAGAATAAGTAAACAACCAAAGCTAGTATTCCTGACTATTTGTGATTTTTTAAGCTCTTTATCTTTACCTATTGGCGTTGTAATGGCATATACTAATAGCATAAAAACAGCTAAAGTGTTCATTAGTATCGAAGAATTTACCATGGAAAGCCTTCCATTTAATGACAAATAAATAGGATCTAGCCATGAAATGTGTAGGCTTCTGCGCATCAATGGATAGTAAAAGAAAAAGAGGTGTACAGGAATAAGTGTAATACCAATCACTTTGATAAACTCTGCATTTTTGGTTTGTTCATTCATAGGAAGTATTCAAATTATTAAGGGAACTATAGAGCTAAATACTGATTTTTCAAAATACTAACGCCTTTTTCTTCTTTTATAGTACATTTTTTCTTCTTTATCACTTTTACCATATGCCTTTTTATAATTAAACTCCAGATTTTCTTCTAAGGGTTGAGGAATACTTTGTAATGGTTCATCAGGAATGTTCAGGTCAATATTACACTTTTCTTGATTTTGCTGCTCTTCTGCTTTTCTTTTAATCTTTTCTTTTTTGAGGGTATAGGCAGGTTTTTGTTTGATTTTTCTTTTTTGAGATGAATACTCATTAGCTTTTCTATTGTCTCTTTCTTCTTTGCTCATTTGACGGTTCCTAAAGAACACAGCCTCTAAATCTCGCTTCTTGAAGGTCTTATTTCCGACATTCAATTTGTCTCTCTTTAGTGAAAATGGAATGTTTTGAGCTTCACAGATTTTTTCTAAATGCTTTATATTTCTGATACTATTGAGAACTGGATTTTTGGCTAAATCTATAATATCTCTGTGATTTGCCCTTATTTCCAAAACTCCTTTACTATCTGCCATTTGCTCTTGCTTATCTGTTAAACCTAAATCATATTTTAAAGCAAGCGCTATAGCTCTCTCTGCTGTTTTTGCTTTTTCTTTCCAATCTGGATACAGAGTTTTATCATTCTGGCACCTATTAAAGATAACATGAATATGATAATTCTCTGTATCAGCATGTGAGATGGCTACATATTGAGTTTTATCTAAACCAGCATCTTTTACATACTGTTCGCAAAGTTCTTTTATTTGGTCTTTTCCTAATTTTTTAATGTCTTCTTCCGTAAAAGATAAAATATGCTCTCCAACATACTTCGTGCTATAATCACCATAATTGCGATGTAGTTTTGCTTGATTGATTAAATCTGAGATAAGCCTGTTTCGACCTACTTTATCTTCTATTCCAAAAGGAACTCTCAGATTTTCTGCATGACCCACGATTTCAGGGCGTTTATTAGCACTTCCTCTATCTTTTAGTCTTCCTTCAAATAAGTAATTAATTAAGCCTTCAAATGATTTTCCTTTTTCACTCACTACCCCCACCATGATTGTACTTATCTAAGATTTTATCAATATTTCCTAGCTGTAGATTTACTTGCTTTATCATTTTCTCTATGCCATGAATATGACAAAGCTTCAAGAGTTGATTAAGATTATTG
This sequence comes from Arcicella lustrica, assembly GCF_034930985.1. Classification (NCBI taxonomy): domain Bacteria; kingdom Pseudomonadati; phylum Bacteroidota; class Cytophagia; order Cytophagales; family Flectobacillaceae; genus Arcicella; species Arcicella lustrica. The sequence goes on from NZ_JAYGIM010000019.1 coordinate 84,900, forward strand.
GCAATACCTATCAATTGTTTTTTGGCTTTTTGTTCTTCTTCCGTAAACAAATTTTGAACCTTCCCTTTGAGCGTCATGGAACGAATATAAGCTGACCTTGACATTTTTAAACCTTTTGATTTTTGTTTAATCTCTTCAAATTCTGTCTGGGTGAACCTCGCTGGAATAACACATTCCAAGGCATCTTCTAATCTAGGTCGTCCTGATTGTTTTGGCTTCTTTGCTTCCATAGGTCTGTGATATTTTAGGTTGATGTGTATTTTCTGTAAAATGATTCCTTCCTCAAAAAGTGCTTGCACGCCAGTTTATGTATACATAATCTCCATCTTGCTTCACTACAAATGTAGCGAAAAATATTTTAATATATATCAAACTAATATTTTTATCTAAATTCCTTAATTTTATATCATTTTTACACTATTATTGTATAAATATTACCATAACAGGCATTCTTACACTAATCTGACAATAGTCTTTCATTAATCTTACATTAATTTGACAATAGTGTTTTTTTAAGCTTTTTTAAACTATACGACTTCAAATATATTAGAGGAATAATCAAAAAAACCTAATTTTTATGCTCACGATTGATGAAATAAAACAACGAAAATCAGCAGGAAAACGTAAGTGGAGAAAATCGTTACTCCCATTTATCAAACCTTTATTTGATGAAAATATGCCTATGGATGCCATCACAAAATTCCTTTTGGAAACATATAATTTCGTAATCTCTGAAGAGGTTCTCTACCAAATTAAATTCAGGTATTACAATACTGAAAAGAGTACGAAGAAAATATTAGACCCAACATTGAGTCTCAAAAATAATAGCAAGGGTATTCAATCCAGTATTGAACAAAATCAAGAATCTCCGACCGCAGAAAAGTTATTTGCTCAAATGAAGCTCGCCAACCAAAAAACAAACGAATTTGATTTTGGAAACGACTTCTAATAAAACAAAAACCTTTATTACATCTTTATCATGAAACAAATTAATCTAATCCTACAAGCCAAAGGAGGCGTTGGCAAATCACTTTTTACTTGGTTTGTGGCACAAGCTGAAAAAGATAAAAAAACTTCATTTATTGACTTGGATGAATCGACCAAAACATCTGCTAATCGGCTTGAATCGGTTGTTGGAAAGAATAGAATCCGTCATGTTGATATTTTAAACGATTATAAAAGGTTAGAACGGGAGAAAATTATTGCACTTTTTGAGTCTTTGTCTAAAGTACAATCCCCTACTATTTTTATTGATTTTGGTGCGGCTGAATCTGAAGAATTTAAAAAGTTATTGGAGTTTGATATTCCTGCTCATATTCTTAAAGAGGAACTTTCTCAAATGGGGATAGACCTTAGATTTTATATTATTATGGCTGGTAGAGATGCTTTTGTAGCTTGTTATTCATATTATGAAAAGTTAAAATTACTCATTGAAACACACTTCCAAATAATAGTACTTATTAACGAAGGTACTTTTTCAGATGCCGAGACAATAACTTTAGTTAAGCAAAATTTTATAGATACTGGTGCTCTTTTCAAAGGTTTTGGCAATTTAGGAAATGCTGAATCTGGTAGAGATGTGATTAAAATTTTAACCGAAGGTAAAGGGGAAGATGCTCTCAATCTGATGGGTAAAATAACTATTAGGAAAGTATTAGAACAGGTAAAACTAATTATTGCTGAACATCATGGTGAATTTGAAAGAAACTAGGCATCAACTTGCCTATAAATACGACATCGCTGCTGAGGATTTAGATCCTTCTATCATTCCTATTTTAATGGCAATTGATAATATGGCAAATCGTCTTGAAAAGTCTGTAGATAGCTTTCAGCATCAATCAAAACAGATTGAAATTTTGATGAAGCAACAAGCTCCTGCTATTTATTGTGATCATCCTAAAACGGCTTTAATCCTTGGCATTGGCAAATATGGTAGCATTGTCTTGGCTATATCTATTTTTTTATCCGTGTTTTGGATGGGTTTGGTGATGCTAAAATCCAATGAAAAACAATTCGCTCATTACAAACACCTTGCTAAGGTAATTCAGTTTGATGAACAATCAGGAAGCTATTTTATTCGGAAGGAGGATTTTAGGAAAGTGGAGAAGGGAATTGTGATTAAATAACTAAAGGAAGAAAGAAAAAATTAAAACAGTCACGATTATTTGTCAAAAATACTTGACAAATAATTTTATTTATCTTAATTTTAAGACAAATAAAATCAGAAATATGCTCTCTCACGATAAAACAATCTTATTTCTAAGAAAAAATCCAGCTCTTTCAGTTTCAATTCTTGAAAAAGAAGCTGGATTGCCTGCAAGTACGCTTTCAAAAGCGCTCAACGGCGATAGAATTCTCAATACGAAACATCTCAATGCACTTTATCCTATTTTGATTAAGTATGGATATAATGAGGTTCAGCATAATAAAGCTAGAATTATTTCTATCGTTAACCACAAAGGAGGAGTAGGTAAAACAACTACAACCATTAATCTTGGTAGAGCTTTAAATAAACTAGGATTTAAAGTTTTATTAGTTGATATGGACTCTCAAGGAAATTTATCTCAGGCCTTGGGTATAGATAATCCTGAAAAACAGGTAGTTAATGCTTTACTAAAAAATGAAGACTTGCCTGTAGTGCAAATTGCAGAAAATTACGATTTATCTCCAAGTGATTTAGAATTAGCTTTTGCTGATTTAGAACTTGTTCAAGCAGTAGGAGGGGTCAATCAACTTAAAAACAAATTAAATCCACTTAGAGATAAATACGATTATATCTTAATTGACTGTCCACCAGCCTTAAATATCTTTACAAACTCTGCTTTGGTTGCTTCAAATGGCTGTCTGGTTACTTTACAGCCAGAGGTTTCTGCGATGAAAGGAATAAACAATTTGTTTGAACGAATTTCTCAAGTACGAGAACGAATTAATCCTGAGCTTGTAGTGGAAGGGATTGTATTAACAATGGTAGATAAGCGTTTAAAAGTACACAGAGACATGATTGAGTATGTGTATAAAACGCTAAGTAACTTCAGAATATACAAAACAGAGATTAGAAATAATGTATCAGTAAAGGAATCGCAGATTTCACAAATCAACATCTTTGATTACGATCAAAACTCAAACGGGGCAGTAGATTATATGAATTTGGCAAAAGAATTTTGCTCAAACACATAAAACTTCTTAGAATAATATCATGGCAAAAAAATATATGGGCAATCTCGGAACGGCCACAATCATTAAAGATCAAAGTCTTTTAAATCATGAAGCAATCAAACAACAGATTTATATCGTTGACGAACTTCGTGACCTTATTCCACCGCTCCAAGAAGAAGAATATTCACAATTAGAAAAAAATATTTTAGCTGAAGGTTGTAGAGAAGCTTTGATGGTTTGGGAAACTACCAAAAACATTATTAATAATACTACTTCAGATAACTCAACTGTCTATGTTTTGGTAGATGGACACAACCGATACGGAATTTGCCAAAAACATCAAATCAATTTTAAAATCCACCTTGTTTCTTTTGAATCATTAAAAGACGCAAAGGAATATATGATTGATAATCAATTAGGAAGGAGAAATCTAATTCCAGAACAGGCTTCTTATTTAAGAGGTATTCGATATAATACAGAGAAGCTCGAAAAGGGTAAATATTCTCGTGAAGAGCATAAAGGTCAAAATGTCCCTTATGCTCCAGAAGTCAAAAAAGAAGCTACTTCACTTAAACTTGCCAAACAATATAACGTTAGTGAAAAAACTATAAAAAGAGATGCTGAATTTGCAGAAGGTATCGACCTACTAGCACCTAGTCTTAAAAAAGATATTTTATCAGGCAAAGTAAAAGCAAAGAAATCTTCAATACAACAACTTGCTAAACTTGAAAATGTAAATCAAAAATCTATTGCATCATTAGAAGAAGTATCTAACCTTTTGGACGAACATAGTGCATTAGATTCACCAAACAACTCAGATAATATTGATGAACTGACAATAATTAAGAAAAAACTTCAAGCAATAGTCGATAAATTATCTATTAATCCCAATCCAACGCTTTGTGATGAATTAATACAAGCTTCAGAGGCACTTAAAAAGTTACTATAACAAATTTAGGGATGACTTATTCTTACGTCATCCCTAAATTTTTAGTTGTCAATTTGTTTAAAAAAGGACTTATTATAACAAATTTAGGGAAGAAATTGCTATCAGGAATACATATAGAAGGTTATATTATAACAAATTTAGGGTTGGAGTGCTATTTATCTATAACAAAAATAGGGGAGAAATTAATGGTTTAGCCTTTATTATCAATTATACCAAATTTAGGGCTATTAATCTTTGATAGTTTAAAAAGATAATAAGCTAATATTACAAATATATATATTTTATTAAATAATCATTAAAAAAGTATACAAAATTAGAAAAAAACAGCAAACTGCTGTTTTGAGTATTTTACTTTTTATTTTATGTTTTTTATGTATTTTCAGGCTTTGTAACTACTTTAAAACCAATTGGTTATAGCTTTTATTATAGCAAATTTAGGGTTTATTATAACAGATTTAGGGTTTTCTATAACTTTTTTAGGGATTAACTATAACAGATTTAGGGTTTTCTATAACAGAATTAGGGCTAACTATAACAGATTTAGGTATATTTACAGGATATAATTTAATATTGCGCATGAAAAAAAAGGATAACGGTAAAGATGGATCACAATCAGTTAAATTGATAAGAAAATCTAACAATCTTGTAGAAGGCAAATATCGATTTGATATTTGGGAAATGCGTGTTTTCACTAAAATGCTAACCCTTATCTTACCTAATGATGAAGATTTTAAAGAATATAGAATTTATTTAAAAGATGTAATAGAAGACTTTAACTTAACGACTGATAAACAGGCCTATAATTTATTGAAAGGTGGCGCAGTTAAGTTAATGAAAAAGGAAATTAAAATAGTAAGGGATACAGATGAAGGGGAGAAAGAGTTTTTGACGCATATTGCTGTGGGCTTAGATAGCTTCACCAGTAAAAGTCAGGGAAGTTATATAGATATTTCGTTTCATCCCAAGATGAAACCTTTTCTTTTGCAGCTGCAAACGCAATTCTTGATGTATGATGTGCGCAATATTTTACAGTTACAAAGCTCTTTCTCTGTACGTATTTACGAATTATTAAAACAATATGAACGTATTGGGAAACGAACATTTACGCTTACAGAACTAAAAGATACATTGGCTGTAGCGGACAAGTATCCGTTGTATGCCAATTTCAAACAACGGGTAATTCTAAAAGCACAAGAAGATTTAGAGAATTATACTGACATCAAGTTTACATTTGAAGAAGATAAAAGAGGGAAAGCTGTTCATTCTATCGTCTTTTTTATTTTTTCTAACAAAACCGTTGTAGATGAACGAAAACTTCCTGAAAATATAGAGGAAATAGTGCCAGTAGCTAGTCAACAAGAACAACAAGAGATAACATCAAAAGAAATACATAGTTTGATAGAACATTTTCAAGGGGTTAATATTAAAACTGTGAATGAGTGGTTAGAAAAATATCCACCTAAATATGTTATAGAAAGAATAGAAACCCTAAAAAAGTATCAAAAGGAGGGGAGGGTTATTAAAAATCCAATGGGTTATTTACAAAAATTAATGCTTCAGGATGTTCTTTTCATTCCTCAAAAGCAAGAAGCTAAAAGTCCAAAAACTGATACGAAGCAACAAGAAAATATAAAAGTAATAATTAAGAGAAAAGAAAAAGAACTAGAAAGTTTGAGAATTGATTACTATGAAAATCAAAATAGATTAGTATCAGAATTTTTCATCAAAAATCCTGATATTCAAGAAAAAATCATAGAAGGATTAACCTTTGGGGCTGAATATAACAAGCAACTTAGTCTTGAAGCTAATTTATCTAGGGCTTCATTTGTCGCAGTATTAAATACAAAAGTAAGAGAATTGTATCCAACCATATTTAAAGAGCTTGATGAGCCATTTGTGAGACAAGAGAATAGCCTGAAACAAGAACTTAGAACTTTAGGGTGGATAGGGTAGAGGTTTAAATTTTCAATACATTCTTTATTTTCTATTATAATAAAAAATATCAACACCTCAATAAATTTTAATATCTGATTAGTATGGAATTACAAGAATATCAAACGCTTTTAAATCAAATAAAGTCAACCATTCATCAAGCTCAAGTTCGAGCGACTTTAGCAGTAAATTCCGAAGGAATTATACTTTATTGGCAAATTGGAGAAATGATAGCCAAAAAGCAAGCTAATGAAGGATGGTCTGCTAAAGTGATTCCTAGATTGTCCGCAGATCTAAAAAATGAATTTTCAGAACAAAAAGGTTACTCTGAGCGAAATTTGAGCAGAATGCTCACTTTTTTTAACGAATATCCTGATATGGCAATTTTGCCACAAGCTGTGGCAAAATTGCCATGGGGGCATAATATCTTGCTTATACAGAAAATAAAAGATACTGATACTCGGCTTTGGTATGCACAACAGTGTCTTGAAAATGGATGGGGACGTGAAACGCTTGATTGGCAAATTAAGAATCAGTTACATTTACGCCAAAATAAAGCCATTAGCAATTTTGGAACTACATTGCCTCAGCCACAATCTGACTTGGCACAACAAACACTCAAAGATCCATATCTCTTTGATTTCCTGACACTTGACACACAATATAGAGAAAAAGATATTGAAAATCAATTAATCAAACACGTAAGTAAGTTCTTGTTGGAATTAGGAAAAGGATTTGCTTTTATGGGACAACAATATCATTTGACCATTGCCGATAATGATTATTACCTTGACCTACTATTTTATCATACACGTCTTAGATGCTACGTGGTTATTGAACTGAAAAACACCAAGTTTAAGCCAGAATATGCTGGAAAGTTAAATTTCTACCTCTCAGCTGTGGATAGTCTGGTGAAGATGCCTGATGATAACCCAACTATCGGCTTATTGCTTTGTAAAGAAAAAAACAATCTAGAAGTCGAATTTTCACTTAGGGATATGTCAAAACCCATAGGAGTAAGTGAGTATATTGTTACACCTAATTTACCAGATAATCTAAAAAGTAGTTTACCAACTATTGAGGAAATCGAAGAACAATTGAAAGAAAATGACAATTAAAGCCAATTATAAATTATAAGCTGATTAGAGACATTAAAAGAGTTTAAAATCAAACGTATGACTATGGTGAAGTGTTTTAACATTTTTTACAATATTCTTCAATACCTATGTGCCAAAAATAATTTTCAAGTTTTTTTAAATAAAAAGTATTCGAAAAAGAGTACAATTTGTAGTTTTTTTTATCTTTAATATAGAAGGTTCAATATAAATGTTTATTCAGGCTTTCTGTTATTGATTTTAAAGCGATATACTAACGAAAGCAATGAGTATTCTAAATGATAAAATAGCAGTTCAAGAAAAAGAACCTGAATCTTTTTTTATTGTAAATAATGATAATATTCGAGTGAATACTACCAAGATGCTTGATACCGAATATTTGATTAAAGAAGCGTTTAAAGAGAATATTGACAAAGGTATAGAGTTACTTTTTGTGAATTACTATTCCATTTTGTGTAATCATGCCATTCGTTATGTTACTTCAAAAGAAATTGCAGAAGATATTGTATCAGATGTATTCTTTGAATTTCATACCAAAGCATTATATACAACAATTAATACATCTTTCAGAGCGTATTTGTTTATGTGTGTAAGAAATAGAGCTTACGATTATATCAGAGCAGAAATTCGCCATAAAAATACTTCTTTAGATGAAGCCATTTATGTAGTCGCAGAAAAAGACAACCATCCAGATTCGGTAATACAGTATGAAGAACTATATCAGGATGTTGAAAAAGCCATAAATGAAATGCCTTTAAAAAGGAGAGAAATATATCTTCTAAATCGTTTTGAAGGGAAGAAAAGCCAAGAAATTGCGGATGACTTAGATGTCTCTATCAGAACGGTTGAAGGACATTTATACCAAGCAGTACGACAAATAAAGGAAACTCTTCAAGGAAAATGGAGCTTAATCGTAGCATGTTTTGTAAATTTATTTCTTTAATTTTTACTAACAGTAAGTATTAGTCTCTTGGCGTTCGTCATGTAAGAAATACGGAATAAATTATGAAACCGCTTATCACCAAAGAATATTTATATCATTACTTCGACGGCAAGGCAACATCATTGCAGAAACAATACATTGATGAATGGGTTAAACATCCTGATAATATGGAGTTTTTCTATGAATGTTTAGCACAATGGGAAAAACAACATCTGCAATATTGGGCTCCTGCACAGCAGGGATATCACCGTCATATAAGAAGAATAAAGGATTTCAACGCAGACAAAAATCTAGCTGAAACAACAGCCCCGAATCAGGAAAAGAAACCATTCTCATTCTTGATTGCGGCATCTGTTGGATTATTATGTTTGATAGGATTAAGTTTTTTTTTCAAAGAAACAATTTTCAATATAACCTATACAACCACTTTCGGAGAAACCCAAAAAATTACATTGGATGATGGCTCAGAAGTATTCTTGAATGCTAACTCGTCCTTAACTGTACCTCGCTTTGGGTTTAGTAATTATACCCGTTCGGTTGCATTGACAGGAGAAGCCAGTTTTTCAATCAAGCACTTGCCTGATAATCAGCATTTTATTGTTAGGACAGATAATCAATTTGAAGTAGAAGTATTAGGGACAGATTTTTTAATATTTAGTCGGGAACGAGGTGGAAAAGTTGTGCTTTTAAAAGGTGAAGTACAATTTAAAGGACTAGAAAAGCAAATCACAATGAAACCAGGTGATTTGGTGACGGTGACAGCCAATGGTGTAACGGCTTTCTCACAAAGTAAAAATCCTGAAAAATTTTCTTTATGGAAAGAACATCGCTTTGTTTTTGAGGAAACTACCCTTGAAGAATTAGCTTTTATTATCCAAGAAAACTTTGGATTAGTCTTAGTACTTCCTGATAAAGAAATAGCAAAATGGACTATTTCTGGGTCATTCCCAGCCAAAAATATAGAAGAATTACTAGCAACGATTTCGGTAGCATCGAATCTTAATTTTAAAAAAGAAGGAAAAAAAGTAATTATTGTTCAGTAGTGATAACTGAAATCCGAAAGTATATTTAACATGAAAAAAGACTTGCTGTCTTTTCGTTTTGGACTGCTTTTAGTAGTTTTTTTTCTTTTTAGGAATAACCTAAAAGCTAACTTGTCCTTTACTGAAAAACAGTATAATAAGCACACGTTTACACCAAAAAAAAAGCTCAAAGAGGTACTCCAAGAGCTCAAGAAATATTATCAAATAGATATTCTGTTTTTCGACAAAAATGTAGAAGGATTTACAGTAAATCCAGCAAAACTAGATTTCCACAAGAAAATAGAATATAATTTAGATATTCTCCTAAAGCCTTTCAACCTTACCTATAGCAAAACCCAAACAGGAGTTTATGTTATTTTTCCTAATAAAGCGAATTCTATTAAAGAAAACATCGCTCCTCAAACAGCTAATAATAAACAATCATCAGACAATATTCTTAGTCTAATCAATATTACAGGAATTGTAAAAGACAGCACAGGTAAAGCAATTTCAGGAGTAAATATCCTCCTTAAAAACACAAAAAAAGGGACTTATACAGACGAAAATGGGCATTTCAAAATATCTACCCCAGTTTATACAACACTTATATTTAGTTATATAGGATTTAAAAGCCAAGAGATTTTGGTTGAAAATCAGACAAACTTTAGCATTGTTTTACGTGAAGAAACCAATACTTTAGATGAAATTGAAATCATTTCCACAGGCTATGAAATGATTAATAAAAGAGATCATACAGGTGCAACAGGGAGTATCAAAATGTCAGATTTATCTAAAGCCCCTGTGCGTTCTGTTGATGAAGCTTTGGGAGGAAGAATAGCTGGAGTACAAGTAGTTTCACCAGATGGGCAACCAGGAGCAAATAGTGATATTGTGATTAGAGGAATTGGTTCAATATCACAAGGTACAGGACCCTTGTATATTATTGATGGTTTTATTCAGGAAAGCATCAATTTCAATGCCTTGAATATGGACGATATTGCTTCGATAGAAGTCCTAAAAGATGCTTCTTCAACTGCTATTTATGGTGCTAGAGGTTCAAATGGTGTATTAATTATTATAACTAAACGAGGAACAAAACCCAAACCGACATTTATCTACAATGCTTATTATGGCACACAAAGTATCATCAAGAAGATGGAATTATTGAATGCCTATGAATTTGTAAAACTTCAATCAGAAATTAATCCTACTTGGGCAACCCAAAACTATTTTACCAACGGTAGAACACTTGAAAGTTACCGAAATGCTCAGACGATTGATTGGCAAGATAAAATGTTCAATCCAGCACCATATCAAAATCATTCTTTATCCTTTTCGGGCTCAACAGGTAGAACAAGTTATATACTATCTGGAAATTTTGTTGACCAAAAAGGTATTCTTATCAAAAGTGGCTTTAAGCGTTATCAAGGTAGATTTACTTTAGATCAAGAGATTAATCAAAACATGAAAGTTGGGATTACCAATAATTATAGTGTAGTTAACACCTTCGGGAATATTGCCAATACTCAAACTTTATCGGGTGTTAGCGCTTACAACAATTATCCTTTTTATAATTTAATGTATAACATTTGGACTTACAGACCCCTGAGTGGTGGAAGTTTAACAGATTTAGAGAATAACCTAGAAGACCAAGGAGCGGGAATAGGAGATACAGATAGATTCAATCCCTATATACAAACAATGAATGAAGTAAACGAGTACACCAATCGCAGTTTATCTTCAAATGTGTATTTGGAATATTCTTTTGCCAAAAACTTTAAGCTTAAATTAACAGGGGGGATTAACATTTGGGACGACGAACGTCGTCAGTTTTATAATTCTCAAACAAGACTCGGAAGTAATCTATCAAGCCTAGGTATTTTAAATGGTCCTAATGGATCAATCAATAGCAATAATTTTTTGAGTTACCAAAATGAGAACCTTTTGTTTTATACTAAAAAAATCAACAAAAATCATCTTTTGAATGTAATGACAGGCTTTACACTTCAAAAAAATACCAGTAAAGCAAGATGGTTTACTGCGATACAAGTACCGAACGAAAGCTTAGGAATAAATGGTTTATATGAAGGGATTGCTTACAGAGTGGGAGAATCGTCAACAACAAATGCTATTTTATCTTACCTAGGTCGTATCAATTATAGTTATCAAGGTAAGTATTTATTGACTCTAACAATGCGGGCAGACGGCTCTTCTAAATTTGTAGGAAATCACCGTTGGGGATATTTCCCTTCTGGTGCTATTGCTTGGCGATTTAGCGATGAGCCTTTTATGGGTAAATTAAACTTTGTTTCTGAAGCAAAACTAAGAGCTAGTTATGGCTTTACGGGAAACAATAGAATAGGAGATTTTGCTACTTATGCAAGAATAGTGAATAATAATCGGTACTACTTTAATAATTCTATAACACAAGCAGTAGCACCAGCTTCTATTGCCAACCCAAACCTTAGTTGGGAAACAGCTGCTATGCTAGATGTGGGGCTTGAATTATCTCTATTTAATCATAAAGTATCCTTTGAAATTGATTATTATCGAAAAAACACTTACAATCTTTTATTAGATGCAAATATTTCTAGTACTACAGGTTTTAATAGTACCATTCAAAACATTGGTGATATTCAAAATGACGGATTAGAAACAACCTTGAATTGGAAAAATATCAAAACAAAAAACTTTACTTGGAATAGTAATTTTAATATAGCGTTTAATAGTAACAAAGTATTAGGGCTAGCTAATAATGAAATAGCTCGACTAGAAAGTTCCGTTTCAAACTCTTATACAGCCGATCTCAATAACATACCGCTTTATATTGCTAAAATTGGAATGCCTGTTGCCCAATTCTATGGATTTATTTCAGATGGACTTTACCAAGTAGCAGACTTTGAAAAGATTCCGACAGGAAGCACATTTACTTATATTTTAAAAGAAGGAGTACCTTATGGAGGAACAAATAGAAGTGCCATTCAACCAGGAGATATAAAATTAAAAGACCTCAATGGCGATGGAATCTTAAATAATAATGATATGACCGTTATCGGTCATCCATTGCCAATTCATATTGGGGGTTTTACCAACACACTCACGTACAAAAATTTTGATTTACAGGTATTTATGCAATGGTCTTATGGTAATCAAGTATTTAATGGCAACCGCTTGCAAATGGAAGGAACTACCTCTGGAGATAGCCGAGGTTTAGGACTGAATATGTTTGCGGCTTATGCTGACCATTGGACTTTTGAAAACCAGACAGCTCGTTATCCAAGGGCTTTGGTAAACTCAAGTTCTAGGCGTGCTTATACTTCAGATTTGATTGAATACGCCTCTTATTTACGGTTAAAAACACTTTCGTTTGGCTATAGACTATCCAAAAAATGGCTTAAAAATTTGGGAATTGAAAACCTACGATGTTATTTTTCTGCACAAAATATATTGACATGGACTAAATACCAAGGGCCAGACCCTGAAGTATCTACCAAAAATAGCCCTTTAACACCAGGTTTTGATTTTTCGCCATATCCTAGGGCTAAAACGATTGTAACAGGACTAAACATTACTTTTTAAATATTATAACGATGTTTAATAAAACTAGCTTTTTTTTGGGGATATTAATGGCTTTCATGAGCTTATCGTGTCAAAGCTTTTTAGATATTAAGCCCGAAGACTCTTTGACTACATCATCCTATTATCAAACTAAACAACAGATAAATAATGCTTTAACGGCACTTTATGCTCCATTAAAAGGTACGGCTTTAGGGGAAAATTATTTGATTCGAGTAATAGCTCCTTCTGATGAAGGGTATTATTTTTCAAAAGTAAGAATTGGCCCTGCAACCATCAGTAATTCTGCAGATGATAGTGATATATATCAAGTATGGCAGGCTTGCTATGTGGCTATTAATTATGCCAATAATTTGCTTGAAGGGCTTGAAAAATCTTCTACTTTGGATATTACGACTCAAAACCATGCAAGAGGAGAAGCCAAATTTTTAAGAGGGTATTATTATTTTTTATTGGCTCAATGGTTTGGAGATGTACCGTTACACCTTGACGCTAGTAAAAATGCAAACGATGGCATTCGTGAACGAAAACCCGTAAAAGAAGTCTATGACCAGATTATTAAAGACATGACTGAAGCCGACAGCTTGTTGGAAGATCAAACTTTAATAAGGATAGGTTATGCCGAACGAGTTACCAAAAGTGCAGTAGAGGGAATATTGGCAAGAGTTTGCTTATATGCCGCAGGTGAACCAGTCAATGATACAAAGAGATATAAAGATGCCTTGTTTTGGGCTAAAAAGTTGATTGCCAGTGGCGAACATGCTCTTAATTCTGATTTCAGGCAAATATTTATCAATCATTCACAAGATAAATATGATTTAAAAGAAAGCATTTGGGAGGTTGGTTATTCTTTCGTGGGTTCTGGTTCAAGCCAAAATGCTTCTGGTGTAGTCGGCGTATATGCTGGCGTAGCACAAACATACACACCCATGGTAAATGGTGTGGTGTCTTATGATAGTGGTTATGTATATGGTTATGAAAAAGTACATCCAAGGCTTTATAATATTTATGAAGCTGGTGATGTACGCAGAGATTGGACAATTGGCAACTATAATTATAACAATGGCATACGTACCTACTTAAGCCCAACACAACTATGGGAAAGAATGCCAGCTAAATGGAGAAGAGAGTATGAATCTGCACAGATACGCTCTGAGCAACGTTCTAATTCTACTAATTTTCCTTTATTACGTTATTCTGATGTACTATTGATGTTGGCAGAAGCCGAAAATGAAGTAAATGGACCTACAGATTTAGCCTATGAAGCTATAAATCAAGTAAGAAGAAGGGCGATTATTCCAACAAAAGTAGTGAATACATTATTGATGACCAATCAAGGCTCTGGTTATACGAGTGTTCCAAGCATTACAATTACTGGGGGAGGTGGAATAGGCTTAAGTATTTTACCCACAGTGGTATCAGGAAGGGTACATCTTATTCTTCGTAATCAGGGTAATTCTTATACCAGTTCGCCGACGATTAGTATCGGGAATCAATGGCAAAACAATACCTATTACAGTGCAGGTACACAAGTGGCTGTAGCGAGTAGATTATATAATGTAACATTGGCAGGAACAAGTACAAATACCGCTCCAAGTAATGGCTCTGGGTCTTCTAGTGCTGCAACAACAGGTGCAGTATTTACTTACGTTGGGCCGTCGGCTCAGGTTATAGCGATTTTGAGTAATCAACCGACTGTAGAATTACCGATGAATTTTTCAAAATCTACTTTCAGAAAAGCGATTCAAGATGAACGTTATCGAGAATTAGCTTTTGAAGGGTTACGTTTTGCAGATTTAAGACGTTGGGGAATATTGGTTTCTACCTTCAAAAGTCTAGCAAATGATATTAATGGAAATAGTCTAAGTATTCCTGTCGCACCTGTCAACTTAGCTGTTGAAGCCCTTGGTCCAGTTAATAATATTTCTGCTAGAGACATTTTCTGGCCAATTCCTATCAGAGACCTTATTCTAAATCCTAAAATGGCCCAAAATGTAGGTTTTTAACTTCAATATCATTTAATAGAGAATATAATAGTATTAAAGAGAGATTTAGTTGTATAGAGTATATTTGTTGGCTAATAGCTTATAGTGATAAATTTAATATTCAAGCACCATTTACGCAAAATCAAATAGTCAATTTGTTAAAGTATATTTTAGCAATGAAATGTAGAAAACAGATAAAATACCTTTTTGTTGGATTATTAATTGGGTTTGTTCTATGTTTTGTTGCTTGCAATAGTAAAGATGTTTTACCGCCTGATTTTGAAGTATTGATTGATAGTAATTCCTACAAAGTAAATACTAATGTTATTTTTAAGTTCAAGGGAAATCCAGATCAAATTTATTTTTATTCTGGAGAAGTCGGAAAAAAATACGAGAACCGCCAACGGACTAATGCTTCAAATGCTACTAATGTTTTTTCATTTAATTCTTCAGTTTCTCCAAACAATGCTTTGAGAAATTTATCAGTATTATTGTCAAATGATTTTAACGGAATAATGGATTCCACCAGTATTTATAAAGCTAGTTGGAAAGATATTTCTAGTAGAATAACATGGGCAAGTACAAGTACACCTTTGTTTTCAGGAATAATAGACGTCACAGCATTTCAAACTGAGCGTGATACGCTTTATATAGCCTTTAAATATCTTAGAGATTCCCCAAGTTTACAAGCCAGTAGATGGACATTAAGTAATTTTGTCTGGAATAATATTTTTCCTGAAGGTAAAATCTATCCATATAATACCAATACTAATGATATTAGACTTGCGGGTTTTCAAGCACTAAGTATAAAAGGAGCAACCATCAAGTGGGCAATAAATAGTACCTTGATGATTAATGAGGGATTATCTACAAATCTTTCTAGCCTAGAAGAAGACTGGGTGATTTCTAAAGCATTTAATATGTCTCGTATTGCTCCAGATTTAGCAACTCCTATCAAAAATACATCTCAGTTAATTACTAATTATGCTTATAAATTTACCTCCCCTGGTATCTACAACGTTGTCTTTGTCGCTTCTAATGTAAATATCTCTGGTACTCAGGAAGTACAGAAAGCCTTAACTATTCAAATTACTAATTAGTCCTTTTTATTTCTCTTTGAAAAAAGATTAAAAAAACCTCAAATAGACTAAGTAATTCTAATTCTTAGTTCGTCAAGGATAATATGAAATAAACTTGACTATTTTGTACAAAACCATTTTGTAGCTCAGAAGAATATAAATAATATCTTTTTAATTAAATCAGGCTTTTTTTAAATGAACGCTTAAACAATTAAGTAAGTATTTTGAAAATAGTCTAAATATTCTTAGTACTGAATTAATGGAGTGTAAAAGCTTAAAAAAATAGTATTTTATCAAAATAGTAGCATAGTTTTTAGTCTTTAATGTTGAATAATATAGGTTTTTTTATAATCAGCCCGAATTAAAGTATTTAGTAGCACAAACGATTAACTTTTATAATTAAAATTTGAAGCATTGTATTTTTAACCAATCATAATTAAGATGAATAAACGATTATCATTTTTATTTTGCAGGAGGCTTGTTCTGATTATTCCTATTGTATTATGTACTGGAATTTTGGAAGCAAACGGACAAAAAGTATCAAAGCGTGTTAAGATTGATAGTACTTCTTCTGAAAAAACTGTTGAAATTCTACACGGAAGTCAACGGAGAGGCTCTATTATTCAATCCATTGGCATCCTTGATGGAAGTTCGTTGTTAGGTACGCCAAGTGCTAGCTTTGTACAAGGCTTACCAGGCAGGCTAACTGGATTGAACATTTTTATTTCCAGTGGCGCACCTGGTGGCGATGGTGCAGGTATTGGTTATAACCTTCGTAGCAGAGGTGCAATTGTTATGATAGATGGTGTGCAACGTTCGTTTACATCAATCGATCCAGAACAAATAGAATCTATTTCAGTATTGAAAGATGCGGTTTCAACGGTAATGTTTGGTCAGCGGTCTTCAAACGGGATTATTTATGTTACCACAAAAAAAGGAGATAAAGGTACACCACAAATTTCTTTCACTGCCCAAACTGCTATTCAAAGTCCTTTGTCTTTACCCAAACCATTATCGGCTTCGCAGTATGCAAGTCTATACAATGAGGCTCAGAAAAATGATTGGGGTTTAGCAACGGGTAATGCCCCTCAAAAATTTACGACTGCTGATATAGCAGCTTACGAAGATGGGTCTGACCCATTTGGACATCCGAATGTAGATTGGTATAAGACTATTCTTAATCCATCTTCAAAATTAGACCGTTATAATTTTAATATTCAAGGAAGCGGACCAACTGTACGTTACTTTGTTGACTTAGACTATCTGTCTGATAATGCTTTATTGAAAACATCCGATATCAATGTGTATAATACCAATGCTCAGCAAAGTCGCTACATTATGCGTTCTAATGTCGGGGCAGATATAACTAATACAACTAATTTACAAGTTAATATTTTTGGGAGAATACAAACCGGGAATCAACCCGGAAACGATGGTTTAGGTGGTATTATGAGTACATTGGTAACAACACCACAAAATGCCTACCCTGTTTTTAATCCTAATGGAAGTTTAGGGGGTAATGATATTTACAGCAATAATATCTGGGGACAATCGGTTTATTCGGGGTATAAACTAACAGATAGAAGAGATGTTTCAGTAGATTTAACATTGACTCAACGATTAGACAATATACTGGCTGGCTTATATACTAAAGTACAAGGTTCATATAACTATACAGGTGTTTATACCTCTACACGTAATAAGTCTTTTGCCGTTTTTACGCCTACTTCAGCAACAGCGTATCGACAAATTAATACAACTTCAGACCAAGCCAATAGTGGAGCCGCTGGCGATAGAATAGCTGTTACTTATGCAGAATTGTTGGTTGGTTACGATAAGATTTTAGGTAAACAAAAGCTTGGTTTTACTGTTGTAGCAAATAATCAAACAACTTATCCAACAGGTGGGCTTATTCCTGAAATTTATACTGATTATGCTGCTAAAGTATTGTATGGTTTTGATAATCGTTTTTTTGCAGAATATGCAGGAAGTTATGCAGGTTATAACCGATTCAGACCAGGTACTCAATTTGGTTTCTTTCATGCAGGGGGACTAGGCTGGAATATCCATAATGAGGCTTTTATACAAGATAATATAACTTGTATTAGTAATTTAAAACTTCGTAGTTCTTATGGATTGACGGGACAACAGAATACAGGATATTTTGACTATATCCAGCAATATACCGTTTGGGATGATGGTCGAAACCTTGGTGAAAATGCTTATTGGTGGGGACCAAATGCCAGCTTAGACCGTGGTTCATCTGAACTCAATACGGCTTTGGCAAACCCTAACATTACTTGGGAAAAAGCGAATAAGCTTAATCTGGGTATTGACCTTGGTCTTTGGAAAAACAAACTGACCCTAACTGCAGAATATTACAATAACCGTTACTTTGATTTGATGCAACAAAGAGGTTTGAATACTGCTATTTTAGGAAAAACTTATCCAGCCGAGAACCGTGGAATTAGTAGATTTTATGGTACAGAAGTCAGCATTACTTTTCAGAATAACATAAAAGATTTCTCTTATTTTGTTACTGGTAATTTTACTTCCAGTAGTTCAAAAAATATTTTCTCTGACGAAGCAGTACAAAAATATCCATATCAGGCAGTTACTGGCCTACCAGTAGGTATCAGAACAGGGTACACTGCCATTGGTTTATGGCAAAGTTATGATGAAATTAATAATACTGCCAATGCAGTGTTTGGAACAAGAACTTCAATCCGTCCAGGGGACATTCGCTATTTGGATAGAAATAATGATGGGGTAATCAATAACGATGATCGTGGTGTAATAGGGAGTACTAAATCATTTATGTTCTTTGGCTTGAACTTGGGTGGAAAATACAAAGGATTTGACTTCTCGATACTCTTTCAGGGCATTGGCAATAATGCAACAATAAACATTTTAGATCGCCAGGGGGAAATTGCTTTTGCAGGAACAGGAGGAAGAGGAAATGCTTTTGATCATAATTTAGATAGATGGACTCCAGAGAATCCTAATGCAAGCTATCCGAGAGTATGGCTAGGAACCAATACTAATAATGAATTGCCCTCTACTTATTGGGTGAGAGATGTTTCTTTCATCCGTTTAAAAAATGCTGAAATAGGCTATACTATTGCTGAAAACATTAGTAAAAAAGTAGGAGCAAATAGTATTCGCTTGTTTGTAAACGGACTCAATTTGTTAACTACTTCAGTCATCAAAAACAGAAGTTTTGACCCCGAAACCTACGGAACGGCATATCCATTGCAAAGGGTAGTCAATTTTGGTATCAATCTAAAATTTTAATTTCGAAATCATGAGGAGTAAGTCCACTGAATTGGGCAATAACAATTAACATTCAAATCAATGAAAAGATTTTCAACCATATTTTACACAATATGCCTCATTTCAACTTTGGTGTCTTGTATCAGTGAGTATGAATCAGAACCACGGAATGTAATTTCTGAAGATTACATTTGGTCTGATCCAACGACATTGAACGCCGAGTATTTTATTTCAAGTATTTATGCGACACTTCCAGGGGGAGGAAATCGACTGAACGGAGTAGCATTAGACTGTGCTACTGATGATGCTGTACCATCCGATGATGGCTCTGGAACTTGGTCGGTAATACGGTCTGGATATTCTTCAACAAGTACATTTGATGATAAATGGGCTACTTCGTATGCAGGTATCCGTAAGGCGAATATTTTTTTGGCAAACTACCAAAGAGTAGCATGGCTCGACCCCTTGAAGAAAAAATGGTTTCCAGCCGAAGCACGCTTTATTCGTGCTATTCATTATTTTGAATTAGTAAAACGCTATGGAGGTATTCCTCTCATTGGTGATAAAGTTCTTACTTTAACAGATGACTTGAATTTTCCAAGAAATTCAGTTAGTGAATGTTTTCAGTACCTTGTTTCTGAATGTGATGCCATTAAAGATTCATTAAGGACAGACCCAATTCCTTCTACTTTTTTTGGAAGAGTAGGAAAAGCCGCCGCCCTTACCTTAAAAACAAAAGTATTGTTGCTGGCGGCAAGTCCTCTCTATAATACAACCAACGACCTTAGTAAATGGAAAGCGGCAGCAGATGCAGCCAAAGAGGTAATAGACTTAGGAGCTTATACTTTAGAAGCCAACCGTTATACACTTGCTACTGCAAGAGTAAATAATGAGAATATTTTTATTCGTCAGGGTGGAAGTAATGCCAATGGTTATGTATATGAGGTATCACCTGTAGGTTATCGTCCAGGCAATACCGCAAGTGCTGGAAGGATAAGTCCTACCCAAGAGCTAGTTGATGCCTTTGGGATGAAAAATGGAAAAGCAATCACTGAAGTAGGTTCGGGCTATGATGCGACCAATCCCTATGCTAATCGTGACCCACGTTTAGATCAAACAATTTTTTATAACGGACAGACTTGGTTAAGAAGAGCGGTGGAAACGTTTGAGGGTGGGCAAGATAAACCCAATAGTACTTCGATAGCTGTTCAAACTAAAACGGGTTATTATTCTAAAAAATTATTAGCCAACGATGCTAATAGTACAACTTACTCGACAGTAAATGGAGCTTGGACAATCTTTAGATATGCCGATGTATTATTGATGTATGCTGAAGCCCTAAATGAATATGCAGGTCCAGGTGCAGCAAGCACTACAACTACTGCAGACGGGAAAACCATAAATGGTGTTTATGATGCTGTTCAGGCTATTCGCAACCGTGCTGGGTTGGTGCCGTATGCTTTAGCCAATGGATTGACCCAAACCCAAATGCGAGACATCATCCGTAATGAACGAAGAGTTGAATTTGCCTTTGAAGAGCAACGATTCTGGGATATTAGAAGATGGAAAACCGCAGAAAGTGTTTATGGCACAACACTCCATGGCGTTAAAATTACTAAAAATACTGCAGGCAAATTTATGTACGAGAAGATAGACGTAACCACGCCATTTTTTGCCTCTTATATGTATGTTTTTCCGATTGATAATGCTGAGATTTTGAAAAATTCAAAATTGATTCAAAATGAAGGCTACTAATGATTTAACGAAGAGATTTACTAACATGAAAATAGATAAATTACAATTTGTACATACTTTTTATCACACAAGAGGAATGTACCTAATAATGTTATTGATAACATTATTGTGTTCACAACAAGCTTTTTCGCAAGAGGTGGTTGTACAAGGGAAAGTACTTGATGAAGACAAGCAGACCATGGCTGGTGCAAGCATCATAGAGGTAGGTTATACACAAAACGGAACAACTACAGACGGTAAGGGATACTTTAAATTCACTTTAAGAGGTAAGAGTAAAACCATTCAGGTAAGATCTGTTGGCTATATCAGTAAGGAAATAAAGGTAGATGGACAAAAACCTTTGACGATAGCTTTAGAACCAGATACCAAAGGGCTTGAAGAAGTAATTGTAGTAGGTTTTGCCAAACAAAAGAAAATTACAAATACAGGGGCAGTGAGTTCAATCAATGCGGCGGTTATCAGAAGTATCCCTACTACCAATATTGCCAATACGCTTTCGGGTAGATTACCGGGTTTTTTCTCTCAGCAACGTTCTGGTCAGCCTGGAAACAATGCTGTTGATTTCTATATTCGTGGAAGTAACTCATTGGGAAACCGTGATGTCAGACCGTTGATTATTGTAGATGATATTGAATATACTTATGATCAAGTTCAGCAGTTAAATCCAGAAGAAATTGAAAATATATCTATCCTAAAAGATGCTTCTTCAACTGCTATTTATGGAATTAGAGGAGCTAATGGGGTATTGGTTATCACTACTAGAAGAGGAATTTCGGGAACGCCAAGAATCAATGTTACTGCTGAATATGGTTCACAAAACACCATTCGATTGCCTACTTACATGGACTCATATACAACTGCGATGTTGAATAATGAAGCTCGTGTAAATGATAACAACGTCTTATCGAGTGCACCTATTGCTCTTGAGTTTTCGGACAGAGATATTCAATTGTTCAAGGATGGTACAGACCCTTATGGGCATCCTAACGTAAATTGGGTAGATGCTGTTTTGAATAAAAG
Organism: Arcicella lustrica; assembly: GCF_034930985.1. NCBI lineage: Bacteria > Pseudomonadati > Bacteroidota > Cytophagia > Cytophagales > Flectobacillaceae > Arcicella > Arcicella lustrica. The sequence goes on from NZ_JAYGIM010000019.1 coordinate 106,705, forward strand.
TGCTCCGCAATACAAGGCCAATATAGATATTAGTGGGGGTGGCAATTTGATAAAATATTTTGTTTCAGCAGGGGTTTATAGTCAAGACGGTATGGTGAAAAACTTTACACCTGCTGGTAGTGATATTTATAATAACTTTTTTTACAACAAAACGAACTTCAGATCCAACCTTGATATTACTCCTACCAAAACCTTGAAATTACGTTTTGATATTAATGGTCGTTTTGCAACTACTAACAGACCTAACGGTTTTAATGCCAATACTACCAATAGTAATCAAGGAATTATGTTTGAGTTATCTCAATACAATTATTCTGCACCTTATTATAGTGCACTACAAAACCCCAACGGAAGCTACGGTTATGGTGTTTATAAAGCCACCGGCGGTGGTGGTATAGCTTCAACAAATTTAATCAATGAGTTGACTAATGGTGGATATTATAGAACCTATAATAATGATTTGAACATTGTAGTAGGAGCAGAACAACAGCTTGAATTTATTACAAAGGGTTTGTCGATAAAAGGAAATTTGTCTTATGCAAGTGCCGTTCAGGATTCAAGGAACTTACTAAGAAATTATTCGTCTCTTCCTTCTTTTAACTATAATCAAACAACAGGGATTTATACACCAAAAAGTACAGTAGTGAGGTATCCAATTTATTCGTTGTCGGCACCAAATAATAGCTTCAATAGTACAGTAATTCTACAAGGAATGTTGAATTATGCCAGAACTTTTGGCTATCATCATGTTTCATCATTGTTGATGTACAACCGTAGAACATTTGTTGACAGAGCTGTACTTCCTCAAAATTATTTAGCAACTACACTAAGAGTTGGATACGATTACCAAAACAAATACATCATTGAGTTGAACGTTGCCAGAAATGGGAACGACCTTTTCCAAGAAAGTAATCGTTATGGTGTTTTTCCAGCGGTTTCCGTCGGATACAACCTTGCCGAAGATGCATTCTTTTCTAGGGTATTTCCAGTCTTTGATTTATTTAAAATCAGAGCCTCTTATGGTTTAGTAGGTTCTGATAATGGTATTTCAGCACCTGTTTTGAATCAAGTGTATTCTACTTCTGGTGGTGGCGTAGCAACACCTAATTTTGGAACAAGCTATTCGGTACATCCTTATATCAGAGAAGGGGCTTTAGTAAATCCCAATATTACTTGGGAAACTGAACGAAAAACAGACATCGGGATTGATGTAAATATGTTTAAAGGCAAAGTAAACATTACGGCCGACTATTTCGATAATTATCGTTACAATCAACTAATTAGCCAAAATGCTACGCCTTTATTCATCGGGCAGTCGATACCACAACGGAATAATGGTGAATCCGTCAATCGTGGTTTTGAAGTAATGGTCAGTTATAAAGGAGGTAATAAAAATGGATTAAATTACTCTATAATGGGAACGTTCTCTTATGCTAAAAACAAAATATTATATATATCTGAAGCTCCAGATTATCCATATTTAGCTCAAACGGGTCGTCAAATAGGTATGGATATTCTGTACAAATGGGCAGGATATTATCAACTGAGTGATTTTGATGAAAGTGGTAATGTAAAAGCAGGAGTACCAGCGCCAACATGGTCTAAAGTACAGCCAGGAGATATGAAATACGTTGATTTGAATAACGATGGCTTTATTACCAATGCTGACAGAACTTTTGCAAGTAAACCCAATCTACCAACATCTACTTATGGTTTAAATTTGGGCTTATCTTACAAAGGACTGAGTTTTTCAGCTTTAGTGCAGGGTGCTTACGACTATACTGTTAGGGTAATAGGTGAAGGCAGTGATGCTTTTTATGGGAATATTGTTCCTTGGCACATACAACGCTGGACGAGCTCAACATCCGAAACCGCTACCTTTCCAAGAATGGGTTTAAATGCTAGTGTCAATAACTCTTCATTTACAACAGCATCTGATTTTTGGAATGCAGATGCCTCATATATTCGTTTGCGATCTGTAGAAATAGCCTTTCAATTACCAAGTAAATTCTTTAACAACTCTATCGTGAAAAGTACAAGATTTTACATATCTGGCTATAATCTTCTGAATGTAAATAACATGAGTAAGTTTCAGCAAGATGCAGAGGTGTCTAACGGTTACGGAAATGCCTATCCAAATACTCGTAACTTCAATTTAGGTGTTCAAGTTGGTTTTTAAGAATGATTTTAATTCAATAGATAATAAATTCTATGAAAAAATATATAATGATTACCCTGAGTGCCATCATGCTTTGGTGTTCATCTTGCGATAGTGACTTCCTTGATCAAAAGGTACTCACAGTATTAAATGAAGAAACCGTTTTTACTGATAGTCTTCGTTCTGTTCAGTATTTAACAGGTATTTACGCAGACATCAACTTTTCTTGGTCTTTAAATAGAACAATGGGGGTTGGTGGTATGGGCTTATATGCTGCGTCTGATGAAGGAGACTTGGATAATGCCCAACCCAACTCTTATGTATTACGATTAATAGCTGGAGCTGGGAATGCTAGCAATGTTGATAAAACAATTTGGACGGTTGCTTATCAGCGTATCAGAGGTATTAATTTGATGTTGAGAAATAAGGATAAAATACCCGTTTCTGCAGCCTTAAAAACAAGGATGATAGCTGAAGCAAAATTTCTGAGAGCTTGGTATTATTTTACTTTGTTGAAACATTATGGGGGCATTTCATTGATGGGTGATAAGGTCTTTGAATTAACGGATAACTTAAACATTGCTCGCTCTAGTTATGAGGAAACCTTAAATTATATTTTAGGGGAGTGTGATGTTGCCGCAGCAGATTTGCCCTTGAATTATAATGGTACGCCTGATTATGGTAGAATTACAAAGGGAGCAGTATTAGCCCTAAAATCAAGAGCATTATTATATGCTGCTAGTCCGCTATTCAATGGTGGAATAGCTACAGTAACGACTGATGCCAATTTATCCAAATTATTAGGCTATTCAAATGCCGACCCTGAGCGTTGGAAAAAAGCCCTCGATGCTGCGGAAGCCGTAATTAATTTGAATCAATATGTTTTGAATACTTCTACAAGTACAACGCCAGGTGCTGGTTTTTATGAAACCTTCACTAAAAGAATTAATAATGAATATATTTTTACTTTTATGCGTGGTAATAACAAGTATGTAGAAAACTTGTTTGATATGCCTAGTCGTGGAAATAACACACCAAAGTGTTTTCCTTTCCAAGAAATGGTAGATGCCTTCGGGATGAAAAACGGATTGCCAATTACTGATGACAAATCAGGCTATAATCCAAATGATCCTTATACCAATCGTGACCCACGTTTTTATTATACCATTATTTATAATGGAGCTTTGCGTTTCCGTTCTGGTTTTTCTACAGAACAACCCGTTTATAGCTATGTGGGTAGTGGCTCAGATCAAATTTATACGATTACTACAACGGGATATTATTGTTACAAAATGATTGATAAGACTGCAGTAACCGCAGGGGGTAGTGAAACGGGACGTTGCGACCCTTTGATTCGTTATGCAGAAATTTTATTGAATGCGGCCGAAGCCAATAATGAATATTACGGAGCAACGACTAAGGTATATGACTATCTGATTCAAATCAGAAAAAGAGCAGGAATTACTGCTGGTGCTGATAATTTATATGGATTGAAAGCCAACATGACTAAAGAAGAAATGCGTAGTGCCATCATGAATGAACGTAGAGTTGAATTGGCATTTGAGGAACACCGTTATTGGGACGTAAGAAGATGGAAAATTGCAGAACAAATCGAAAACAAAACTATGACAGGTATGGAAATCAACAGATTAGCCAATGGTACTTATACTTATACAAAGATTTCAACTCGCCAGCATGTGTTTAAACCTGAAATGTACTTTTGGCCAATTCCACAAAGTGAAATTATTAAAGCACCAGCATTGAAGCAGAATCCGGGTTATTAAGGATGTTTGGATGAATCATAGCACATAGCACTAAGATTTAAAAATATTAATCGATTTTAAAAATGAAAAAAGGTATTTTAAAAAACATATTATATGTCTTTTTGGGCATAATCGTTCTCGGTACTTTTGGGTGTACTCAAGGCGGAGAGCTACAGTCATTATTATGGGCAGACTATAAAGTTGTGGGTGATGGCAGTGGAGACCAAATGGTGCCTTCACTTACAAACACAGCTACAGGAAAGTTTTCTGCAAATTATAATATTGAATTAAATAGCATGACATATACTTTGCGTTGGGCAAATCTTTGGGTAAATACTGGCATTAAAGATACCATCGTAAAAGCTGGTTTTTATTCACCAGCGGCAAAAGGAGAGAACGGAACAGCTGTGCGTTCGATTTATATTCCTACCACCAAATTGTTGAATCCTACAGATAGCACCACTTACGCAATTGCTGGAACAAAAGAAGCTTTTAATGAAAAAGAAGAAGCAGACCTTTTAAATGGTAAATGGTATTATGTTATTCATACCAAAAAGTTTCCAAATGGAATTGTAAGAGGGCAGCTTTCTGCTAGTAAATAATCTTACAGTGCTATAAATTAACCAATATGTGTATAGGGGCATTTATTAAATGCTCCTATCATTTTAAGGTATTTCTTGAATTTATCTCAATCAATAAAATGATTCATAATATGCAAAAGAGACTTAATTATTATTTAAATAGATGCTTGATACTAACGATTTTATTCTGGTTCTCAACCCTTTCAATCATGGCTCAAGTTACAGATAAGCTATATTTTGGTGATAATAATACTGAAAAGGTACATCAACTAAAAAGCCAAAATACCAAACTCGTTGAAGGGGGCTTACAACAATCCGCTATTGTTTTATTGCCACCCCAAACACCATCGTGGACAGGTGGTACGGTATCATTTACCTTGAAAGTGGATAAAGATAAACCTAATTACCTTACTAGTAAATTCTGGGGAAATGATATAACCCAAAACCGTTTGTACTTGGTTTGCGAAGGTAAGCAAATAGGTTCAAGACATTTAGGAGATGTTGATATGCTAGATGTTGGTAGCGATGCCCCTTTTTATAACGACCGCTTTTTTTACACTACCACACCCTTACCATTGTCTTTGACCAAAGGTAAAAGTCAGATTCAAGTAGAAATTAGGAGTAATGGCCCGATTTGGGGCTATGGACAAACTTGGGATAAATACCAAAAAGATATGGTAGAACCCACCAGAGGTATTTATGCCATTTATGCCCATACCAATCCAGACTTTGTACCTGATAAAAAGGAAAAACAAGGAACAGCACCTGCAAGCAAAAATAGAAAATCACCAAATGAAGAGGTATTAACACTTCTTAAAGAACGAGTGAACAAAGAAATTTCGGGTTTACTTAAAGCAAGCAAACCGCTTTCACAAGTACAAATGCAGTTTCTGGCTAAGGCATATCATACGCAATGGTCGCTGGCATATCATAATCCAGAAGTAGTAAAAGTTAGCTTGAAAGGCATAGACGAATTGTATAAAAAGTATTTGCAAAATCCAAAATTGGCATATTCAGACCCAGCAACATGGAATGCCGATTGGTTTGGTTTAGGTATTTGCGGGCAAATTATTTATTTATTACGCAATGAGTTAGTTTCATCTTTCAAAGAAAATGTATCTGCATTAACAATAAGCCGTAAAGAAGCTTACACGGCAATGTTAGTTGATTGCCGTGTAAGTCATCAACAAAACCGTCGTTTATATACCAATCAATCGATGATTAATGACCTTTACGGGATATATTATGCCAATAAAGGGTTACAAGTTGTTGCTCCAGAAAAGGCATCAGATGAAAATAAAGTACTCCACTATTTATATGAATCTGTAGGGCTAGAACCTTGGTTGAGTAGTGATGACCAACAGGGTAAGCCAACAAAAACAGCTGGGAATGATTATTGGCAATTAACAGCCAAAGGACTAACCAAAGAATTGGGCTATGTAGGCAATTACGGCGAAGTATTAGACTGGGTAGCCGAGATTTTAGAAGCTACAAAATCTGACTTAGTGCCTAATGGTGATGCCAAAATTAAAATACAGGCAGAAAAAATAGCTTTGGCAAGAACCTATTTCAGGTACCCAACTGTCGATAATGAGGGCAATCAAGCAATGCGTATGGAAACCATAGTTGGTTGGCGAGACAGCCATTATCCTGGCGATGTCTGTTATGCACAGCGCCCTTCATGGGATGGTGGACCTTTCCAAATAGCAACCGCTACTATGAACCCTAAATTAGTGGCTTATTCCCAAAAAATGTTGATGGAAAATCAATTTTTTGCGGTATTAGATGAACAAATGAAAAATCAAGGTTTTAGAGTAACAGCAGGGTTATTGCCAGTACCAGAGCAATATGAGAAAATTAAAGACCACCAACCACTAAGTGATGAAATGCCGTTAGGCTGGAAACAGCCTAACTTGGTGTTTTCAGATGAAGAAGATGGGGTAGTTGTGATCAAAAATAACCAAGAAATATTATATGCTTCACTGTATTGGCGTGCCAGAAGTGCTATCAATAATTTGGCTAGGGTACATTATATCACACCGAATTATAATAATATCGCTACTGTAGCAGTAGATGAAAAATTTGAGGATAGTGGCAATACCTATTCTGTACCAAATTATACCAATATGGCTTTTGGAAATGGAGGATTAAACTATCCAGATGGTTTAGTATTAGCCCATGCTGGTGAAAAACAACCAATAGCAAAAATACCAACAGGGATGAAATATAAAATTGGTGACGAAAATCCTTATGCTGGACGAGCTAATTTTTATCAATTAGAATATGGTAGTTACTTTATTGTAATGAATAATTCCAACAATAATATTGACCATGTTGCTATTCCTAAACGTTTTCAAAAAGCTGAAAATGTGGCAAATGGACAAGTAGTTAGTAGTAAAGAAGTAAGTATTAAGCCAATGTCAACATTAGTACTTTTTGCCAAATAGGCTTTAGATAAAGGTAATGTGTTGTGAAAAGTTATAGTCATTCCTTTCCAAAATTAATTTTGCTTGTAATTTATTTATTCTTCAATAAACTATTTTTTATATCTATAAATAATCATTTTTTGTATTAAACACTAAGTAATCATCATAGGATTATCGTCTAGGTAATAATCATCTAAATTTCCTTTAACAATTTTATCAATACATAACTATGAAATATTTTTACAGAGCATTTCTCATGCTCATGGTATCTTTTTGTGTCAGAATTCCCCTTCAAGCCCAGCATCTTGATGAAGTAATATTTGGGAATTCGACCAGTGAAACCGTACATGGACTTACAACTTATAATCCTGCTAAGGTTGATACTTATACTGGACAGGAAGGACAAACAGCTAAACGTTTTTTGCCAGATTTAACCAATCCTTATCAAGGGAGTTATGTAGGTATTTATGGGGGTGAAATATCATTTGTCCTCAGGGTAGATGGTACAAAGCAAAACTACTTTACAATAAAGTTTGGTGGTGACGAATACAATGGGGGGCGTATTTTGCTAAATGTAGAAGGTAAAGAGGTTGGTTTAAGAGCAGGAGGAGATGAAGAAATATTTATGGATAAAACACAAGACGGACAAGTAATCAGTCAAGGAGCTTTTTTCTTTAGAACAGTACCTTTACCTAAATCATTGACTGATGGGAAAAAAACTGTTTTAGTTCGTTTGCGCTCTACAGGACGATACTATGCTTATGGAACCCCACATATTTATGCAAGTTATCAGCGAACATTAGATGCTAATACTTGTGGGGTTTATCGTGCTTATATTCATACTAATCCTTTATTTACTTTACCATCAGAGGATTTAGTTGGTAATACGCCTAATTACAGTACATTACCTGCAACTGCTGATGACATGGCAACAATTAGGGCTGGAATTATTCAAAGGAATGAAGCCAAAATTACCTCATTGTTAGCTGGGTCTAATAGTATTGTTACAGATCCCAATAACTACTATAACACCATAGAAGTATTGGCTGAGGCTTATCATCGACCTGATAATTCAGTGGCTTACCATAACCCTTCTGTTATTACTAAAATTAGAAATGCGATTGATCAACATGTAATTAATTCCAATAATGGAACAATCCTCGCAAGCTCTTCTTGGGGCGGTGCATTTGGACGTTCTGCTTATGGGGCTTATATCGTGTACGACCAATTGACAGGGTTGGACGATGTAGTAGATTTGGGTGGTGGTTCTGGGCTTACTCGCAGAGTTCAGTGGTTAAAGATATTTAAAGCAAGCTTTGATTTTGGCGTAGTAAATCGTCGTGATGCTGTAACCAACCAAACAATGGAAGCGGCCATGTCTGTTTATGGAGCCGCTCTCGCTATGTCAAAATTAGACCCTACTACTTATGGTGCATTTCCTGCCATTACTTTTCACCATGTTTTAGAAGCATGTGGAATAGAGCAGTTTACAGGGGCAATGACTAATTTAACTAGTAGTATGCCAACGCTTGGGAATCCTGCTTCTTCAACTAAAGCTGCGGGTTTTTATTTTATGACCCCCAAAGGGACAAGTCATGAACCTGGCTGGGTTTCTCCAGATTGCTATGGGAATTTAGCCAATAAAATTATGGAGTTTTTTTATATGTCCAAAAAAGATCCTACTATTACTACTTATGGAGTAGGTAAAGGCGATATGCGTCTTTTGGATTTAGCATTAAAACATACCAAAACACAGGCTTTATTTACTTACCCTTCTATAAACAACGGTAAACGTAGTATTCTTTCAGAAGGCGTAATTTGCTGGAGAAACACCTATTTGCCAGGAGAACCTTTTTATGGTAATCCATGGGTTGCAGCTGAAACTAAAGATACTGAAGCAATAGGTTATATTAAACAAATGGCAGAAGATGGTAAATTAAGTAATTTACTTGCCGAAGACCCTAAACTGACATGGCTTCACTTTTTACCAGAGGTGTTAGATACTTTAGCTACTAAGACAAGTACTGCAAGAATGCCATCTTCACCAAACCAGCCAGACTATGTGGCCGCTGATGAAGAAAACGGAGTAATTGCCATCAAAAATGGAACTGAACAATTGTTTGTCACTTTATTTTCCAGAGCTTATGCAGTTAATAAGCTTGCAAAAGTTCATTATATTAATCCCACTACCGAGCGAAAAATAGAGCTACGCCCAGACGTAATAGAGTATTATCGAGCAGGAACAGGTTTTGCTACTCGTCCTACCTCTGCAAGTGGTTCGCAGTCAGGCGATGCCCCCGATAAGCCACAAAGTGCCTATGGCGGACAACAAGACCCTTATGTGTCTTACAACAGAACATCTGCCTACATTACAGATCGCCAACTTTTAGATTTCTATCAATTACAAATAGGTAAATACTTGGTGGGAATGAATACCACTAAAGATTTAACAAAAACGATTGTAGTTCCTGCTTCTTTGGTTGGTTTAAGTGCGTATGATATTGCTACAGGAAATACAATAACATTAACTGCTAATATGACGCTCTCACCAAGTACCTCCAAGGTGTATTATATTGGTTCTGCCAGTGATACAGGAGGTTTATTGGCAGATGATACTACCATTCCATCAGGAGTAAACAAGACAAGCCTTAATACTAAAGTTGCGGAGATGGAAGCTTTTGCAACATCATCAACTACGGTTGCTAATGTGTCAATACTCGAAAAAGTAGGCTTTTATCGCCATAATTTATTTGATATTTTTATTCAAAAATTAGCCTTGGCTAAATATGCTTCACAATATGCAAATACTAGTCAAACTCAAGTAGATGTAGCTTTGTCTGAACTGGATATTGCTTACATCAATTTAGTAGGTAATACATTTAGTTCTGTAAATCCCTATGAGCGAATTGAAGCGGAAAGTTATTCATCCCAATCGGGTATACAAACAGAAAATACTAATGATATTGATGGCGATAAAAACCTAAGCTTTGTTGGTGCAGGTGATTATACCAGATATAATCAGGTGGATTTTAAAAGTGTAGGAGCAACTAAATTTTACATTCGCTATGCTATTCCAACAACAAGTACTTCTGTTGAAATTAGAACAGGTAGTGTATCAGGGCCATTAGTAGGGAAAATAAATCTTTCTGTAACAGGAGCATGGCAAAATTGGGCTACTGATTCTTGTAAAATATCAGGATTAACAGGTATTCAAGATCTCTTTTTGGTGTACAAAGGTGCTGTTAATGTAAACTGGTTTTACTTTGATTCAACAGCAGCTAGTTATCAATCACAAGTAATTACTTTTCCTGCTTTACCGAGTACAAGCACTACTGCTGCAGATTTCGACCCAAATGCCACAACGAATTCGGGTTTATCTATTACTTATACAAGTTCAAATACAAGTGTTGCCACTATTATAAATGGCAAAATACACATTGTTGGTGCAGGGATTTCAACCATTACTGCCTCTCAAGAAGGAAACTGGACTTATAATGCTGCCAATGACGTTGTAAAAACGCTTGTTGTAACAGGCATTGCCGCTGGTGATTACGTTTCTTCGGGAACAATGAACTGGAATGGTGGAGTATGGAATATTTCCAATGGGGCTGGGGGATACAGTGGAACAGCTACTACTGCACCTACAGCTAGTATTAATGTTCATATTTTATCTGGTCATACTGTTACATTGGCTACTACGGGAGGTAATTGTAAAAACTTAACCGTTCAGTCTGGAGGTACTTTAACAGAAACAATTGCTTTAACAGTTGCGGGGTCGATGATGATGAATGGCACAATGACTAGCTCGCAAGCAGTAACAGCAAACAGTGATTTGGCAGTTGGTGGAACATGGACTATGAGCAACAATCTAAGTACAGCAAAAAATCTCTCTATTTTACCATCAGGAATTATCAAAGGTTCAACCACTGCAGGAGGAAGTGTACAATCCTTGAATATAGGAGGAACAAACACTTTTATCGTTATTGATGGACAATTAGGGGGTGCATCAACGGGAACTTCAGGCGAAAGTATTCGTATGTACACCACCGGTTCAGGAACGATTACTTTTACGGGTTCTGGTAAAGTTTTCTTGGCACGTTTTCAGCCTAACAGTTCTTCGGCACAGTCCATCATTATGGATGTTGATATGAATTTTAATAATTTCAATTCATCTCCATCAACAGGTTTTACCCTACAGAATAATTCAGCCAATTCAACAACGAAATCTTTAACAATTAATGCAGGGAAAACCTTAAAATTGACCAATGCCAATTGTGGATTTCATAATGTTTATAACGCATCTACAGCACCAACAGCACAATCTGGAGACATCGTTTATAATGTTAACGGAACGTTAGATGTATCAGCTACTTCATTTGTATTTTATTCTGTAAATAATACCTCAAGCCCCTCGCCATTACAGAATTTAATATTAAATGTAGGAAGTACTGGAACGTTGAAATTAGGAAGAAATGTACGTATGCTAAAAGCAATGCCTACACAAACTGTAGCGATTAATGTAGCAAACGGTGGAGTGATTGACGAGTCTATCTTTGCATTGAACTTAACAATAACTCCAGTATCGTCTAATGGAACTAGTTCGACGAATAGTGTTTGGTTTTCATTAGCACCTAATGCCATTTACAAGCAATTGGTTTCGGCGAATGTAACTACACCTTTCTGGATAGGTACATCCAATAGTAGTTATAATCCTGTTACAGTTACGCCAAGTACAGAAACGATTTTTACAGTAGGAGTAGAAGAAGGAAATGTTCCATCAGGTTTATTAGTGCCTTCAAAAGCATTGAATCGTACTTGGACGATTACACCAGCAATTGCGTCCCTGACAAATTTACAGTTTGCTTATAACGATGATCAAGGCAATACAGACTTTAACCCTTTTGCTGATGTTCAATTAATGAATTATAATTCAGAAAATAGTACTTGGAAAAATGTTAGTTCATTTGTTGGTCCACAATCATCTACATCAACGAACAAAATTGTCAATTTCTCGGGAATCAATAGTTTGGGTTCATTTACATTAAGTAATGATTATATTCTGTCACAAAATATCACTTTCAATTCACTTTCAGACAAAACTATCGGTGATGCAGATTTTGAGGTTGGAGCAACAACAAGTTCAGGCTTAATAGTTTCTTACAGTAGTTCAGATACTTTAGTGGCTAAAATTGTTGCTAATAAAGTCCATATTGTTGGTGTAGGAACAACAACCATTACAGCCTCACAAACTGGAAGTAATTTGTACAATCCAGCGACGGATGTTAGCCAATCTTTAACCGTATCGAAACTTTCACAAAGTATTACTTTCAATGCTTTAGCAAATAAAACTATTTTCGATGCAGATTTTGATGCTGGAGCAACGGCAAGCTCAGGCTTAACAGTTACTTATAGTAGTTCAGATACTTCAGTCGCTAAAATTGTTGCCAATAAAATCCATATCGTTGGTGCAGGAACGACGACGATTATAGCCTCACAAACTGGAGGTAATTTGTACAATCCAGCGACGGATGTTAGCCAATCTTTAACCGTATCGAAACTTTCACAAAGTATTACTTTCAATGCTTTAGCAAATAAAACTATTTTCGATGCAGATTTTGATGCTGGAGCATTAGCAAGCTCAGGCTTAACTGTTAGTTATAGTAGTTCAGATACTTCAGTCGCTAAAATTGTTGCCAATAAAATCCATATCATTGGTGCAGGAACAACAACGATTACAGCCTCACAAACTGGAAGTAATTTGTACAATCCAGCGACGGATGTTAGCCAATCTTTAATGGTCATTTCTGTATTGAAAGTGAAGTATCAAGATAGTGATAATAACCTTAGCAATAATCAGATTAAACCTAATCTAACGATTATCAACGAAGGCTCAGTTGCTGTGCCTTATAGTGAACTGACTGTTAGGTATTGGTTTACGGCTGAAAACTTCAAAGAAATTAATACTTGGATAGACTACGCTCAGTTAGGAAACAGCAAAGTAAAAATGAAATATGTAGCCTTACCAAATCCACGGACAGGAGCTTTTGGTTACATAGAATACGGTTTTGAAACATCAGCGGGTAATTTATCAGCCAATTCAAATTCTGGGGTAATTCAATCTCGTTTTGCCAATACGGACTGGTCTAATTTATCAGAAGGGGATGATTACTCACACATCAATGCAAGTGCATACACTTTCAATGACCACATTACTTTGTATCGTAACGGGTTATTAATTTATGGTTCAGAGCCAGCTGTAGTTCCAACTGACTTGAAAATTAAAGTCTATACCCAAAGTAAATCGTCAGCCAATACAAACACTATCAGTACTTATCTGAAAATTAATAATGAAGGAAATATTCCTGTAAATTATAGCGATTTAAAAGTACGTTACTGGTTTACTAAGGAAGGGACAGTAGCTTTGAATTATTACTTGGATTACGCTCTTTTGGGAAATTCAAATATTCAAGGACAATTCACGAGCCTTAGTCCTGTGAAAGAAGGAGCTGATAATTATCTGGAAATATCAGTAAAACCAAGTGTTGGTATTTTGTATCCATCAAGTAGTACTGGGAATATTCAATATCGCATTGCTAAAACAGACTGGAGTAATTTTAATCAATTAAATGATTATTCTTATCTGAGTAATATTGAAATGGTTTTGAATGAAAAAGTATCTGTCTATTATCAAGGGCAATTAATTGCTGGAACCGAACCAGCTGTAATTTCAAATGCTAGGATTTCGGTAGCGGCTGAAGAACCGTCTTCTGTCTTAGAAGCCACGATGTTAGGAAATCCGATTACTGGAGACAGAGGGACAGTTGAAATTAAGGGTACTCAGGGTTTAACAACAACTATCTCACTGACCAATATCAGTGGCGTTGAAGTATTAAGCCATACGTTAGAACAGCCTAATGATGACGAGCGATTTACTTTCCTAACTAATAAGTTTACTGCTGGGGTTTATTTATTAAAAGTTGTTTCTGGAAATAGACATTTTATCGTAAAAGTAATTATACAATAACTAAAAGATTTACTGAAAGGAAAGGTTAAAGTATCCTCTACGTTTGGTAAAATCATGCAATTCTTTTTCAGAGGTTACAGAAGTCATTTGGCTTTTATAACTTTTGAAAAAGAATTATGTGTTTAAAAAATCACTTAAAATGATTTGACGGAACTCCAAATCAACAAATATATGAGAGTCTTTTTTAAATAATTTTCATCACTCAAATTCACAAGGAAAACCTAATGAATCATAAAAAACATTTTTCAAAAATTGCATTTCTTTTACTTTTGTCAATTCAGTTGTTTGCTCAAAATGGATTATATCCAAAGAATCCTGCTTGGCTAAATCTTCCTCTTAATAATTGGCAAGGTGTTTCACAAACTGATGAAATACTAAATTTTTCAACATCAGGTAAAGCTATTTTTACCGTTCCAGAAGGCACGAAAGGTTGGTATCAAAGAGGTTTGATGCAAGAGCATGACGGTGTAATTGACGCTAGATACTGGCATGGACTTCAAATCGACATTTATGTAGAAAAAGAATCTTTGTTCGAAACACAAATCACTATTCATATTCCCAAACAAGATAACCGACATAACTTACCAGACTCTACTACCGCAAACCTGAAAGTGCAAGGGAAAGGATGGCATACTTTAACCGTTCCTTTTTCGGCTTTTAATTATAACCGAGGACAAGCGTTTTTTTTGAAATATGTTAAAAAAATAACCTTTAAAGGTCAGTATATTCAAGAAAAGTCAGACGCAAAAATTCGTTTTCGAAATGTTAAATTAATAAAAGGCAATCCACTTTATTTTGATGCCACCGTCGTTTCAAAAGCGGGTACAGCTGATAGTGCCGTTCATTACACTGCATTAATTGGAAATAGTTCTGACAAAACACAAATCGTAAACCTTTCCTTTATAAAAAAAGGTTGGGAGGGCATGTCGGCTAGGGTTGAACCTTCTTTTATCACATTACAAGCAGGCGAAGAAAAACGAGTCGATGTTTATGTAAATATTCCAGAAATAGCACCACAAGGTTCACAAGAAACACAAACTTTAGTGGCGGCTACTAGCAATGGAATTACTAGCAGTATTGATTTTATCACGGTTAAAAAGCTAGAAGGCTCATTCTTGGTGCATCAAGAAGCGGGTTGGAAAGAAGTAATTGAAAAAACACAAAAATACGAATGGGCAAAAAAAGAAGCCACTGAATACATTCGTAAAGCAGATGAATTTCAAGTACCAGAAACGCCTGTTGGAAATATCAAAGGAGAAGGGTCAATGGCTGTATATCAGTCTTATTTGGAACAACGTTTCTGGCCAGTTGCCATTGCGTATAAGCTTACAGGTGAGAAAAAGTATGCCAAAAAATTAGCCTTGTTATTACGTAGGCTTTCGGCACCAACAGCCTATCCGACAACTCTTCATGCCAATAGTCAAGGCATTCCACAAGAAGGTGGTTTTTGGGAAGGCATAGCTCGAAGTTATGATTTAATCAAAGATTCAGGTGTATTGTCATCAGCAGATAAACATTTGATAGAAAATAGCTTACGATTATTTATCTATACCATAGAAGAAAGTATGGGAGATGGCGGTATTTCTAACTGGAGTGTTTTTAACCTTTGTCCAGCAGCACAATGTGCTTTGGTACTACAAGATTTTTATCATTTTAATTACTTGATGAACAATACAGGTGGCATAAAAGACCATGTAAGATATGGGACGATGGACGACGGCTGGTGGTACGAAGTTTCATTAAGTTATAATGTAGGTTGTGTTGAAAACATGACTGCTTTAGCTTTGGCAGCAAAACCTTTTGGGATAGATTTTCTAAATGAAAAAATACCTGTGGCTTTAACCCAAAATGTAGGGTTGAGACCATTTGAATATGAAAATTTTCAAGGAATGGCTTTTGGAAAATTTGGCCCTATTAAAAGAAATTATGTGACATTGAAAGATATGTGGGATGCCATCACCATTTATCCTGACTATCGTGGAATTATGTTTGGGATGGGCGATGGACATGAACAAAAAGTTGGTAGCGGACCTTTTGAAATAGCCTATTTTGCCTTTAGAGACATTAATTATGCTGCTGTTATAAAGCAAAGTGAACATCGTGATTTACTATATGGTATTCCAGACTTACCTGCAAATACACCAAAACTTTATACTTTATCTACCCATTCAGACAATGCTGGCGTGTCCGTTTTGCGTTCGCAAAAAGAGGGAAGAGAACAAAAAGAGCAAATCCAAGTAGCGATGAAATATGGAACACATGGAAGTTATCACGGTCATTTTGACCGAGCTAGTTTACTTTCATTAATGCGATATGGGCGTAGCTTTTGGAATCCTGAAACAAGTTGGTTTGGTTATGGATCATATATGTATAAATGGTGGGTACAACCTTCGATGGCACATAATATGGTTGTAGTTGATGGTAAAATGCAAGAGCCACAAGAAACGAACCCACTGCTTTTTCATACTGGAAAAATGATGCAAGCAATGGCTGTTGAAACAAATGCAAGATGGAGTAACCCACCTTATTTTGGGGGCTATGCCCAAATTGATAAAGTAAAAGCGGGTGATGCCCCTTTTGTTACAGTTCCTAAGCAACATCCTAATGTAGCAGAAGTTACAGCGTACAGCGAAGCCATTTTACAAAGAAGGCTTATGATTGTAACAGACGATTATGTTGTTTTGGCAGATTACTTGAAAGCTGATAAACCACATACTTTTGATAATTTATTACACCTTCGTGGAGCAAAAGCGGATGCTAGTTTAACCTTTATTAACCAAGAGCCTCAATTTGATAACAATCCATTAAGTAGCGGACAGTTTATCACGAATGTAAATAATTATGCAGTAAATGGGATTGGTAAAGTCCGTTCAACCCTAAAAGTTGAGTCAGGACAGAGCTGGGAAAGTGGTGGCTTTAATGGCTATCAAGAATCAGGTATACTAAATATAGATGCCTATTGTCTTTGGCCACAAAAATCTACTTTACGCCTTGGTCATTATGCTGAGGCCTATAACATTAATAAAAAAATTGCTTATCAAGTAGTTGCCGATAATAAAGTATTAGCAATGGATACTTTGGGAACATGGATTTTGGGTCGTGGAGAGATAGATGTTTCAGTAAAAAACACAAAGATTTTACAATTAAAAATCAAAAAACTCAAGACAGCAAAACAAAATACTTTGTTTTGGGCTGGGGCTAAAATAATCAATAGCAAAGGGAAAGAAATCCCTTTATCACAATTAAAAGTAACAACGACTAATGTCATTCCAACTATTTCTCCCAGTCAAGATTATAAAGGTGGAAACATAACTATTGCTGGGAAACTATTCTCAGAAGCTTTGGCAGCAGAACCTGAAAATGTTAACGAAGAAAGTATCATCAGTATAGATTTAACAGGATTAAATGCCATCAGATTTGTTGCAAGTATTGGTGGTGATAGTCCCGTTGGAGAAGATGACCAAGTAAGAAAGACTGTTAGTTTCAGAACTCAAGGGAAAGAAATTAGTTATTTAACGCTACTAGAGCCTTATGAAAAGGAATCTGTGCTTAAAAAAATAGAAGCATTAAATGGAAACCATTTTAAAGTAACATTAAAAGATGGTAGAGAGCAAGAAATTATGATTGAAAATTTATTTGAAAATGGGAAAGTAAATGTAAAAATTGTTGAAATGGAAAAAGGAAAAATTTTGAGGACAGAAGCAACAAAATAATATCAGATTATCAATAAAGTATATTAAAAAATATAAATCAAGACCAATGGAGAGAAGACTTTTTATCAAAAATAGCTTGTTGACAGCAACTGGAACCCTATTGGTTCCTCCAATTTTAAAAGCTGGGAATTTTGTTCCAAATTTAAGTGTACAAGTAGATATAAAAACAAAAGGAAAAAAATATACTAAATTCTGGAGTAAATGTGTAGGTGCAGGACGTGCCAATGAAGGTTTGAGAGCTGGTTGGTTAGAGCAATTAGCATTAGCAAAAAAACATTGTGGGTTTGATTTTTGCCGTTTTCATGGGCTTTTTCATGAAGATATGTGTGTTTATAAAGAAGTAAATGGTAAAGCTTTTTACAACTGGCAATATATCGACGACTTGTTTGATAGAATGCTGGAGATTGGCGTAAAACCTTTTGTTGAATTGGGTTTTATGCCAAAAGATATGGCTAGTACAGAAGCTAAACAGTTTTGGTGGAAAGGGTATGTTTCTCCTCCTAAAGATCAAGCTAAATGGGCAGCATTAGTAAGTGAATTTACAAAACATTGTATCAGTCGCTATGGCTTATCTGAAGTAAAAACATGGTATTTTGAAGTTTGGAATGAGCCTGATTTAAAAGGTTTTTGGGATGGTACAAAGTCACAATATTTTGAATTATATAAAACCTCCGTAAATGCTATTAAAGCTATAGATAATGATTTGAAAGTAGGAGGACCTTCGACTAGCAATTTTGTTCCTGATGAACGTTTCGATGGTGAAGTAGAAGACAAAACCAAACACAAAACCCTTACCGTAAACGATATTAATACACTAGAGTGGCGTGGCGTATGGATTAAAGATTTTTTAAATTATTGCCAGAAGGAAAACCTACCTATTGATTTTATCTCAACACATCCTTATCCAACCGACTGGGCCTTAGACCCAATGACTGGTAAAGGAGGTGGAAGAGTTAGACAGGTAAATGCCACCAAAGAAGATTTAGAATGGTTGCAGAGAACAATTAAAGCAAGTGCTTATCCAAATGCTGAATTGCACTGTACAGAATGGAGTAGCAGTCCATCATCAAGAGATACTACCCATGATAGTTTGCAAGCAGGAGCATATATTGTAAAAGCAAATTTAGATGGTATTGGACTAACCGATTCCTTATCTTATTGGACATTTACGGACATTTTTGAAGAAAAAGGAGCAGGGGAAACAATCTGGCATGGAGGTTTTGGCATGATTAATTATCAAGGAATTGTAAAGCCGACTTTTCATGCGTATCGTATGCTTAATCAATTAGGTGACGAAATTTTACATAAAGAAGAAGGTCTAATTGTTACTCGTCATAGTAAATCAGGGAAAATTACTTCGTTAATATATCATTACCCTGCAGAGCGTAAAGATGTTGTAGATGGTGATGTAGAAAAAGTTTTGAATACAGGAACTCCAAGATATTTATCCTTAACTATTAATGGACTTAAACCTTCGTCAGTATTTATTCTTGAAACACTTGACCGCAATCATGGTTTCGCTTTCAAAAAATGGGAAGAAATGGGTAAACCAGAGCCCCCAACACGAGAACAAACAACAATATTGAAAAATGCAGCCTTTGCTACTAAAAAAGAGAAAATAAAAGTGAATACCAAAAGTTTATTAATCTTAAAAAGAACCTTGCAACCATGGGATTGTTTGCTATTGCATGAAGCGTAGAATTAATATAATAATTGGAGCTGATTGTTGTTTCAGTTCCAATTATTTACAATATTACTATTTGTAGGTGGAATTACTTTCGAATTAGGCTTTAAAATTCACAATCATTTAGTAGGTTATTCAAGATAAAAACCAACGTTTCACCCATTAAAATTTAGGCAGTCTTTTAATTAACAAAGCAATATTCAAAAAAGCAAAAAACGATTACTAATCAGTAAGTGAATTGTTGTTTTTCAAGAAACCTTTGTTCTATATTTGTATTGACAGAATTATAAATTCCATATTTTCAAGCTTCCAACTATTCACAACTAAAATTGAAATTTTAGGATAGAAATAATTGAAATGACAGATATAATTACTTTACCACAAATCATAATAAAAGAGGTAGAAAAAGTGCCCAATAACTCATTTTTTATATATAAGCATTCGTCCGATAGGAAAGCACTGAAAAATAAAATTTTGTTACAGCATAATCTTATCAGTTTTTTACAAACAGGGAAGAAAGTTTTGAGCTATGCTCATAAAACAACAATTATTAACAACGAACAAATAGCGATTCTTTCATCAGGCAATTGCTTAATGACAGAAAAGTTATCAATGGAAAATGACTATTGTAGTATCTTATTCTTTTTTGATGATGTTGCACTGACTAATTTTTTTGTTAAATATACATCATTAATTGAGCGTTTTAAAACTGCAACAGACAAACTTAAAAATCCTTTTATAGTTTTAGAGAAAGACGATTTTATTAAAAACTATATCATATCATTGAGTTTTATAATACAAAGAAACGGTTTCGCTTCACAGGAAAAATTATTGCTAAAATTTGAAGAATTTATGCTGTATCTTCTTGAAAATTATCCCTACTATATATTGAACTTTCAAGCGTTAAAACAAACCGGAACAGCTGATTTTGAAATAAAAAATGCTGTAGAGAAAAACATCGTTAATAACGTTACATTAGAAGAATTAGCTTTTTTGTGCAATATCAGTATTTCAACCTTTAAAAGACGATTTATCAAATTATACAACACCTCGCCAAGTCAATATTTTTTACAACGAAAAATGGAAATTGCGGCATCTATGCTTTTATGTAAGGAAAATCCCAGTGACGTATCTTATAAAGTTGGCTATGAGAACCCTTCAAGTTTTTCACAATCCTTCAAGCAAGTTTATGGAATTAGTCCAAAACAATATCAAAAACGACATTTGGTTCATTAACCATAGAATTTGAACGATTAGCAACATTTTCTCTTTTTCCTACATTTTACCTTTGTATCTAATTAAAAAAAGAAGGTATATGTACAAACTGAAGTTTAGAATTTTGCATACTGCTATTATTGCAGGAATTATTTTGAGTATTACAGCTTGCTCAAAGGATAACAATATTGATGCTATATTTATATTAAAAAGTACAGAGTTTACAACTACTTTTATGACCAATGCACAATATGCAAATGGTTTTGGGGGTTGTACTGGAGAAAACAAATCACCTCAATTAAGTTGGGAAAATGCACCTAATGGCACTAAAAGTTTTGCAGTAACAATTTTTGATAAAGATGCTAATTCAGGAGCAGGCTTTAATCACTGGCTTTTAGTTGATATTCCTACAAATACAACTACTTTATTGCAAGACGCTGGAAATTTTTCTGGTGCAAATATCCCCCAAGGTGCTTTACAAACACAAACAGATGCTCAGGTTGCAGGCTATGTAGGAGTTTGTCCACCAGTTGGAGAAACACACAATTATGAAATTACGGTTTACGCTCTAAGCTCTAATACTTTAGGATTATCAAGTGCTTCAACTCCCTCAATTGTAAAAGCTACTATTGGGTCAAAAACCTTAGCGTCTGCTAAAATCACAGTAAAAGCAACACATTAATATTTTAAAAATGAAACATTTAGTAATAACTTTAATCATAACCGTTTTTATGACAAATATTTCAGAGTCACAGACATTTACTTTAAGAAGTAATGATTTGGGTGGACAAATAACCAACAGGCAATTAGGTAATGCTATGGGCTGTAAAGGTGATAATATTTCACCAGAATTGCATTGGGAAAATGCACCAAAAGAAACCCAAGCATTTGCAATTTCAGTGTATGATATGGATGCACCAACCGGAAGTGGATTTTGGCATTGGATGGTTTATAATATTCCAGCAAGTATAACTCTACTCAAATCAGATGCCGGCAACTTTTCTGGTCAAGATTTACCACAAGGAGCAGCTAATGGAAACAATGATGCAGGAGCACCTGGTTATGTTGGGCCATGTCCACCTGTAGGAGAGGTACATCGCTATATTATTACCGTATTTGCACTTAAAGCACCAATACAATTAGAGAAAAATGCCAGTCCAGCTTTAACGGGAATGGTCATTAATATGAATACCATTGCAAAAGCTTCGTTACTTGTTTATGGACAACAATAGAAACTTTTTTCCTCAATCTCTGTAAGTTGTTTTGACTTGCAGAGATTTTTGCGTTTATAAAATCGTGAATGGAAAAACATTTCGCTAATATTACACATATATTGGACTTAGAACTTTGAATTGTATTGTTTCTATTCGTTCTATTATTGGTAAATCTTAATAAGTCTTCAATTGGGAATTTAATTTTAATGAAAAATCTTCAAGGGCATATCCCTTTTTTAAAATCAATTACTGATTTTTTTGATGTATATGGTATAGGGAAACCTTTTCATCCCGAAATCATGTGTATGAAACTCGAAGACCAACCAGATGAAAGGCTTTTTTATATGCCACTTTATAGAGCTAATTTTTATCGAGTGATTCATTTTTCAGACTCAGAGATTCAGTCATTTACCAATGGGAAAAAACAAGAAATAACCAAAAATTGTCTAGTTTTTAGTTGTCCAAGTAAGTTAGAATCATGGGAGAGAAAAGGAAAACTCTATGGAAATGTCGTTTATTTTTCAGCCAAATTTGCTGATATAGATGTAACTAATCGTCTTTATGCTGAAAAATATCCTTTTTTTAGCAATGAGTCCGAACATATTCTTCCTATTACTGAAAGCGAATCTTTGGTTTTGAAAAAACTATCTGATGAAATGATAGAGGAAATATATTCAGATAAAGAAGATAAACTTGAACTTATCAAATTATTATTAGACATTTATCTACATAAAATAAGGAGAATTTATAACCAAAGAATTGAAAAATATTCCCCGCAGATTAAAATTGATAAAAGCCTTTTTCAATGTTTTAAAAAAGAAATAGATAACTATTTTCTACAATTAGCCGAAGGGAAAAAAGATTCAATACCATCTGTTAGTTATTTTGCTACTTTATTAAATATCAATCCCAATAATCTTAATACATCAATTAAAAACCAAACTGGCAAAACTGCTTCATCATTTATTCAAGACAAAATGATTTTAGAAGCAAAATCTTATCTGATTCACACGAACCTTAACATTGCCCAGATAGCCTTAAAACTAGGCTTTGAAAATACTCCTTATTTCAATCGTTTTTTTAAAAACCACACAACCTTTACTCCGCTTGAGTATCGGAATCAATTAACAAATAGCAGTGTATTGTAATTTGTATTATTATTTATAGAAATAGTATAATAATTAATTGCTGGAATACTGATTGCTTTGTCATAGCAAATATTAGTCTCAATTAATCCATGCTATTAATGAAAAAACTGCTATTCATCTCTATGATTTTGATGGGAGCCAATGTCCTTCTTGTTGCTCAATCGCTTGAACATACCCAAATAAAACTTTTTCGTTTTGGAAATTTTGAAAATGAAAAACCTGCTGTAGAATATCCTGCTGGAAATCGACTTGATGTTTCTGATTTTGGGGAAGATTTCAATGAAAAATTCTTTGCAACAAATGGCGTTAAAAGACTTCAACAATGGTTGACAAAAAATGCTGCAAAATGTAAAAAAGTGGGTACTAATGTTAGAATGGGTTCTCCAGTAGCTCGTCCCTCAAAAATTATTGCAATTGGATTAAACTATATAGAACACGTAAAAGAGGGACCAGGACAAGGTGTTTCTATTCCGATCCCAAGAGAGCCAGTAATTTTTTTGAAGTCTTCTTCCGCACTTTCAGGCCCATACGACGACGTATTAATCCCTAAAAATTCACAAAGTACAGATTATGAGTTAGAGTTAGCTGTGGTGATAGGTAAAAAAGCAAGCTATGTTACCGTGCAAGAAGCAATGTCCTATGTAGCGGGTTATTCCATTATAAACGATGTAAGTGAAAGAGAATGGCAATTGAAAAAAGATGGGGGGCAGTGGGATAAAGGTAAAAGTTCTGATACTTTTGCTCCAGTGGGACCGTATTTAGTATTATCTGATAACATTGATAATTCTGAAAATTTGAAAATGTGGCTAAAAGTAAATGGCAAAATTGCCCAGCAAGCCAACACAAAAGACCTCATTTTTAAATTGGCCAATCTTATAAGTTACATCAGCCAACACATGACGCTTCTACCAGGCGATATTATAGCTACAGGTACACCATCTGGAGTTGGTCTTGGTCAAAAACCACCAAAATATCTCAAAGTTGGTGACGAAGTAGAATTATACATTGAAAGTATTGGAACACAAAAACAAACTATTGGTTCCTATGTTAAAAATTACCTTTCTGAAACTGATTATGAAGAATATAAACAATGGGTAGCATTGGGCTTAGGTGGTTTGCCACATACAGTGGAAGGTTTTAAATCGGTGCAAAACATGAACAAAGCTTTGAAGTCTGGTACTGATTGGAAAAGAATAGAACCTTATATTGGGGAAAAAGGGGATATTAAAAGCCTTCAAAATTTACCCAAACGAATAGGGACTAAACCAACTATAGCACCCTTTGCTGTGCCACATAGACAAACCGACCAACACAATACTGAAGCTATTAGGAAAATACAGTCAGATGTGTTTGATGTTTCCGTTGCCAATTCAGACGGGAAGTTAATTTTCAAAAACAGTTATTTAGAAATTCATAACCCTGGCATCTTTTTGAAAGATTCAGCTTCGGGAAATCAATCAATAGTACCTGTTTCTCATGCTGAAATTGGACATATCCATCATTTTGATGGCTCTATGCACATAATTTTAAGTCCGAGTGACACCAAAGAAGTAATTCAAAAAGGTTGGGGAGAATTGCATGGTTTGGCATCTGCAGGGACGAGAGCTGCCAAAACCTACATGATGATTTATTCGCCCCGAGATGAAAAAGAGGTAGCCATCACAAAACAAATTTTAGATGCAGCCATTAAATATTCAAGTTTTGTTCCTTAAAAATAAAGTAAAGCTAATTATTTAGACAATTATTACATGATTTACTTTTATTATTAATTAGGAGAGTATCATTCAATGATTCTGTAATCTATCAAGTTCAATAAATAATTCATCCTAAAACATTTTCAACCATGAAAAAAGTAACCTTGTTATTTTCTTTAATTTTGGCATCAATAGCCTCATTTGGTCAGTGGACAATCGACAAAGGACATTCGAAATTTACTTTTATCGCCGAGCATCACGGAATATCGGAAGTAGATGGGTATTTCAAAAAATTTGATGGTAAAATAACCGCATCAAAGGACGATTTGTCAGATGCTGTTTTTGAAATTACGATTGAATCTCCAAGTATCAACACTGATTTGGAAATGCGTGATAATCACCTGAAAAGTGAGGATATGTTTAATGTAGAAAAATTTTCTACCATTTCATTCAAAAGTACTTCTTTAACAAAAATTGGGGGTAACAAATACAAAATGCTTGGAGATATGACGATCAAAGGAATTACCAAACCCATCAGTTTAGACGTAACAATGAATGGCCCAGCTGCACATCCAAACCCCAACAATAAAAAACTGCAATTAGGTGTAAAGGCAACGACAACGATTAAAAGAAGTGATTTTGGAATAGGAGGGAAGTTAGCAACGATAATGGTTAGTGATGAAATCTCAATTCGTGCTACTGGGGAATTTCAGAAAAACTAAATACTAGGATAAAAAGACGATTACTTCTTTAAAAGAATAGACAGGTTCTTCGGGACGTTAGTCTATTCTTTTTTGATTATAGCAATATTAATATTCTAAGCCAAAGGGGAAAAGTTAGGCTTAAATATCATTGGAAATACTTTTCATCAAAACCGCAGAAACGTTTTGTGCAAACCCCTATCGAAAAAGCCCATGGAGCAACGAGAAATTGAGAGTGATAAGTCAAGGGATTTTGTTAATGATACCCCAAAACGCTTTAGAAATAACCTCATTATTCCTGAAATCCTATCAAATTTTGTCATTTCTACGAAAATAGGTGTAATTTTCGATTCTTTTTTAAGAAAAAGCTGTCGTTTCATCATATATTGGTGACTATTTTGATGTTTTTATTTACCTAACCAATGGAATCCTTCAACGATTATAGCTTATGGAATGCACTCAAACAAGGAGATAAAGATGCTCTTTCAACACTGTATTTTCATTTTTATAATCATTTGTATGAATATGGTTATCGTTTGTGTCAGGATGAGCATCTGGTAAAAGATAAAATACAAGACCTTTTTGTAAAACTCTGGGTGAAAAGAGATACTTTGGCACAAGAAGTAAATGTGCAGAGCTATCTGTTAGGTTCATTGAGAAATTCGCTGAATGAACAATATAGAACAGAAACCAATCGTGGTAAAATCATTCAATTGTATAAAAATACGCTTGAAAATGAGTTTTCGCTAGAATTTGAACTCATCAAACTAGAGCAAGAAACCATTAATGTGAATAAACTTCACGAGGCCCTTTCTTTGCTTACTCCTAAACAAAGAGAGGTAATTTATTTACGTTACTTTGAAGAAGTAAGTTATGAGGAAATTGCCAAGGTAATGGATATTCAGACGAAAGCCGTTTATAAATTGTCAGCTCGTGCTTTAGAACGTCTCAAAGAAATCATGAATGTTTCAGATCAAGACCTTTTAATGACCTTGATTTTATTGCAAATTTCCTCCCTAAAACGTTAATCCAGCCTTTATTTTCTACAAATTAAAAAAATGTTAATTTTTTTTAACATTCCATGGGGTAAAGTATCAAATCCAATCATCTTGTAATAAATCAGGAATTATTCTCGAGGTAATTCAGGTTCAGCATGAAAATCGAATACACTAGCTTTAGTAAGCAAGAATTTTTGGAAGACGATTACTTTATTCAAAGCGTAAAGTATCCCAAAGAAAGTAATAGTAAGTTTTGGAACAATTGGTTGGCACAGAATCCGTCCAATAAGCTAAACTATGAGCAGGCAAAAGCAGAATTAACTTATATCCTTAAAGCAGCTAAAAGGATTGAGATAAAAGAGCATGATGCCACCATCCTCTGGGAACGTATCAACGAAGCGATACCTTTACAAGAAAAAGTATATAAAAACGAAAAGAGTATCATTCGTTGGGTAGCAGCTGCTTCTGTGTTCTTGGTGTTGTTTGGGGCAGGTTATTTCGGGCAATTGTTTTATTATAAACAGCAAATTGAAATAGCGACACCTTATGCCAAAACGAGAACAATTATTTTGCCTGATTCATCAAAAGTTACCTTGAATATCAATTCAACAATAAAGTATTCAGCCCATTGGCGTAAAAACCAAGTACGTGAAGTTTGGATAAATGGGGAAGCTTATTTTGAAGTAAAACATTTGAACAAAAAACCAACAGAGATTCTTGATTCAGAACGCTTTGTAGTACATACGCCTAGTTTAGCGGTACAAGTATTAGGAACAGCCTTTAATGTAAAAGAACGTAAAAACAAAAGTAATGTCCTCTTGATTTCGGGAAGTGTTGCTGTTAAAATGAATACCCGAAAAGATTGGTATCGCCTGAAACCTGGCGAACAATTTAGTGTTAAAAATGGTAATCAAACGATTGAAAGAAGTGTAATCGACCCCGCCGCCGCCACAGCATGGAGAGAACGCTCAATTATTTTGAATGCCAATACTACACTTCGTGATTTGATTCCACAATTGGAAGAAAATTATGGAGTTAGGATTCAAGTAGAATCCCCAGCGTTAAATAATAAGCATTTGGAAGGGGTGATACCGCTTTCAGACCGAGAAAATTTATTCTTTATTTTAACCAATGTACTAAAAATTGATATTCAAGTACGGGATAGTACTTGGGTTATCAGTAAGCCAAAACCGTAATTTTTAAGTTTTTCTCTTATTTTGTCCTTGAATGATTTTTCGAGGAATGAAATAGAACTGCCCAAAACTTAACTATTTGCATAAACCCAAATCTCCAAATGAAAAAGCTTTTACTTTTCCCATTGGGAAACAGGATTATGTTACTCCTGCTGTTTTTAATACTTAGTGTACCCATATTTGCGCAGGGCAATCAGAAGGTTTCTATCAAAGAAGCACTTACGCAGGTTACTCGCAAATTCGGCACAAAATTAGTGTTCGACCCCGATATTATCGCTGGAAAAAATACTACAGTCAATGTAAAGACGAGTGCAAAAACCATCGAAGATATTCTAAAGGAAATTTTATATCCTGAAAAATTATTGTTTTTATACGTCGGAGTAAATCATTATGCCATTGTAAAAAGTAATAATCCGAATTTAGAACCTCAATCGAATGTAGCGAAAGCGGATGGAGAGTCACCAAATAATCCAGTGATACAACCTATGAGTAGAACGATGGTTTCTGGAATGATTACCGACCAAAACAATGTTCCATTAGTAGGTGTAACAATTATACCTGAAGGTTCAAGAAATGGAACAAGCAGTAGTAGTGATGGGCGTTATCATATTAGTTTTCCAGGGGGGTATCAGACCTTAATTTTTTCACACATCGGAATGGAATCTCAACGAGTTCCTATTACTGGTGCTGTAATTAATGTGATTATGAAAAACTCTTTCTATAACCTCAATGAAGTAACGGTTGTGTCTGATGGTTATACTAAAGTGGCTAAAGAAAGCACTACGGGTTCTTATGCAGTAATTACTTCAAAAGATTTAGCCCAAGTACCTACTATCAACATGATGGAGCGTTTGGAAGGTAAAGTGCCAGGCGTAAAATTTGATTTAAGGAATAACAGAATTCAAATCAGAAGCTCAAATACTTTTAGTGATTTTTCTGAGCCTTTGATTGTGATTGATGGCTTTCCAATGATTAGTATTGGTGATAATCAAAAATTAACAGGAATTCAAAACACAACGAGTACTGGAAATTCTGTCGTTAGTTTTATTAATCCAGCCGATGTTGAACAAATCACCTTTTTGAAAGATGCTGCTGCTACCGCCATTTGGGGGGCAAGGGCCGCCAATGGTGTAGTGGTTATCGAAACCAAGAAAGGTAAAAGAACTACGCCAACGTTGAGTTTCTCTTCAAATTTTAGTGTTTCGACACCGCCCTCTATTTCAAGACTTAAATGGATGAATAGTGCTCAATACATTGATTTGGAGCAGGAAATGGTAAATAAAAACTTCCTAACAGACCCACTTTTAAGTACCAATCCATTAAGTACGCCTAATAATAGTGAGGCACAAGAATGGATGTTTAAAGTAAAAAGAGGAACAGCAACTACCGCTCAAAGAGATTCTGCTTTAGCGATTTTAGGAACAAGAAATAACCAAAGTCAAATAGAAAAATATTTATTACAACAAGCTGTTAGTCAGCAATATAATCTTTCTGTTTCAGGTGGTGGCGAGAATAATACTTACTATTTTTCAGCAAATTATAATAAAGACCAACCCATCTACAGAAGCAATGCTGCCCAAAGTGCCAATGTTACCGCTAATTTCACCTCTGATTTATTCAAAAAAAGAGTAAGTTTCCGCACGGGGTTTAATTATCTTTTTTCAAGTAGTAAATCAAATGGAGCAGCGATTGATGCCCTCAGTACACTTACACAATCGCTTCGTCCTTATGATATGCTGATGGATGAAGCTGGTAATTTGGTGAATCGTACACTTATCTTCAGACCTGAAATTGGTACTAACCTTGAAAAGCAAGGTTATCTGCCATTTACATACAATGCCATCGACCAATTAGATTATGCAAATACAAATTTAACGCAAAATCAAATACGTTTAACGGCGGGTTTAAATACTAAAATCACCAATTGGTTGAATGTGGATTTTTCAGGAATGACTCAACGATTTATCAGTAGAAATGAAACATTAAACGAACTGAATAGCTACACATCAAGAGTTTTTGTAAATACAGGAACATCGCTTCAAGCAGGAAAATTAGTGTATGGTGTACCTTATGGTGGAACACTTAATATTACTGATGCTTCAAATTATGATAATACCCTTCGTGGGCAATTTAATGCCAATCATACTTGGCAAAGTCGTCATCAAGTTACAGCATTGGGCGGCGTAGAAATTCGTGAAACGTATAGAAAGGGCTATTCTTCAACACGTTATGGATTTGATTTAGATAACAATACTTTCCAGTCAATCAACCCAACAATTCCATACACCACCATGTATGGGTGGACAAGTACTTTGTCAAATCCACAAGGAGCTATTTCAGAAGCTAAAAATCGTTATTTATCTTATTTTACTAATGCTTCTTATTCATATAATTCAAAGTATATTCTTACAGGCAGTATGCGTTTTGAAGATTATACTTTGGTAGGGATTGATCGAAAAAATAGAGCAATTCCACTTTGGTCGTTAGGGTTAAAATGGAATGCCAAACAAGAGAGCTTTCTAGAAAATATCAACTGGTTAAGCAATTTAGGTATTCGTACTTCTTATGGTACTGGCGGAAGCGTTCCTTTAGCAGGTTATGTCAAAACGGTCGTTTCAGTGTCTGGAACAGATGCTAAAACCCAACAAGTAATTGCTAGAATTGATAATCCTGCCAATCAAGATTTAGGTTGGGAAACGACTCGAACATTGAATGCAGGGCTTGATTTTGGATTATTTGATAATCGATTCACTGGTGTTTTTGATATTTATACCAAAAAGTCTTATGGTATTTTAGCATCATTACCTTACAATGCTACTTATGGCTGGTCGAATGTGTTTTTTAATTCAGGGACTGCTCAAAGTCATGGTTTAGAATTTGGTTTAACAGGAAAATTCGTCAACAATAAAGATTGGGCTATTACTTCTACTTTCAATTTTGCTTACAGTGCTGGCAAAGTAACAGATAGCCGTTACGTAAATAATGCAGCAACGCTTACCACAGCGACTACTCCTTTGCTAGATTACCCGATGGGTTATGTATTTGTTTATAAATGGGCAGGCTTAGATGAAACGGGACAATCAATGATTTATGATAAAAATAATAACATCGTAAAACACACTACTAATACTACAGCTCTTACAAAAGATGATTTAAAATATGCCGGTGTTAGAATTGCTCCTTTTTATGGTGGGTTTTTCAATTCATTCAGATATAAAAATTTAGAGCTAGGTGTACAGGTTACTTATTACATGGGTCATGTTTTCTTGAAACAATCTATCACTAACTATCCAACATTTTCAGGCGTATATTCTGGAGTAATTGGTCGCCAAGAAGATTTAGCAGATCGTTGGAAAAAAGCTGGGGACGAAGCTATTACGAATGTACCAGGTTTGACAGGTATTACTGCCAACAGCGTAAACCGTTATCGTTATTCGGATTTAATGATTAGAAGTGCAGACAATATTCGTTTGCAACAAATTTCCTTAGCATATTCTTTACCAAAAAATGTATTACCAGCAAGCATTAAAAACTTATCGTTGAGCGCAAGTGCTAGAAACTTAGGATTGCTTTGGGCAAAAAATAATGATGGTATCGATCCAGAATATTTGAATTCTAACAATTATTCTAATCTTCCACCAACACCCAACTATGTTTTTAGCATTAATGCTTCATTTTAAATAGATAAAGACATGAAAAAATATTTATATCTGATAGCAGTCGTAGCGTTAAGTATCACAGGCTGCAGAGATTATGTAGAAATCGAACAAATTGGAGTACGTACATTTAAATATACTTCCGATTATCGTGCTGTTTTAAATAACAATGATGTTTTTGAAGGAGCTTATGGTTATCCTATATTAGCTGGAGACGATACAGAGTTTAGCGATGTGGCACGTCAGAATACCTTAAATGAAATATGGGGAAATGTATATACTTGGAGAGCAAAATTCTTTGCTGAAACAATTAGCGACATCGACTGGGAAAAACTTTATAAAACAATTTATACAAGTAATGAAGTAATAGCAGGAGTAATGGCAAGTGAAAGAGGCACGGAAGCCGAAAAGCAAAGTCTTTATTCCGAAGCTTTGGTGCATCGTGCTTATACCTATTTATCATTAGTAAATATTTATGCAAAGCAATATGACGCTACGACAGCTTCTACAGATTTAGGTGTTCCTTTGTTGCTTACTCCTAATTTATATACCAAGCTAAATCGTGCTTCAGTAGAAACAGTTTATAATCAGATAATTGGTGATTTAAAATCTTCTATCAAAGCATTGCCAGCTATTCCAGATTATAATGTGCGTCCTTCAAAAGCTGCTGCTTATGCCCTGTTATCAAGAGTATATCTCAACAAAAGAGATTTTACACAAGCAAGTTTGTATGCCGATAGTACTTTGGCTTTACAAAATGGATTATTGGATTTAAAAACTTATGTAGGGAATACAACAGCCATTCCGCAACGTTTGAACGACCCAGAAATTATCTTTTCTAAAACTGTAAACGGTGCATACATCGGAGTACAAATCAGCAATGAAGTCTTAAATTTATTAGGAACTACCGATTTACGTTATACTCTGTTTACCAATGCAGGTACTGCTT
Source organism: Arcicella lustrica (assembly GCF_034930985.1). Lineage (NCBI taxonomy): Bacteria > Pseudomonadati > Bacteroidota > Cytophagia > Cytophagales > Flectobacillaceae > Arcicella > Arcicella lustrica. The sequence goes on from NZ_JAYGIM010000019.1 coordinate 138,822, forward strand.
TTTCACCAAGTTTTGTTGGTCGTGGATATTGGCGTTATCGTTATACCAACGAAGGTATTTACATTGGGCCTTCTGTGCCAGAAATGATACTGATTAAAGCTGAATGTGCTGCCAGAGCAGGTAATCCAACCCTAGCAATTTCAACGTTAAACCAATTGAGAATTAAACGTTTTACAACAGCTAATTATATTCCTTTAACTATTGGAACAGCTCAGGAAGCTTTAATGAGTGTTATCAATGAACGTAAAAGAGAACTGTTCGGTCGTGGTTTTCGTTGGTTCGACCAAAAGCGTTTGAACAAAGAAAGTAATTTGGCAATGACTGTAAATCGTACTTTTAAGGGACAAACTTATACCCTGTCACCAAATGATAATCGTTATGTATTCCCAATTGCAGATAAGTATATTCTTCTAAATCCAGAATTAGAACCAAATCCCTAACTACTAATTTTTCATTAATTATTTTTAAAACTAGAAGTGCCTATTTATATGTATTTTATTATATAAAATGCTTGTAAATAGGCACTCAAAAAACAATACAATGTTTAAAAGAATCTTATCGAAAACTACGCTCATATTTAGTGTTTTGTGCGTTAGTCTAACTGTCATCAAAGCACAGAAAACAAATACACCAGCGGTTGATTCTGCCAAAGCAGATTCAGTAAAGAAGGCTGCTATAAAACCTAAAATTCGTAGCTATAAAGAAGTAATTACTGATAAGGCTAAAACGAGTAAGGGACTTTTTGTGATTCACCAGATAGATGAAAAGTATTACTTTGAAATACCTACTAAAGTATTAAAAAAAGATATTTTGGTCATTAACCGTATTGCAGAAGCAGGTGCTGATATGCGTATTGGTAGAAGTACAATCGGTTTTGCAGGCGATCCAATTAATGGCTCAGTAGTACAATTTGAAATGGGACCCAACAAGAATATTTTTCTAAAAAGAATGTCTTATACTGAATATTCTAGCGATAGTACTAAGGCTATGTATGCAGCAGTGAAGAAAAATAATGTTCAGGCAATTTCTGCGGCCTTCCCAATTGCTGCTTATAAGCCAGATTCGTCTGCCATTGTGATTGATGTTACTTCTTTTATCAATGAAGATACAGAAATGCTGTACTTTAATGGTGTATATAAAATGATGTTTCATGTTGGGGCGCAGAAAAACGATAGAAGTTATATAAAATACGTTCGTACGTTTCCTACAAATGTGGAAATCAGAGTGGTAAAAACTTATGCAGTAGCGGGTTCAACAAGAGGGGGAGATTTAACGATGGAATTGAATTCGTCTTTTGTTTTATTGCCCGAAAAACCAATGAAGCCCCGTTATTATGATGAAAGAGTGGGCTATTTTACAACGGATTATACCGATTTCGACCAAAATCCACAAGGTGTAAAAGAAGTAAATATGGCAAACCGTTGGAGATTAGAGCCTAAGCCAGAAGATGTAGAGCGATACAAAAAGGGTGAATTAGTTGAACCTCAAAAACCAATTGTTTTCTATATCGACCCAGCTACACCACAAAAATGGGTTTCATACTTGATTCAAGGAGTAAACGATTGGTCTAAAACTTTTGAAAAGGCAGGTTTTAAAAATGCAATTATGGGTAAAATTGCACCAACACCACAAGAAGACCCAACATTCAGTCTAGACGATGCTCGTCATTCTGCCATTGTGTATAAACCCTCTAGTATTCCAAATGCAAGTGGCCCAAGTATTGCTGACCCAAGAAGTGGCGAAATCATAGAAAGTCATATTAACTGGTATCATAATGTCATGAAATTAATTCGTAATTGGTATATGGTTCAAGCTGGAGCTGTTGATAAAAGAGCTAGGACAATGGAGTTTGAAGATGAATTGATGGGACAACTAATCCGTTTTGTGGCTTCGCATGAAGTTGGGCATACTCTTGGTTTACGTCATAACTTTGGTTCAAGCTCGACTGTACCTGTTGAAAAATTGAGAGATAAAGCATGGGTTGAAGCAAATGGACATACGCCGTCTATCATGGACTATGCTCGCTTTAACTATGTCGCTCAACCAGAAGATAATATCAGTGAAAAAGGCATTTTTCCTCGTATCGGCGATTATGACACTTGGGCAATTGAATGGGGTTATAGATGGTTTGATGCAAATACTTCGGTAGAAGATGAAAATAAAATAATGAGTTTATTAACTACTACTAAACAGGAAAATAAGCGTCTTTGGTTTGGTACAGAGATTAGCTCGACGGATCCTCGTTCACAAAATGAAGATTTAGGAGATAACTCAATGGTAGCGGGAGAATATGGCTTGAAAAACCTAAAACGTGTTGTACCACAATTGATAGAATGGACAAAGCAGCCAACTAAAAATTATGATGGGTTGAAAGAAATTTTCTTGGCGGTCAATTCTCAATTCGACCGCTATACCGTTCATGTGTTAAAGAATATTGCTGGTATTTACGAAACGCCAAAAACAGTTGAACAAGCTGGAGCTGTCTATGAAATGGTTAGTATTGCTAAACAAAAAGAGGCTGTGGCATTTATCGAGCGTAATGTTTTTACATACCCTGCTTGGTTATACGATGAGAACATTTTTAACAAAACAGGTATTGGGTTTATCCCTTTCTTGACTGACAGACAAGGTGGAGTAATGGAGAGTATGTTAAGTACTTATCGTCTGACACGAATGATTAATAACGAGGCGATTTCTAAGGAAAAAAGCTATACAACAAGCGAATATTTAGACGATATTACGAAAGGTATTTTCAAGGAATTATACAGTAACAAAGCCATTGATACTTACAAACGTAATTTCCAGAAGATATATGTAGAAAAACTTTTGAAACTAGTTACGCCCTCAGATTTAAGAGCGGCTACTAATATCTCTTCGCCAGCTAATGTAAGAGGCCCTGGATATTCTGAAATTTTAGATGTAAAAACCAGCGATATTTCATCTTTAGTAAAATATAAATTAAAAGCCATCCAAAAGCTAATTCAGCTGAATAGTAGCAAGTTTGACGACACAATGAGCAAAGCACATTTGGATGATTTGAATGGACGAATTACCAAATTCTTCAAGAGTAATGAACAATAGTAAAAAGTAATTTTGGGTTTTTGAATTTAGTTTGTTGATGAATAATAGTTAAGCACCTAGAGGCTGTATCAAATTATATATTTGCCAAATATTATTTGGTTATCTATATTTGATGCAGCCTCATTTTTTATTCTTTACATTGGAGACGTTAAGTTCCTGAGATGTTTTGACGACTCCATGTTCTTTGTAAAACTTTACAATCGTCAGTTTCTCTTCCTGACGTTATGGCTTTTGATATTTCCTCATAGTACTTTTAGCGATAGTATCCATTGTTAAGAGAACTAATCACTAATATGCAATAGCAAAAACTCCCCAATAAAACATACGAAGCAAGGTTTATTTTATCGATTAATTGAGTTTTTCAATAACTCTTCTAAACTTATTCCCAATATTTGACTTAGTCTTTGAGCTTCGAATACGTCAGGAAGACTTTGATCACTTTCCCATGCTGATATTTTACTTTGTGAAGGAATGTTAATTAAATCAGCTAAAGCTGCTTGAGAAAGGCGATTTTTCAGACGTAGATTTCTGATAGTTTTTCCTAAGGTTGACATGGATGATAATTGTAAAAGTATAAGTGAATGAAGAATTATTAATTTAAATACAATATATCATGGCTGGATGAATTTTACAAGTAAAACTCACATTTTTTTAAATATCTAAAAACAGATGAAAATTATCTAAATTCAGATTGGAGGGTAGAAAGATGTTTGACAACTTTGTCAAATAATATTTAAAGAAATGAAAGTTCTGAACCATATTTTCAATACCACGGATCAGCCATCTATTGAAGTGATAAGCTTATTGATAAATCATTTGAGAGTAGCTGTTACAAAGACTTCTGTTAAAGAGAAATTACAAACTCATCCAGCTTATCCAAGTTTATTAAGCCTTAGTGATACCCTTGATATTTGGAAAATTCCAAATGCAGCATTGAAACTTCAATCGGAGCAATTAAAAGAATTAGAAACTCCTTTTATAGCTCATCTTTACAGTAATGACGGTGAATTTGTTTTTGTAACATCACTAACGAAAGACCATGTTAGCTTTATTAATGGTAATCGCAAACAAAGTAAAGTAACATACAATGATTTCTACCATTTATGGTCTGGAATTGTACTTATAGCAGAAGCAGCAGAACAGTCTGGGGAAAAAGATTATCTTCACAAGTATAAACAAGAGCAAATTACATTACTAAGAACACCTACTATTATCTTACTTTTTTCGAGTATTGCATTTATGGGAATCTTGCAAAAAGGATTTACTGACTGGAGGGAATATGTATCTATTTTAACGAAGCTTGTAGGCTTGATTATATCTATTTTTCTCTTAGTTGTACAGTTTGGACTTGGGAATACATATATAAATCATTTCTGTCAAATAGGTAAAACGAGTAATTGCAAGAACGTTTTACAATCCTCTGCGTCTAAGCTCTTTGGTTGGCTTAGTTGGTCAGAAATTGGACTTTTATATTTCTCTGGAAGCTTTTTGGCTCTTTTGATGCTTCCTGTTAATCATTGGTTGTTATTGAAAATACTGAATACACTTGCTTTACCATACACAGTTTGGTCTGTATATTATCAAGCAAGAGTAGCTAAGTCTTGGTGTATTTTATGCCTCATGGTTCAAGGCTTACTCTGGATAGAGTTTATCATAGATTATCCAATATCGTTTAATGAGGTACTTGGAAGCAATGAAATTATTGTTACTATACAAGCATTTAGCACTCCAATAGCAATATGGCTTTTTATAAAGCCATTAATCATTCGAGCAAAAAAACTTGATAAGACACAACAAGAATTACAGGGATTCAAAAATAACCCTTCGTTGTTTCAAGCTTTACTTGGTAATCAGAAAGAGGTTAATGCTCCAAGTATGAGTGGAATTCAAACAATTCATCTAGGGAATCCAGTCGCTAATAATACAATATTAATGGTAAGTAATCCATTTTGTAAACCCTGTGCTAAAGCACACAACGATTTAGAAGAAATATTGAGGGATAATTCTCATCTCAAAGCAGAGATAATTTTTCTTACTTGTGGAGATACCGAAGGAAAACGATTGGATATAGCCAAACACTTGCTGGCATTACAAGCTTCTTCAAATGAGATAGACAGTGCCTTAACAGATTGGTATAATGAAGGCATAAACAATATTGAAGTATGGAAAAAGAAATATCCAATAGCTGAAGTTGAGCAACAATATTTTATTGAAATGGCGAAGGCACATTGCGACTGGTGCAGTTTTGTCAATATTTCCGCAACACCCACATTTTTTATCAATGGTTTTGAAAAACCATCAATTTATGAGTTATCAGATTTGGTACAATTGTTTTCCAGCGTGCCAGAATCCATAACTCCCCAACTATAGGATTTGCAAATTAGAAATATATTTTTTAACGCTTAACAAAAAATTAAACATGAAGAATTTAGAGAAATTTTCAGGAAATGTAATTTCCAAAAAGGAAATGAAATCAATAGAAGGAGGGATAGTTCCTGTAGATGTTGATGTTGTATTGGGCTTATTTCAAAATTGCATGTTTCTTCAACAAGCATATAATAATGCTCAAACTGAGGAAAATAGAGGGGCAATTTTAAAGCAAGCAACTTCTCTTAATTGTCCTGGAACAAATGGAAAAGACTAATTTTTAATTTTAATATTCAATACATACCCTATTATCATTTCTTTTAAAATAGTAGGGTATGTGCTATTTATACTTATGTTAAAAAGTAAATTATTACTAATAATCATTTATTTCTGCATTTTGTCTGTTGCTAAATCACAAACAACGCAAGAAATATATCATAAATATATTGAAGCCATTGGAGGTGAAGATGCTATAAAGTCGATAAATAGCATTCAACTTAATGGAATATTACAAACCTTAAACTCTCCCCCTGAAAAAACAATTGTTTACAGGAAAAGGAAAGAACTATATCGCAAAGAAACATACAGAGATACTGTAATGTATTCATGTGATTGTTACGATGGGAAATATTTCTGGCGTTTATGGGAAAATAGCGCTAACCCCAAGAATGTTACAAGTAGTCAAAATACAAATAAAGCATGGACAATCGATGATGATGCAGGAGGAATGTCGCTTTTTAATGAGTTAATAGAATTTCAGCATTATGGAAGTAGAATACATAAAGAAGAGGAAGTTGAGGAAAATAATAAAGAATATAATGTAATTCGTCTGACAAGACGAAATCTTTCTATGGTTGATTTTTATATTAATAAATCAACATACTTAGTCGATAAAACAGTCGAAATAAATTCAGATGATGAATCTCGTAGTTATACCTTAATAGATGAATATAAGAAAATTGGCAATCTACTAATTCCTCACAGAAGTAAAATGTATATGATGGGATATTTATTTAGTACTACTGTTTATAACAAAATTTTATTGAATCCGATATTAACTGATTCTTTATTTAAATGTGAAAAAGAGAAAAAAAGCACATTTTAACATGTTTCAACCCATATATCCTTATTCATAGGACCAACACTGTCAATTTACGAGGTATCAGATTTGGTACAATCACTATTCAACATACCATGATAACTTCCCAGCCATAGGATTTGCAAATCAGAAATATATTTTTAACTCTTAACAAAAATTAAACATGAGAAATTTAGAGAAATTTTCAGGAAATGTGATTTCAAAAAGTGAAATGAAATTAGTTAATGGAGGTAAATATCCTACTTGCGATTTTACGGTTCATAGTCCTTCAGGAGATATACATTACTCAGGATTGTGTTCATCAACAAATGTAAATGAATGCGGACAATATGCTGCACAACAAGCTAGTACTCTTAATGCTGCTGCTGGCTATCCTGGTGTAAGTTGGTCTTGTAGTGAAAACCCTGCCTAATTAATGATTTCATAAAGAATATTAAACTAATCTGGTAATTTATATTTGCCAGATTAGTTTGTTCTCCACGTAAATATTTTAGCATTATTTAAATATATCATTCTATGAAATCATTTGAAAGATTATTCATTACAATTTTCATTTTTTTTTTTATGCAACAAAATTGTTCAGGTCAATTTAAAACGACTATAACAACGGATACCAACAAAACGTATATCTATTTGTACGAAGATGATTTCTTAGATTCTCATTCTATTCCAATAGGTAAATACAATAGGGAAAAGTATGATTTTCAAATTACCTTCCCTACTTTACTAAGAATTTTGAATGGAGGGAAACAAAGTCTTTTTATGTTGTTGCCAAAAGATTCTGTTGCTTTTGCTATTAGTCTGGAAAACAAATCAAGATATAAAAGTATTTCTCGAAGAGATTCTCTTTTTGATACCTTCAATGAACTCGAATTTACATTTGGTTTGGAGTTAGCTTATAACTCTGGTTATGAGATAAGTAATGTACATAAAAGCGATTTTAAAACACTAAGAGAATCTATATTGCAAAAAATGAACAAGCAATTAGCTGTCCTCAATAAATTTAATATGGATAAAGATAGTCTCAGATGGAAGTTCATGTATCAGGAGATAAATAATTTCTCTTTAATTGAATTGTTAGAACCTTATATGGCTGCTTCCAATAACAAATCATATTTGAAGCAAATACCATTGTGGTATGCAGATTCTCTTCGAGCTTTCAAAAAAAAACTTAATGATGAATTATATGAAGTAGGTGGAACATATCATAAAAAAGCTATTGTAGCATATAATCAATTTTTATCAATTGATTCGTTAGGAAGTAAAAATGATTTTCAAGTTTTATTTAATTCTGCAATACGTAATTTTAAGGGGTCTCATAGGGATTTCCTCATGGCTTATTTATTAAAAACCTACAAAACGGAAAACCTTTCAGACTTTTATGATAAAATAGGCGTATTTTATCAAGTTTGCCAAGACAATTATTTTATCAAGTACGTAAAAGATAAATTAGACGACAATGATTTTAAATATCCAGAAAAAATATTACACACTGAACTTACAACCTCTGAAGAAGTAAAAACTACATGGGAGCAAATTCTTAGCAAACATAAAGGAAAGTTAGTTTACATTGAGCTTTGGGCAAGCTGGTGTCCACCATGCATTTTTGAAATACCTTGTGTCAAAAATCTAAAAAAATTATATCTAGGTGCTAACATAGATTTTATCTCAATCTCAATTGATGATAAAAAGAAAGCTTGGGACAAGGCGATTAAGAAACATTATTCAAATTTACCAGAAGAAGAACATTATTGGTTGAGCAAGAGTAAAAAGTTTACACAATTTTTATTAACAAGAAGAGAAAATGAAAATGTTCCTATATGGATTCCAAAATATATTTTACTTGATGAAAAAGGTAATATTATTACATCAAATGCTGTAAGACCTTGCTTTGATAAAGAAGTAAAAAGACAAATTGAAATTTTTTTACAAAAATAAACGTACAAAACCGAACACCATTCGGTTAAATTATATTTCACCAAGCTCCATGCCCCAATTCCCCTTCTACCATCAACTCGACCAAATGGATTGTGGTCCTACCTGTTTACGCATGATAGCGAAACACTATGGACTGCATCTTAATATTCAAAGGCTGCGAGATGCTTCAGGGTTTAGTAGAGAAGGTGTTTCGTTATTGGGTATTGCCGAGGCTGCCGAAAGCGTAGGTTTTAGAACCATTGCCGTAAAAGTTACTATTGATAAATTAATCAAAGATGCACCTTCCCCTTGTATTATTCACTGGCAACAAAATCACTTTGTGGTTTTAGTGGAAGCGCAAAAAAATAATGTTTTGTTGGCTGACCCAGCCAAAGGTTTACGCAAAATGTCTAAAGATGATTTTTGTGAGCATTGGGCTACTACGCAAGAAGATGGTCAGCCTGTAGGTGTTGCGTTATTGTTAGAACCAACCCCTACATTTTATGAGCAAGAAGACGACAAAAAACAAGGTTTGGATTTTAGTTATCTTCTTAAATATCTTTGGTCATATAAAAAACTATTGATACAATTAGCCATTGGTTTATTGGTTGGCAGTGGTTTACAATTGGTTTTTCCCTTCCTTACGCAATCTATCGTAGATGTTGGTATTCAAACACGTAATCTAAACTTTATCTATGTCATGCTGGCGGCACAATTGATGCTTTTTGCCAGTAGAACAGTCGTAGAGTTTATCCGTTCATGGATATTACTGCATATCAGTATCCGTATCAATCTCTCAATCCTTTCCGATTTTCTGATAAAACTGATGAAGTTGCCCATGTCATTTTTTGATACAAAAATATTCGGCGACATCATGCAACGCATTGGTGACCATAGCCGTATTGAGCAGTTTATGACGGGGCAAACGCTGAATACGCTTTTTTCAATGGCCAATCTGCTGATTTTTGGTTGTGTGTTGGCTTTGTATAGCTTACCAATCTTTTCAATTTTTATGATTGGGTCGGTTTTGTATGCTTGTTGGGTCGTACTTTTTTTGAAAGAAAGAAGAAAATTAGATTTCAAAATGTTTGATGTGGCTGCCAAAAATCAAAGCTCATTGGTGCAATTGATCCAGGGAATGCAAGAAATAAAATTAGCCAATGCCGAACACCTCAAACGTTGGGAATGGGAGCGTATTCAAACCAGAATGTTTCAATTTCAAACCAAAGGATTGGCTTTAAATCAATACCAACAAGCAGGAGCGTTTTTCTTAAATGAAGGAAAAAATATATTAATCACTTTTTTCTCTGCCAAAGCCGTGGTTGATGGTCAACTAACTTTAGGGACAATGCTAGCAATCCAATATATTATCGGGCAACTGAATGCCCCCATTGAGTCATTAATTCAATTTGTACAAGCTGCTCAAAGTGCTAAAATTAGTTTAGAACGATTGAACGAAATACACGAATTAGAAGATGAAGAGAAAAAAGAAACATTAGCTTATAAAAATGTAGGAGAAAAAGGAGTGAGTATTAGCTTAAAGAATATCAGCTTTACTTACCCAGGAGCAGGGAATGAACCTGTTTTAAAAAATATTAATTTAGAAATTCCCCAAGGAAAGATAACGGCTATTGTTGGTATGAGTGGCAGTGGAAAAACGACATTACTAAAACTACTATTGAAGTTTTATGACATAAAAGGAGAAATAAAAATAGGAAATGCTCCTTTTGATAGTTTTAGAGCTAGAGATTGGAGAAGTAAATGTGGGGTTGTGATGCAAGAAGGCTTTATTTTTTCCGACTCTGTTGCTCGTAATATCGCTTTGGGTGATGAACAACCCAAGCTTGAAAAACTATACCATGCTTGTGAAGTGGCTAACGTTTTACCCTTTATTGAAAGCTTACCTTTGGGATTTAATACTAAAATAGGTTCGGAAGGGAATGGAATAAGTCAGGGACAAAAACAACGCTTACTCATTGCTAGAGCTGTCTATAAAGATCCAGAATATTTGTTTTTTGATGAGGCTACCAATGCACTTGATGCCAATAATGAAAAGAAGATTTTAGAAAATCTTAATGAGTTCTTTCATGGAAGAACAGTTATCGTTGTTGCACACCGGTTGAGTACTGTTAAAAATGCAGACCAAATTGTAGTGCTTCACAATGGCGAAATAACAGAAATTGGTACGCATGAGAGTTTGACCATAAAACGAGGAGAGTATTTCAATTTAGTAAAAAATCAATTAGAATTAGGAAATTAGTAGTAGCACAGATTGAAAACCTGTGTTTCTTTCAGTAAGACCAAGACAGGTTGGAAACCTGTGCTACGGAATATATGGAAATAAAGATTAAAGACATAGAGCCTCCAATAGTTTATTTGAACGGGTCACAACCGAAGATAGTAGATTTACCAAAGCCAAAATTGGAACTTCGCTCAGAAGAAGTTAATGAAATTTTGAGTAAACGACCCGCTTCGATTATTAGATATGGGTTATCGATAATCGCTTTGTTGGGCATCTTGGGTTTGGTAGCTTCATGGTACATCAAGTATCCTGAAATTATCAAAGGTAATGTGATGATTACGACTGAAATTCCACCCTTGAAAGTGATTCCCAAAGTTTCAGGAAGAGTTCAACGATTGTTGGTGAAACCTAATCAATTAGTAAAACGAGGAGATTTTATTGCTGAAATAGAAAATACTACTCGTCTGGAAAACCTACCAGTTCTCCAAACACTTTCACAACAATTAAAACTGTATTTACAAAATACGTCTTTAAAAGTAGCTTTTCCTTCGAACACATTCACCTTTGGTGATTTACAAATAGAGTATAATAACCTGCTGAAAAATTACCAAGAATCGGAAAGACTTTTTGGAGATGCGATTTATGTGCAACGTAAGAATATCTTGATACAGCAAATTTCAGATTATAAAAAGCTAGTGATTATTAATCAGCGACAAGTTGAAATAAACAAAGAAGAGTTTAGCAATGTAGAGATTAAATATGTGGCAGATAAAAAGCTTTATCAAGATAAAGTATATGGTAAATTAGAGTTTCTAGCTTTTGAAAATACTTTTTTACAAAAAAAGAAAGATAATGAAAATTATGCTAAAGTATTAGTTGAGAATAGTTTAACACTTTCAGAAAGACAAAAGCAGTTAGTAGAGTTAGATTTTGAATATCTTCAAAAAACTAGAACCTATAGGGACAATATTCAACAGTCAATTCAGAATATAGACAATCTTTTGGCTAATTGGCAGCAAAATTATGTTATCACTGCTCCTTCACAAGGCTCTTTAAGTTTTTTAAAGAACCTTACAGAAAACCAAATGATTCGTGCTGGAGATACCTTGTTTGCTGTTTTGCCTCAAAAGGGTGGAGTTGTAGCTTTTGCTAATGTTTCAGCACAAAATTTTGGGAAAGTAAAAGTTGGACAACAAGTAATTATTAAACTGGTTAATTATCCTTTTGAAGAATATGGAAGTTTATCTGGCAATATTCATGAAATAGAATCCACTCCGATGGGAAATCAATACAGAATAAAGATTAAGTTGCCTAAAGAACTAAAAACGAACTATGATAAAACTCTACCTTTTAGAACTGAAATGGAAGGGTCTCTGGAAATTATTACTGAAGACTTGAGATTATTAGAACGAACTTTTTACGGACTTAGGAAAATATTGGACCAGCATTAAATCTAATGCTAAACAAAAACAAATCATAGTCTAATATAACTTCCAATCGTCACTTTCTGATGCCTCAAATATTTATAAAGAGTTATTTTAGATACTCCGATTTCTAAGGCGATTTGGTTTACACCCATTTTGCCTTCCTTGTAATAAATTTCGGCTAAAATTACTTTTTGTTCTGCTTCTTTAGTCATGCCTTGGCGACGACTACCTTTTCTTCCTCTGACACGAGCAGCCTTCAGTATTCTATTCTCATCAATACTAATCCAATTTGGATTTATCATAGACAGTTAGGAGTTTTCCAAATAAATAGAAAGATAACCTTTAAATAGTTTTAATGCTAAGGTAGTATGTGGTTATATTTTGAATTAATCGAAGTCTCAACGGTGTATTTCCAGAGTCAAATATTTTGGTGGAAAATACTATCACCAAGTTTAAATAAATATTATTCCTTAAATAATGCCTTGATAACTAGCGGATAATGTGAAAATGAATTACCCTGATAATTATATAAGACAAACTCAAAATTGTATAACAATGCAAAACACAAATAGTAATTACTTTACATCATTAAACAATTTTGGTTTTTAAAAATGTAACATCGCTTGAAGTTTCAAAGGATACCTATACTGCATTTTTTTGATTTTATGTCCGAACATGAAATAGAGAATATAAATATTGATTTTAGAATAAAAGTAGAAATAATATTGGTTGTGTTTTCTCTTTCAAAACCAGAAAAATAATGAATAATAAAACATCTTCCTTCTTAAGTATCATAGGATTATTTTTTACCGTGATTGTTTCGCCTTGTTGTTTTCCAATGTTTGGATTTGTACTGGCAGGTTTTGGAGTAGCAACTGATACATTTGAATTATTTGGTAAGTGGACAATGCTCATTTTTCAATACACGGTTCTTTTTTCATTGGTCAATTTAACGCTTAATTATGCAATCAACCGCAATGTTTGGATTTTTGGTTTAGCACTAACAAGTACATTCATTATATTTTATGGATTTGATGATGATTTTAACCGTCCCATTATTTACGTAGGAATGCTGGGACTTTTAATCGCACAAGTTTCCAATTTTTATATTCAACCTAAGAAAATAAATACCAATATGAATTCTCCCGAGTTAGAATCTATCATCACTTGTCCTAAGTGTGGTCATAAAAAAGCAGAAACTATGCCTACAGATGCTTGCCAATTCTTTTATGAATGCGAAAAGTGTAAAGTCGTTTTAAAACCGCAATCCGGTGATTGTTGTGTTTATTGTAGTTATGGAACGGTTAAATGTCCACCTGTACAGATGGGAGCGAATTGTTGTGAGTAGTATTGTAATAACGTATTTATCCATTAATTGCGACAAAGAAACTGCTTCATACAATTATTCGTCAACATTGTGAAGCTCTTTATCGATTTGGAGAATCACCAAATCATGGAAAGATTGCTAAATCAGCATAAATAATATGAGAAATTCCATCCTGTTAGGTTTATACCTCTTGCTTATTAGCGATAAAACTTTTGCCCAACATGAGCATCCTAAAATGTCTATGCCAGTGGCAAAAGAGATGGATAAAAGTATTCATTATAATAATGATAAAACCGTTAAATACTTTCCAAAAGTTGTACGATACGATTTATATGTGAGAGATACCACCGTAATCTTAGGCAAGAAAACTAAACGAGCCATTGCTGTAAACGGACAAATTCCAATGCCAACGCTTACATTTACGGAAGGAGATACCGCAGAAATTTATGTGTACAACGAACTGAATGAAGAAACTTCTTTGCATTGGCATGGTTTATTTTTATCCAATCAGTACGATGGTGTTCCCAATCTTACCCAAATGCCTATCAAACCACATACTACCCATTTATATCGCTTTAAAATTATTCAACACGGAACACATTGGTATCATAGTCACACCGGATTACAGGAGCAAATTGGAATGTATGGCTCAATGATTTTGAATAAACAAGACGAGCCTATAATTCCAACAATTCCACTAATTTTGAGTGAATGGACTGATTTAAACCCCAAAAGTGTCCACCGAATGTTGCACAATGCCACAGACTGGTTTGCCATTCAAAAAGGAACTACCCAAAGTTATTCCGAAGCCATTAAACAAGGTTATTTTAAAACCAAAGTGAAAAACGAATGGAAAAGAATGACAGCAATGGATGTGAGCGATTTGTATTATAATCAGTTTCTTATTAATGGTAAAAATGAAAACCAATTTTCTCAATTCAAGGCAGGAGATAAAGTTCGTTTAAGAATTTCCAACGGAGGAGCTTCAACCTATTTTTGGCTAAATTATGCTGGTGGTAAAATTACAGTTGTGGCAAGTGATGGCAATGATGTTGAACCTGTTGAAGTGGATAGGTTAATTGTGGCAGTATCAGAAACATATGATGTAATTGTTACGATTCCTGCTAATGAAAAAGCTTTTGAATTCTTAGTTACCTCTGAAGACCGTACCAAATCAGCTTCTATATTTTTGGG
>NZ_JAYGIM010000020.1:0-112184 GCF_034930985.1 Arcicella lustrica
ACTCCCAATAGTAATCATTTAAACAGACTAAGATTTTTCGCAATTACGCCTAGTGAAAACTTTGCCGCTACACTTATACTTTTTAATTATTCGCTATAAAAAGCTCAAAACTCATCTCTCAAAGCTGACCGCTATTCCACATAAATCTCATCAACCAACAACCAAGCTTTCGCTCCTGCACCATATTCACCTGCTGGAATGATGCCTTTATTTTCTGCCTGTATTTTAATAAAACGGGCTTTCACTGGCGTAATTTTTGCCCTAATTTTATTGATGCCATTCGCAGGAAAATTACTGATACGATACACTTCTTTGTAAGAAATGCCATCTTCCGAAACAGAAAAAATCAACACATTAGGTTCCCACATTCTTTGCCAATGGTATTTTAACAAGTTTAAACCTAAGGTTGAAATGCTTTGAACACTTTCTAAATCAATCGTTGCATCTAAATTTTCGCCACTAAAACCAATCCATTGTGTATTGTTGTAGCGGGCGTTTCCTGTCAAGCCGTTGGTCAAAGCAAAAGGCGTATCTGGATTATAATTTGCTTTGGGTTGATGCTTCAAAATGACGTTTTTAGCAATGGCTTTGTGGTATTGAAAAGCTTGTTCAAATACTTTTCCAAAAGCTTTTTTACCGACAAATAGTTGGGCTTTTACAATAGCACTTTTGTCGATAATTAGTTGATTTTGAAATACTTTATCACTCGACGTCGGAGTTTTACCATCTAAAGTATAATGAATTTTGGCATTGGGTAAAGTGGTCGAAAAATGAACGATACTTTTCCCTGATTTTTCCATGGAGAAAAGATATGTAATTTCCTCAAATCTGTCGAAAAAGTTTACTTTTTTCTGTTTTAAAATATTGCGATGCTGACGTAAGCGACTGAGAAAATCATCATAATTTTTATGCGTTTTGGGCGACCAAGCGATTTCCGACAAAGCCAAGGCTCTTGGAAAAACCATATATTCTACTTGTGCTGGCTGAGGCGTGTATTCTGTCCAAATATTTGCTTGTACGCCTTTGATGTACTGTTCATCTTCGTGATTTAATTCCGTCGAAAAAGGCTCATAACTATACACTTTTGAAAGCGGTGTAAAGCTTGCCGCCGCCGTTGGTTCGTCGGGGTGAAGCGATTGGTAATAATCTAAATACAAATGACTTTCAGGAGTCATAATTACGTTATGTTTTTGCTTGGCGGCAGCAATGCCACCCGCTTCACCTCGCCAACTCATGACCGTTGCTTTCGGACTTAAACCACCTTCTAAGATTTCGTCCCAGCCAATTAATTCACGATTTTTACTGTTCAAGTATTTCTCCATTTTCTGGATAAAATAGCTTTGTAATTCGTGCTCGTCAGTTAAATGCTCATCTTTCATGCGTTTTTGGCATTTTGGACAAACTTTCCAACGAGTTTTCGGACATTCGTCTCCGCCAATATGAATGTATTTTGAAGGAAAAAGTGGAATTACTTCGTCCAGAACATCCTGTAAAAAAGTAAAAGTACTGTCGTTTCCTGCACAAAAAACATCCTCAAAAACACCCCAAAAAGTAGCTGCTTTGTATGAACCACCGATACAACCCAAATGCGGATAAGCCGACAAAGCCGCCTGAGCATGCCCAGGCATTTCTATTTCTGGGATGATGGTTACGTACTTTTCTGAGGCATATTTTACTAAAGCTTTTACTTCTTCTTGACTGTAAAATCCGCCATACTTTTTGCCATCAAAACGGTGTGGAGAATCTTTTTTATGTCCAATAATGGTTTCGTAACGAAATGCTGCAACGCTTTGTAAACGAGGATATTTTTTGATTTCAATCCGCCAACCTTGGTCGTCAGTAAGATGCCAATGAAAAGTATTGATTTTATAAAAAGCGAGTAAATCAATGTATTTTTTCAGAAAAGAAAGCGGAAAGAAATTTCTGCCAACATCCAAATGCAAGCCACGATAAGTAAATCTTGGATAATCTTCGATGCGACAGCCAGATAAATTAAAGCCTTTATTTTGAGCTTGATATGCTATTTGTATCAAACTTTGTATGCCATAAAAAACGCCAGCTTCGTCGTGACCAGTCAATTGAATGGAATTTTTGGAAATGATTAATTGATAGCCTTCTTTTTGAGTGACTTTATCGGCATCAATGCTTAATTGTATAAAATTGGATGTTGTATTCTTGGTAATCGGGAAAGAAAAAGGCGTTAAAGTGTGCAAGGCTTCTTGTAAAAATTGAACATTTCCACTTAAAGAAGCCGACGTTTGAAGTATCGAAGTAGATGAATTTAACGTAAATTTTTCTTGCGTAAGCTGTACAGAAACAGGTTTTGGAATAATGGCAATACTTTGGGCAAACGTGTAATTTGATGTAAAAAAGTACATCAAGAAGATGATGAAAAATGATTTTGTCTTTGGCATTGGAAGAAAATGATAAAATAAAATATGTAGGGGCAATCCCTTGCGGTTGCCCACGTGTACAATTTTTACAATGGGCAACCGCAAAGGATTGCCCCTACGGATTTAGATAATTATTTGTAAATCATAATTCAGCACTCACAATTCACAACTCCTAATTATTTCGCCCAATTCTTTCTCAAAAATCTCAGCCAGTTGCCGTGCATAATGTTTTCGATGTCGATTTGGGTATAACCTCTTTTTTCGAGAATAGACGGAATTGTTTGTAAATCGGCAATAGTATCTAAATCATAAGGACCTTGTTCCGTACCAAAAGCTCCATCTAAATCCGAACCAATACCCACGTGCAAGGCATTGCCAGCCAATTGACAAATATGGTCGAGGTGGTCAACCATCACAGCCAAATTACAATTCATTTCTTTGGGTGTTGATTTGCCTCTTTCCCAATTTGGTACCATCATCCAAGCATCTAACGCTCCGCCAATAACAGCATCACGGCTAATCAATTCCTTAATTTGCTCGTCGCTAAATTGGCGATTATGGTTTACCAAACTTCTACACAAATTATGGCTCGCCCAAACTGCACCATTGAAATGATCCATGGCTTCCCAGAAACTATCATCACAAAGGTGCGTCGCATCTAAAATGATGTTCAGCCTTTCCATTTCTTTCAATAAATCTTGTCCAGCTTTTCCCATAAAACCAGTCGCATCCGTTCCTTGAGCGTAACGCCCCGGACCATAATGAGCTGGGCCAATGGCACGCAAACCATACTCATAAGCTTTCTCGACATGATTAATCGTCACGAGCGAATCTGCTCCTTCTAAGCTTAGAATATAGCCAATTGGCTTATTTTCGTTAGGAGTACCATCGTTCCAAAGCAGTAAATGTTTTTCTAAAGATTCAAGATTCTTGATTTGAACCATTTCGCCACATTCTTCCATACTTTTATACCATGCTACTTGTCCTTGTGTTTGCGCCCAAGCCTGTTCGGGAGAAGCCCAACCCGGCAAAGTGCTGTCTGGTTTTACAAAGCGAGCAATTTGTGTAGCAACAACCAAACCAATGTTTCCTGCTCTTAATGCAGGAAAAGTAACCGTTCCTTTGGCACGGTCTGGCTTGTCGGTCATGCCTTTTTCTCTTTCACGAATTTCAGAGACCGATAATCTTAAATCACGATTCCATTCCATCGCATTCATGCTCAGGTCAAGATGTGCGTCTATTGTAAACATATTTTGTAAAACGGGTTTCTAACCCGTCAGAAAAGATAAATTTACGGGTTGAAAACCCGTTTTACGATTACATGGAAATGGTTTTATCTCTTGCAATTGTTTTCCATTGTTCGCCTGTCAATACTTCATTTTCTACAACATTTGCCCTTTCGTACAAAGCACAAGTTGGGCAAATATGAATGGGTAAACCATAAAAAACATCACCAATCTGATAAGTATGATTTTCTGGAACACCCAATACTAAATGCTCTTCGTTTTGTCCGATAAAAGTGGCATCTGGAGCATTCAAGAAAAATACTCTTTTGTCTAAAGGGTTTTCTGCAGCCACAGATTTGTGTCCTAAATCCAAACAGATTTTATCTTTTTCGGGCAAAGAAATTACTCTGCTAATTACCAAAGCTGCAGCTTCAAAATCTTGCTCTGGATAAGCATCTTGATAACCTTTATCCCAATAAACAAAAGTACCGGGGCTACATTCTACCTTTGCTCTTTGAGCATGAATCGGAAAAGTAGGCGTTCCACCAGCTACAAAATTGAGGTTTTGAATGCCTTCTTGGTTTAGCTTTTCTACTAAATTTTCTACGGCTTGGAAAGCCGTGTTACAATTTTGTGTACGAATGGTAAGGTCAAAATCTCGGATATGTCCATCGTAAATATGTAAACCTTCAAGCTTTAAGGCAGGCAATTTTTGCAAAGCAATTGCCAAATCAAAAGCTTTTTCGGGTACAATTCCCGTGCGGTTCATGCCCACATTTAAGTCGACATAAAGCGATAAAGTAAGCTGATTTTCCAACGCAATTTTTGACATTGCCTCACCAACCGCCAAAGAATCAACCAAACAAGCAAAATGTGTTTTTGGAAATTTTTTGATGATTTCAATCAAACGCAAGAGCTTCGCTCCCACTGGCTGATACGCTAAGAGTACGTTTTCTGCTTCACAAGTCGCCAATAATTCAGTTTCGGCAATCGTCGCACATTTGAATTTCTGGATTCCTACTTCTTGCAAAAGCTTGGTTACTTCTTTGGTTTTATGCGTTTTGATGTGTGGTCGCAAACGATTTACATCATCAATCGAAGCCAAAAGTTTTTGAATATTACGCTTTACGATACTCGGAAAAACCACCAAAGCAGGCGTATCAAGCGTTTCAATATTTTTTATGTTGTACTCAATCGTTTTGTTACTCATGGCTTAAGTAGGAGTGATGAATTATGAATTATGAATTGTGAATTAAAATATTGAAATTCAATGTGTTAATTCAAATAAAACATCGTTTGTTTTACCAAAACCACTTATCAATTAGTCTTCGTGGAGTTCAAACAACGCTTCAATTTCCACTGGAATATTGTCTGGAAGTGTTCCCATTCCTACCGCACTTCTTACGCCGATGCCGTTTTCTGTTCCCCATACTTGGGCAAAAAGTTCGCTACAACCGTTGATGACATAAGGATGGCGTTCAAACTCTGATACGCAGTTGACCATACCCAAAATTTTAATCACACGCTTTACTCTGTCTAAACTTCCTAAATGTGTTTTGATGGTCGAAAGCATGGTTAAACCTACTTGTTGAGCCGCCAATTTCCCTTCTTCGATGTCTAAATCTTTACCAATTCTACCAATAATCAAGCTTTTATCGTCTCTTACAGGGCCGTGACCAGATAAGTATAAGTATTTGCCATCAATCAAATAGGGTTTATAAACACCCAAAGGAAGTGGTGCTGGAGGTAAAGAGAGTCCAAGACTTTCGAAAGAAATTTCAGGTGAAAGTAATTCAATAGTGTTCATAATTGTTCTTATTTTTTGTTTCAAATTGTTTTTGATGATGAAGGAAACGATACGTTTTCTTCTGTTTTGCAAGGTTTAAAAATTAATAAAAAGAGCTACCCTTTTTAGTGATGAGTTTTGAGTGAAGAGTTGAGAGTTTTGAGTGCTGAATTTTGAGTTATGAATTGTTTTTTATGCAATTTATTGTAAATCAAGTATTCATATTCTGATTTGACAATCAATTTCTAATTCATAATTCACAACTCATAATTCAACATTCCTTCCTACTTCGCTCCATCAATATTACTTTGGCTCGCTTTGGGCGTGTTGAGTTTTCTGAATTTTGCATTTTCGATTTTCAAAACTACCGCATTTTTCCATTGATTATTCGTATAAAATCTTTGTCCATTTACGGCACTTACAACCAAACCAATATTGGTTGGAGCAGTATAAATTTTGGCATCAAAATCTTTTTTATACTCTACCAATTCGCTTTTATAACCTAAAATACTCACTTTAGTATTGGCATTCCCTTCGATGTGCGTCAATACAAAATTTTTGCGTGTTCCGTACTTCCAATCTTCGTAGCCACTTCTTTGAACGATGGCATAAATATACTTTTCATCGTTCGACTGCGTAAACCAAATATTGTCTTCACGTACCACAGAAAGCGGTTTTACTTCATGAATGGCTTCTGCATTGGCAAAATTCCAAAGGGCAATTTCTTGTAAAAGTGATTGTTGTTCAATCTGTAATTCTCCATCTTGTTTTGGTCCAACGTTCAATAAAAAGTTCCCACCTTTTGCTCTGATTTCAACCAACATATTGATGATTTCTGTACCAGATTTATGGGGGTCATTAGTGGGTTTATATTGCCAATCTGTTCCCATCGTGTAGCAAGCTTCCCACGGACGAGCCATTGGTTCGTCGGGCGTGTTTTGCTCTGGAGTAGTCATGATGTCACGAGTAATCACCAATTCTGGGTTTAAACTCCAAGCGTATTCACGCAAGCCATCACCCGGCCCGTCGATGAAAAGAATGTCAATTTTTCCGTAGTTCGTCAGTAATTCTTTCAACTGTTTTTTATCATAATCCATCAAACCTTTATTGTTTGCAGGAAAATGCTCAGGCAATTGTAAACGACCGATTTGGATATTGTTTTTATGAAAATAATTGAAGTCTTCTGGCGAAAAGTAAATCCCAATAGCAATACCTTCTTTTCTGAAAGCGTCGATAATTTCTTTGGTAATGTCTTTTCCGTAAGGAGTATTCATTACATTAAAAGGCGTAGTTTGCGTATTGAACATACAAAAACCTGAATGATGTTTTGTGGTAAAAACAACATATTTCATGCCTGCTAATTTGGCATTTTTTGCCCATTCGGTAGGATTGAATTTCTTTGGGTCGAAATATTTAGGTAATTCTTGAATGTACTTTTCAACATACTCGTTGGATGCACCAGCCAAGGAATGACTGATAACCGCCCCAAGCGATACGTCCACATTCCAGTGAATAAACATCCCGAAAGCTAAATCTTGAAACCAATTTACTCGTTCGGGTTTATTATTTACTTGTACTTTTTGTGCTTGAGTTTGTATCGTAAAACAAGTACAAATCAAGAGTATTACGAACTTTTTTGAAAACATGAGATTGTGTTAAACGATTGTTAATGAGCAATCTATGAAGTTACAAATTTTGTTGGAGAAAATAAACCTCACCCGTGACCTGCGGATGAGGTTCGCTTTTATAATTTAAAATTGGATAATAGCATTTTGATTACTTATCCCACCAAACACGGGTCAATAAATCATCAACACCTTGTCTTTGAACAGCTTCGTTGTACGAAGTTCTGTTAAGTGTTTGTTCAGAAACAGGATACAAGAATCTACGGAATATTTTACCCCCTGTAGCGTTGCCCGGATACACATTTGGCGTTAAAGCTGGATAACCTGTACGACGGTAATTATTATAAACTTCCTGAGCATCAGGGAAAAGTCCAACCCAAACTTCATTGTAAATTTGTTCTGTCTGAGTCGCTACTGTACCAGTCGTTTTTAGGGCATGAGCCGCCACATAGCTGTCGATACGTGCTTGAGCAATTGTACCTGTTGTTCCGCTAATCAAATCCCATTGTTTCATCGATGCACGAATTCCTGTTTCATATAAATTAGTAGCAGTTTCTGCACTGTACCAACCTCTTAAAGCTGCTTCTGCCAATAAGAAATTAGATTCCGCAGCTGTAAATAACAACAAAGGAGCATCTACTTTCAATACCGTTGTTTGCTTTGGTTCTGAATAAGTAATAAAATCAGAAGGTTTTGTACCATTGATGGTTGCAGGCATTCCTTTCTGAATACTTTCATCTGAACTTGCCGAACCGTTTACATATACTACAGAAAGAGCACTTAAACGAGGGTCGCTATTGGCTTTCAATGAATTGATAAATACTTGTTGATATTTTCCACCTTCAGTATTGTTTGTACCGTCGGCACGAAGATAATTATCATTCAACAACTGCCATGCAATAGGGTTTTTGTTGATGTTTTGTCCACCAGAAGTATAAGTCATTTTAGCAATATCAGCATACTCTCTGATTACTCCGCCAGCGATTGCCTTAGTTACCCAGCTTTGTGCCGCTGCCGCATCAACTTTTGTTAAACGCATACCCAAGCGAAGCATTAATGAATAAGCAAACTTTTTCCATTGCGTAACATTTCCTTGATAAATCAAATCTGAATTACCGAAAGTTGTCGTATTAGCAGTTGTCAAAGCTGTTGCAGATGCTTCTAATTCTTTCAACATATCTGCATAAATCGCACTTTGAGAATCGTATTTAGGCTGAAAAATAGAAAGATTATAGCCTTGTCCTGCATCAGTATAGGGAATATCGCCATATAAATCAGTCAAGCGACTGAAACAATATACTCGCCAAATACGAGCTGTTGCGTATAAATTTACTTTTGTTGGATCGTCTTTTACCGCTTTAATTACCTCTCCAATTTCATTAATCTGATTTGGATAAGAATTGGTAAAAACACCACCTGTGGCATTTACTTGTGAAGCTGTATATTTAGAGCCGAAACCTTCTACATCGTTGTAGCTGGTAGTATATTGCATCAAACCAAACAAAAGGCTACCCTTGTTACCACTGTTGGCTGCGCCATCGTACAAAGCTTTACTGAAGATGTAAGCAGTAGTCGGAACAGAAACGGCATTTGGATTGGTATTGATTTCAGCGAAATCTTTATCGCAAGCCGTAAATAGCGTCATGCTACACGCTGCCAATAAAGGAAATGTATATTTTGAAAATAACTGTTTCATTGTCTTGCTTTTTTAGAATTTCAGATTCAAGTTCAAACCATAAGAACGAGTACGTGGCAAACCGATTGACTCAATCCCCTGTGCAGCACCGTTCGTTAAGCCTTGCTCAGGGTCAAAATTGTCGGTCTTTTTGTATAAAATCAGAAGGTTACGACCCACTAATGAGACACTTGCCGATTGTACGCCTAAAGATTTCAAGAAACCTGCTGGCAAACGGTAAGAAATAATCACCTGACGCAGTTTTACGAAACTTGCATCATGCACAAACAATTCTGTGTAGCGGTTTAGGTTGTTGTAGTAAGCACTACGCAAATTCGCTACTGGTACAGTATAAGAATAGGCATCGCCATTGGCTGTTACACCTTTTAGAGCTAAACCATTTTCACGACCCGGCAAAGTTGATTTCATTAAACCCAAACGAGTAGCATATACTTCCATTACTGAGAAAATACTACCGCCAAATTTACCATCAACCAACATATCTAAAGAGAAGTTTTTGTATTTGAAAGTATTATTCAAACCCATAGTATATGGTGAAACGCCATTGCCTAAATATTGGTTGTTGTCAGTTTGTAAAGGAAGGTTTGAATTGGTATCATAAATGATATTTCCAGCGGCATCTCTTTTCATACGGTATCCATAAATACCTCCGAATGGCATACCTACTTGGTTGTTAATGAAGGCATTACCATTTGCAGAGTTACCAATTGAAAAAGTATTAATGCCATCAGCTAATTTTAATACTTCACTTTTGTTATAGGCAAAGTTGAAGCTAGTATTCCATGAGAAATCAGCAGATTTGATTGGTGTACCTTCTAGCAATAATTCTATCCCTTTGTTACTTAATTCACCAGAGTTTAGAATCGCACTTGTATAACCTGATGCACCAGAAATCGGTACGCTTACGATGTCATTTGATGATTTCTTGTCATATACAGCAGCATCAAAGCTTAAACGTCCTCCGAATAATCTTGTGCTTAAACCAAGCTCAAGCGTTGTAGAAGTAAATGGTTTTAAACCAGCGTTGGTAATTGAAGCTGAACTTACGTTTTGTAATGGTACACCACTTGCACTCGGCACATTGCTGTATGCTAAGTTGATAGCGTAAGGGTCAGGACCACCGCCACCTACTTGTGCCCATGAACCACGTAGCTTTAAATTATCAATAACTCGTGGCATGTTTATCACATCCGAAAGCATTAAACTTGTACCAATACTTGGATAGAATACATTATTATTTTTAGGACTTAATGTTGAAAACCAGTCCTGACGACCCGTTAAAGTTAAAAACCAAATGCCTTTGTAATCTAAATCCGCTGAACCAAAAACTGAGTTCGTTTTGATATTGCTAGTTACTGGCGTCGCCGTAGAAGTAGCCAAGTTTGAATAACTATAGAAGTAAGGAATGGTGTATCCTTGTCCATAGAAATCAAATTGGTTGTTTTTAAACTGGCGAGTATTTGCTCCTCCTAAAACTGATAAGCCTATTGTTTCTGCAAATTTGGTATTATAAGCAGCGGTAATCATACTGTTGGTTTCTGATACATCTGATTTAATGCCATCGTACTGACCTTGAGGAATATACTGCCCACCTGTTGGCATAATACTGGTGAAATTATAATTGTAAAAATCACGAGTAGTAGTTGCTTTTAAAGTCAAGTTTTTTAATAAATCATAAGAAACAGATGCTTGCCCGATAAAGCGATCTTTTGTATCTGTTTGTTTGAATTTATTGACGAAAAAATAACCATTCGTTACAATACCTGCATCATTCCAGAAAATCTCATTACCATTTGCATCATGTCCCGGGTTTAACCATCTAACATCCACCGTATTAGCTACTTCATAAGCCATCCAGTTTGGATTACCCAAAGCATCACCTGCGATTGGGCGATTATTTCCTTGTTCAAGATTATATTGTACTACTGCTTCTGCTCTAAGGCGCTCGCTAAGTTTGGCTGAAATATTCAAACTAGCCGTTTTACGGTTATAAGTATTAGAAGGCAATACACTTTTTGCACTTAAGTCTGCTAAAGAAAGACGATACAGAATGGCATCATTTCCGCCAGATAAGGCAACAGAGTTCGTAAAAGTAGTTCCTGTCTGATAGAAATTTTTCAAATTATCTTTCTGAGCAAGATATGGGTGATTTTTGCCATCGGCAGCCATATAATTGGTAGAGCCGTCTATTTTTGCTCCAAACGAACGACGACCCGTAGCCTGAGCTTGAGCCAAAGTTGTAGGCATTACACCGCCATCACCTTGTCCGTATTCATATTGAAAATCTGGAAAAACAGATACATTTTCCATCGTAAAAGTACTGTTGTATTCAAGACCGATACCTTTTTGAGCTTTCCCTTTTTTCGTTGTAATCAATATTACTCCATTTGCCCCACGTGAACCGTATAATGCTGCGGCAGCACCACCTTTCAATACTGTCATTGATTCAATATCATCAGGGTTGATAGCTGAAATACCATCTCCACGGTCAGTACCAGCCTTCGTTCCTAAACCATTTGGCAATGAACTTCCGCCCGGAACACTGTTATCAATCGGCATTCCGTTGATTACGTATAAAGGTTGACTGTTACCCGTCAAAGAACCATTGCCACGAATTACCACACGGCTTGAACCACCCGGACCGGTTGATAAACCTGTAGCATTTACCCCTGCAATTTTACCTGTTAAACCATTCGCAACGTTGTTTTCACGAGCTTGTGTAAAGTCTGAACCATTAATTTCTGATACAGAATATGCCAATGCTCTTTTGTCTTTTTTTACACCCAAAGCCGTTACCACAACTTCGTTAAGTTGTTGCACGTTTTCTTTTAAAGAAACAGTAATTGAACTTTGATCTGCCGCTACAGCTACTTCAAATTTTTCAAAACCGACACTTGTAATAACCAATGTAATGTTTTTAGTAGCAAAATTTTCTGGCAAATTCAATTTGAAATTCCCTTCGGCATCAGTAGTTGTACCAACTCGTGGATTTTCTTTGATAAAAACCGCAGCACCAATCACTGGGCTTGCATCTTTTGCAGCAATAACTTTCCCTCCAATCTCTTTCACAATACTCAATCTTGCTGATTTCGGCAGATGAGTAGCGGTATTTTTATTCACATTAGCATGCGAATTGCCACTTATTGCTAAACTTCCGATGAGAGAAAGCCATAATAAGCGTTGAGAGCCTTTTAATAGTCTAATTTTTTTCATGCTTAAAAGTTTTTTATGGTAAATTGGATTGTTGCAATAACTGCAAATAAATATTGCATTTATTGCACAAACATATAAACTTTTCGTAGAAAAAAAGGCTTTTGTTAAAAAAATATTATTAATAAGTAATTAAATTGAGTATTTTATCTCAATAATTGCAAAGTTTGCAATATAATTTGCGGTAAAAACCACGGATAACTTGCAGTTTTTTTATATCTTTGTTCTACTCAATTTGAAAAAAAGTAATTATTATAATGTCGATTAGCTTATTAAAGAAAGAACGTAAAGATTTGATTTTGAAGGAAATCAATGTTCATACAAGAATATCTTTAGGGGAATTAGTAGAATCATTGAATGTATCGGAAGATACCATTCGAAGAGATATTAATGAATTAGCCGAAGAAGGTGAAATTATCAAGATTAGAGGCGGTGCGATGTCGAAAGCTTATCACCATTCTTCAAATCTTAAGGAAACCTATGCGCATTCTCATAAAGTAGAAATCGGACAAAAAGCATTTTCTTTATTGAAAGAAGGAATGTTGGTGTTGATTGGTGGTGGTACAACCATCCGTGAATTTGTGAAACTGATTCCAGAAGATTTTTCGGCTACTTTTATGACGGTCAACCCATTGACTGCCGTTGAGTTATTAGACAAACCCAATATTGAAATTATTCTGATTGGCGGACAAGTATCAAGATATAGCCAAATGTCAATCGGAGGAGAAGTACATCACCGACTTTCAGAAATGAAAGCTGATTTGTGTATTTTGGGAACAAATGCTTTGGATGCTCAGGGAGGAGTAACGGATTCTGACTGGGAAACTGTTCAGGTGAAAAAAGCGATGATGAAAGCTTCGGATAAAGTAGCAGTATTGGCAATTTCTGAAAAATTGAATTCTGTCATGAAAATGAAAGTAGCCGACTTGCAAGAAATCGACTACCTCATTACTGAACTGCCCTCCAATTCACCAGAATTATCTGCTTATCAAAATAGTAAATTGCAGGTTATATAATTGTGATTGAGTGAATTGTGAATTAGTGAATTAGTGAATTAGTGAATGGGAAGCAACTTTACAGAAATAGAGTTCCCCATTAATTGTTTTCAATCTTACTTGTTAAAACAATTCACAACTCACTCAATCACTCATTCACAATTACTTCAGGTTTGTATTTTACAAAACCGAAGAGATGTAAAAAGATAGATCTTGATATTCTGAAATTAAAAGGAACAGAAATCAAAGAAATTACTGTGATTGGAATGATGTAACCCATAATTGGTGGGTCATTGAAAAACCAATATAAAACCACTCCTAAAACTGCTAAGATTAAAATCGAAAAAGCGTAGCTCACAAACATTGCTCCATACCAAAATCCTGGTTCTACTTCGTAACGCAAATTACAAACAGGGCAATTACTGTGCATTTGGTCAAACTTATCTACTCGAAAAAATGGATATTTAAACATTTTTCCTTCTCTACATTGTGGACATCTCCCCTCTGCAATGGCTTGAAAACGAGAAGGATGACCGTCTAATTTTAAGGTCTGATACTGGCTCATATCTTTATTGTTTTATTGAAAGTAAATGACATTTATCATTTAATAATCATACAACAAAGCTAGAGAAGGACTATCCAAAACAATGGTATTTAACAAGCCGTCTATGGTACTTTTTACTTATTTCTCTTTAGTTGTGAGTTAGTGAATTGTGAATGAGTGATATTTTTATCGTTTATAATTACTCACAATTCACTAACTCACAACTACTACTCTACCACGATTGTTTTTTGTGACCTATCGTTGCGAAGAACAAAATATATAAATAGCAAGGAATCAAAATCAAATAAGCTTCTTGAATGCCAAATGATTCTGCTAATTTTCCGTAGAAGTATGGTAAAATCGCTCCGCCACCGATACCCATGATGAGTAAAGCAGAACCGAATTCAGTTTTCTTTCCTAAGCCTTTAATTGCTAATGGAAAAATCGCTGGCCACATCAAAGCATTGGCTAAACCCAGCATTGCTACAAAAGCTACCGAAGTAAAACCAGCTGTAAATACAATACCAAGTGTAAAAATTGAGCCAATAATTCCGCAGTACATCAAAGCTTTATTTTGTGAAATGAATTTCGGAATAGCCACAATACCAACAAAATAACCAACCAACATCGCAATCAACGTTAGCGAAGTAAAGTTTTTAGAAACATCTAAACTAATACCTAACGAGCTTCCGTATTGTCCGATGGTATCACCTGCAATTACTTCAACACCAACACAGCAGAAAATAGCTAAAATTCCAAAGACTAAATTGGCGTGTTGTAGAACACTCTTCTCTCCTACTTCAGATGCCGTATCGGTTTCTTCTTTACTTGTGTCAATTTCAGGCAAGCTAGACTTATAAATCAAAAATGCCAAAAGCACTAAAGCGATTGCCATTACGATGTATGGAACAATTACTCTTCCTGCTAATTCGTTCAAAAGTACTTCTTTTTCAGCAGCCAAGCTTGTTTTTAATTGTGTTTCGATGTCGCTCGCTCCGTCTAAAATGATTGCTCCTAAAATCAGTGGACTTAAAGCCCCTGCAATTTTATTACAAACACCCATGATACTGATACGTTGCGCTGCACTTTCAATTGGGCCTAAAATACTGATATATGGATTTGAGGCAGTTTGAAGTAAAGAAATTCCCGCACCTTGAATAAATAATCCTGTTAAAAACAGAGCAAAGGAACGAGATTGAGCTGCAGGTACAAAAATAATTGCACCAATTGCCATCACTACTAAACCCCAAGCCATTCCATTTTTAAAGCCGACTTTCGTCAGAATCATCGAAGATGGAATCGCTAGAAAAACATAAGCAATATAAAAGGCAAATGTTACCAAAAGTGCTTGGGCATATTCAAGTTCACAAGCGATTTTAAGGAATGGTATAAGTGTACCGTTGAGCCAAGTGATAAAACCGAAGATGAAAAACAACATTCCGATAATCACAATGGGAGAAAAAAATGATTTACTTTTAGTCATAATGGTGGTTGGTTTGGGGCAAAATATATAAATAAAGTAAGGAACAAATTCTTGAAAGGTTCATATTAAATAAATTCACTACAGGCATCGCCCGTAGTGAATTTTAATGTTCAAGCATTATTAATATATAACCAGTTCTAACTAAATTTTCAAGTTTGTGAATGAAGTAATGCTTAGTCTCTGTATTCAGACGACAAGCATAATATTAAAAGTGGTATCGCACAAAAGCCTCGATGGCTGCGTATTCTGCAAAACCTAATTTGTTGTATAAATCTGCCGTAGCACTGTTTCTATCTTCAGCACGTTGCCAAAATTCTCTAGAATCGTTTCCTTGGAAAACCACTCCGTCTTTTTGCGATTGGTGTTTGAAAATTCCGTGACGTTTCTGTAATACTTGTGTTGGACTCATCGGCACAGCCATTTCAATTTCATGAATATCCCACTCTGCCCAAGCTCCACGGTACAACCAAACCCAACAATCGTTCATGTAATCTTCTTTTTTCAAACGCTCAAGCGATTCGAAAATGGCATCCAAACATACTTTGTGCGTTCCGTGTGGGTCGGCTAAATCGCCTGCCGCAAAAATTTGATGTGGTTTTATTTCAGCAATAATATTTGAAACGATTTTGATGTCTGCTTCGCCCAAAGGCATTTTTTGAATAGCACCCGTTTCATAAAAAGGCATATCCAAAAAGTGAACATTTGATGATGGAATACCTACAAAACGACAAGTAGCTTTAGCTTCTCCCTGACGAATAATTCCTTTTACATAACGCACCGAAGGAATATCAATTTCGCTGTCTTTCTTTTTACTTAAAAAGGCTCTTGCTTCTTCAAAAACAGTATTATATTTTTTGTTTTCAATGTCAAAAGCTGTGTTGAAATCGTCTAAGAAATCAATAAAACGCAAAGCTTCATCATCTGCAACAGCAATATTTCCTGACGTTTGGTATGCTACGTGTACATCATGTCCTTGGTCAACCAAACGCTGGAAGGTTCCACCCATTGAAATAATATCGTCGTCTGGATGTGGACTAAAAATCAATACTCTTTTTTGGGCAGGAAAAGCTCTTTCTGGTCTGTTGGCATCACTTGCCAATGATTTTCCACCAGGCCAGCCCGTAATGGTATGTTGAAGACTTTGGAATACTTGTAAATTAATATCGTAAGCCTGACCGTAATTTGCGAGTAAATCGCTTAATCCGTTTTCGTTATAATCACGATTGGTTAATTTCAGAATCGGTTTATCTAAGCTCAAAGCCAAATTGGTAACGGCTTTTTTCACCATCATTTTATCCCAAATTACTTCATCAAATAACCAAGGTTTTTTACGACTGCTTAATTCAGAAGCACTTGCTTCGTCTAAAATAAACCTTACATTCTGGTGTCCTTGTAAATATGAAGCTGGAATTTTCTCTGAAACAGGTCCTTCAATCGCTTCTTTAATTACTTGAGCTTTATGTTCTCCAAAAGCCAAAAGCACCACTCTTTTTGCTTCCATGATTGCTTTTACACCCATCGTTACTGCTCTGCGTGGCACTTTTACCAAAGTACCAAAGTCGCCCGCAGCATCCATACGAGTCGTAATGTCAAGCGTCATTAATCTTGTTTTCGAGTTCACCAAAGAACCCGGCTCGTTGAAACCTATATGTCCGTTTCTACCGATGCCCAAAATTTGTATATCTAATCCGCCCAATTCTTCAATCTGCGCTTCGTACTCTTTGCAGAAGATGGCGAGTTTTTCTAAAGGTAAAGTTCCAGTTGGAATATGACAGTTTTCAGGAGCAATGTTTACATGATCAAACAATTGTTCTTTCATGAAACGGTGATAACTCTGTACTGCATCAGGTTGCATCGGATAGTATTCATCCAAATTAAATGTAATCACATTTTCAAAACTCAAGCCTTCACTTTTATGAAGACGGATAAGTTCTGCATATACTTTTTTAGGTGTTGAGCCAGTGGCTAATCCTAAAACTGCGGGTTTTCCTGAAGCATTTTTTTTGCGGATAATTTTGGCAATTTCCTGTGCTACTGCTTTTGAGGCTTCAGCGGCATCTTTATAAATTTTAGTGGGTACTCTTTCTAAAGAGATGGTTTCCTTTTCTAGTTCTATGGCTTCAGTTGCTTCAATCATTTTAATAACAATTTTGAGTAAACATTTCTTAATTTTGAAATAAGACATGCAAACTTAAAGACAAATGAATTATAGTACCTAATGATATTTAAAATAAAAAATCAACAAACAGTAAAATAATTATTTAAGTAATATATTTCTGATTTTATAAAATTTATTGTTTTAAATATTGAATTGATGGAATTAATGCTTCCTGAAATCGGCAATAAAGTATTGATTTTTCAGGAAAAGCACACAGTTTGAGGATAAATTCAATTATAAATTAAAAATATACCAAGATTTTAAGCTTTTTGTTTGGTGAAATAGACAGGAAGAAAGAGAAGTGTTTGGAGAAAGTTCCTATAAAAAGAAGACTGCTGATGAATTTCAAGGAAATTATCAGCAGTCTTTTAGACTTTGTGAAAATTATTAAAAATAACAATATGGAAATATATTTCCGAATGACTGAAATTTTATAATTATTTTTTCCATTCGTTATCAAACATTCTCCAAATGTTCAGCGGATTAGCATCTTGTAATTCTGCTGGTAAAAGACTGTCTGGAAAGCTCTGATAACTTGCAGGACGAACGAAACGTTTGATAGCATCTGGACCAACAGAAGTAAAACGAGCATCCGTACAAGATGGGAATGGCCCGCCGTGGTGCATTGCATAACATACTTCCACTCCCGTAGGCACGCCATTGAAAATTAAACGTCCGCTGATATTTCTAAGTGCTTCTACGATGTCATCATTAGCTTGTAATTCTGTTTCTGTCGCCATAAAAGTAGCCGTAAGCTGTCCTTCTAAATGTTGAATAACAGTGGCTAATTGTGCTAAATCTTTACATTTTACCACTAAAGAGAAAGGACCAAATACTTCTTGGTGCAAAGTAGGATTCGCTAAAAATACATCTGCATTTACCGAAGCCACCGTTGCCAAACCTTGAATAGTATCCGTTTTTTCAACAAGCGATTCTGCTTCTGTTGTTACATCGGCTTGCGCCAAAGCTACAGTTTTCTTGCCTTCGTAGTTTTGATAAATTCCTGCATTCAACATTTTTGAAGGAGAAACTTTCTCAATTTCAGTGGCAAGTACTTTGATAAAGTTTTGTAAATCAGCATTATCAACGCCTAAAATCAAGCCCGGATTGGTACAAAATTGCCCAACACCCAAAGTAATCGAACCTGTATACTCTTTAGCAATACTTTCTGAACTTGTCGATAATTTTTCAGGCATCAATACTACTGGATTAACACTTCCCATTTCTGAAAATACAGGAATCGGTTCTGGACGCTGATTCGCCATATCGAACAATGCTTTTCCGCCAGCAAAAGAACCTGTGAAACCAACGGCTTTTGTTACTGGGTGCATTACCAATGCTTTTCCAATTTCAAAACCATTGCCCCCATCCACGTGTGCAAAAGTACCTTCTGGCATTCCTGTACGCTCTACAGCACGTAAAACAGCATCCGCAACCATGGCAGAAGTACGAGCATGTGCAGGGTGACCTTTTAAAACTACTGGACAGCCAGCAGCTAAAGCCGAAGCCGTGTCGCCACCAGCGGTTGAATAAGCATAAGGAAAATTGCTTGCACCAAAAACTACCACAACACCTAATGGTACAGACATTTTACGAATATCTACTTTAGGCAAAGGTTTGCGGTCTGGTTGAGCTGTATCGATACGAGCTTCTACCCATGAACCTTCTTCCAAAAGGTCAGCAAACATTTTTAATTGAAAAATCGTCCGTCCACGTTCGCCTAATAATCTAGCTTCAGGAAGATTGGTTTCTTCCATCGTCGTGTGAATAAGTTCCATGCCTAAAGCTTCAATTTCTTCGGCGATGGCTCTTAAAAAAACAGCTTTTTGTTTTCCAGAAACCTTACGGTATTGTTTAAACGCTTCAGCAGATTGAAGCATAATTTTGTTGATATTATCCATGTGATTGATTTCAGCACTTTAATGAATGTGCTACGTATTTTAATAAGGGAAATTAAGAGGTAAATTACTTATTGAACAACAACTAAAATCAATAAATTATTATTTTATGAATTTATAAAGATAAGGCGCTTTGTGTGCCGCACCTGTAAATTTCTTTTCTACTCGTTCTAAAATACCCATCGACAATATTTTTCTTTGAAAATTATCTCTTCTTAAAGGTTTATCCAAAATGGTTTCGTACAATATTTGGAGTTCTTTCATGGTAAACGTATCAGGCAATAAATTAAGTCCAATCAATTTATCATCTAACATAAATCGAAGTGTTTCCAAAGCCTTTAGCGTAATTTCTGCATGATCAAAAGCCAAGTCTGGTAATTGATGAATATCGTGCCATTCGCAGACTTCATCATAAATCCCGATTTTAGTATTTACTTTAGAAAAATCTACCAAGGCATAATAACCAACTGAAACGAAACGTTCAAAAACCCAACTCTTTTCATCAATCGCAAAGTTATTTGCCAATAATACTTTCTTGAGTGTTTCACCCGTTGAGCGATTGGCTTTTCCAAAGATGTAAAATTGTTCAAGATAAATATCTGTTACCCCGGTTCTTTCTTCCAAAATTCTTTGTGCTGCTGCTTCAATATCTTCATCTTTCATGACATATCCTCCTGGCAACGACCACAAATCTAAACTTTTTACTTTAGGTAATAATACTTTTAATTGTTCGCCATGAAACCCAAAAATTACACAGTCAACGGATAAATGTGGGATGAATTTCCCTTCGTCAATAATTATTTTTTCGGACTCCATAATCTTCCTTTTAGATTCAACATTTTACAAAAATAGTACAAATACTTGGCGGATTCAAGAAAATGAATTATCATTGTTCCATCATGAAACAATGATAAGACTTAATCAATTATTTTTTTAATTTTTTACTCATATTTAAAGTAAAAAATAAATAACAGCATTCATTTTCAATCATTTAATTTATTATCTATTTCAAAACAATCATTCAAGATGAACAAAAAACATTACCAATTTCCCAGCTTGATGAATACCCTTTTCTTGATATTGGGTATTTTTTTATTGAGTTCAAGGGTACTTATTGGGCAAACAAAGACGCCAAGAATATTGGTCTTTAGTAAAACGGCAGCTTTCCGCCATCAATCTATCGAAGCAGGACAAGCTGCTTTCCAGAAAATGGCAAAGGAAAAAGGCTTTACGGTTGACTTAACAGAAGATGCTACAGCTTTTAACGCACTCAACCTAAAACGCTATAATGCAGTGGTGTTTCTAAGTACAACAGGTGATGTATTGAATCCTGAACAGCAAGGAGAATTTGAACGCTATATCCAAGCGGGCGGTGGTTACTTAGGGATTCACGCTGCGACGGATACAGAATATGATTGGCCTTGGTATGGAAGTTTGGTGGGTGCGTACTTTTTAGACCATCCGATGCCAAATAATGTGCAAAAAGGTAAATTCTTTGTTTCGTTAAAAAATCACTGGGCAACTAAAATGTTACCTGATGAATTTGAGCGTGAAGATGAATTTTACAGTTTCCAAAAAATCAATCCAAACATTAATGTTTTGGTGAAATTGGATGAGAAAACGTACCAAGGCGGCCATAATGGCGATAATCACCCAATTAGCTGGTATCACGAATTTGATGGTGGTCGCTCGTTTTATACAGCAATGGGACATACCGACCAAACATTCTCTGAACCACTTTTCTTAGCACACCTTTGGGTTGGTTTGAATTATGTAATTGGTGGGGATGCTCCAAAACCTTTAGATTATGCAAAGGCTCGTCCAGAAGAAAACCGTTTTTCAAAAGTGGTTTTAGAAGAGAAATTGAGCGAACCAATGGAATTGAGCGTATTGAATGATGGTCGTATATTATTCATCGAACGTCGTGGAGATGTTCGTTTGTATAATACTAAAACGAAACAATTAAAAACGATTGCTACGATTCCAGTAAGTACAAAGTATAAAGACAAAGAAGGTAAAATTTCAGAAGCGGAAGATGGTTTATTGGGTTTAAGTAAAGACCCGAACTTCGCTCAAAATCACTGGATTTATTTATATTATTCTCCAGTTGGCGACGAAGCAAAAAATATCCTGACACGTTATGAATTACGTGGCGATGAATTGATATTAGATTCTAAAAAAGTATTGTTAGAAATTCCGACACAAAGAGAACAATGTTGCCATACAGGTGGCTCTATCGCTTGGGATAAAGCAGGAAATCTTTTCCTTTCAACAGGCGATAATACAAACCCACACGGTTCAAGTGGTTATAGTCCAAGTGATGAACGCCCAGACCGTAGTGCATGGGATGCTCAGAAATCTTCTGCTAATACCAACGATTTAAGAGGTAAAATCATCAGAATTAAACCTACTGTTGATGGTTCTTATACCATTCCAGAAGGAAATTTATTCGCCAAAGGAACACCAAATACTCGTCCTGAAATTTATACAATGGGACACCGTAACCCTTTCCGTATTTCAGTTGACCAGAAAAATGGTAATCTTTATTGGGGAGAAGTTGGTCCAGATGCTAACAAACCAGCAGCTGACCGTGGTCCAGCAGGACATGACGAAGTAGGACAAGCACGCAAAGCAGGAAATTATGGTTGGCCGCATTTTGTAGGGGATAACAAGGCTTACAATAAATTTGATTTTGTGAATAACAAATCATTAGAATTGTGGGACGCCAATGCACCAACGAATACTTCGCCAAACAATACAGGCTTGAAATTATTACCGCCAGCACAAAAAGCATTTATTTGGTATCCTTATGCAGAATCTCCAGAATTTCCATTAGTAGGTAGTGGCGGTAGAAATGCCATGGCTGGTCCAGTTTTCTACAGTGATGCTTTCAAAAATTCAAACCATGCTTTCCCTAAATATTATGATGGAAAAGTATTAATTTACGAATGGATGCGTGGTTGGATTATGGCAGTTACTTTGGATAAAGAAGG
Organism: Arcicella lustrica; assembly: GCF_034930985.1. Lineage (NCBI taxonomy): Bacteria > Pseudomonadati > Bacteroidota > Cytophagia > Cytophagales > Flectobacillaceae > Arcicella > Arcicella lustrica. Next base: position 22,008 of record NZ_JAYGIM010000020.1, read on the forward strand.
TAATTATGTTTCGATGGAACGCTTTATGCCAAGTTACAAATTCAGTAATCCGATGGATATGGAATTTGCTGAAAATGGAGATTTATATATGTTAGAGTACGGTTCGGGTTGGTTTACTGCCAATGATGATGCACGTTTGATTCGCATCGAATACAATGGCGGAAATCGTAAGCCAATTGTACAAATTGCAGCAGATAAAATGGGTGGAGCAATTCCTTTTAAAGTAGCACTTAGCTCAAAAGGAACCGTTGATGCAGATGGCGACATCTTGAAATATTCTTGGAAAATCACTGATAAGAAAGGATTCGTAAAAGTAATCAATACGCCAGAAGCAAGTTTGACTTTAACAAAAGCGGGAGTTTATAAAGCTACTTTAACGGTTTCTGATGGAAAAGGTGAAAGTAATAGTCAATCCATGGAATTGACAGCAGGAAACGAACCTCCAACCTTAGCCTTTGATTTACCAAAAAGTAATAAAACATTTTACTTCCCGAACAAACCATTCGATTACGAAGTAAAGGTAAACGATAGAGAAGACGGAAGCTTGGCTAATGGAAAAATCAAACCTGAGCAAGTAGCTGTAAGTATTGATTATTTAGCGGAAGGTTTTGATAAAATCGCTATCGCACAAGGACACCGTTCAGCAGATGCTTCGGCAAGTTTTGCTTCAGGTAAAAAATTGATGGAAGCGAGCGACTGTAAAGCTTGTCACAGTGTTGATAAAAAATCAGTTGGACCGATGTACAAAGAAGTTGCTGCGAAATACAAAAACGATGCGGGTGCTTTAGAAAGATTGACGAAGAAAGTAATCTCTGGCGGAAGTGGCGTTTGGGGAGAAGTGCCAATGAGTGGTCACCCACAACTTTCAGCTTCGGATGCTTCGGATATGGTGAAGTATATTTTGAGCTTATCGCAAGAAAAAGCAAAAGTAAATTCTTTACCAGTAAAAGGAACTTACACAGCGAAATTATCTGCGAATGATAAAGGACAAGGTGTGTATATTTTACGTGCTTCTTACCAAGATCAGGGTTCAAAAGGAATTCCTTCTTTAGCTTCTGAAAAAACTTATACTTTGCGTAATGCGAAAATGAGTCCACATAAATTTGACAAATATGAATCCGTTTCAAAAATGTCATTTGGAGGAAATGAATTAGCAATTCCTGCTAAATCTGGTTCTTATGTTTCACTCTCACAAATTGATTTAGGTGAAATCAAACAAATTTCATTCTTAGCCATTACACCAAAACCGCAGTTAAATGCACAAGGTGGAGTCATTGAAATTCGCATAGATTCGCCAACAGGTAAAGTAATTGGAGCTTCTCCGTTTATCGCACCAACAGACGAAATGAGTTTTGCAGGAAAACCTGTTGACATCAGTATTGCACCAACAGATGGTACGCATGATTTGTATGTAGTTTTCCAAAACCCAAAAGCAGAAGGCTCACTAATGGTAGTAATGGGTGCTGAGTTTAAAACAGAAATTGGAGAATCCACCCCAGCAGCCACTACAATGCCAGAAGCAAAAACTGATTTGACTATTTATGCAGGTAAATATAAAATGACTGGCTTACCATTTGAATCTATTTCAATCTCTGTAAAAGACGGAAAATTGATAATTGATGCTGGTGGAAATGTAGGAGAATTAACCGCTACCGATACTGCTGACAAATTTGATGCTGGCGGAAAAGGGACTGTTAGTTTTGTGAAAGATGATTCTGGAAATGTTTCTAAAATGAAATTAGAAGCAATGGGAATGGCTTTTGATGGTAAAAAAGAATAAGTATTAAAACATGAGGGTAACAAGGTGAAAACTTTGTTGCCCTTTTTATAATCTTTCAAAACCAATGGAAAACTTAGCACAAAATCATACAAGTCGTCGTGAGTTTATGGGTCAATTGGGCTTATTAACTGCGGCGAGTTTTCTTCCTGCAACCGTTTTTGGTGCAGCCAAACCACATTTTGAAATTTCTTTGGCTGAATTCTCTTTGGCAGGTTCATTGTTCAGTGGAAAATTGAAAAACATGGATTTTCCAGCCAAAGCTAAAAATGATTTTGGCATCAATGCGGTTGAATATGTTTCAATGTTTTGGGCCGACAAAGCCAAAGACCAAGCCTATTTGAACGAACTGAAACAAAGAACTACCGATTTAGGTGTTCAAAATGTCCTGATTATGGTTGATGCCGAAGGCGATTTAGGAGCAAGCGATGCTTCGCTTCGTCGGAAAGCTGTTGAAAACCATTATAAATGGGTGGATGCGGCTAAATTTTTGGGTTGTCATTCTATTCGTGTCAACATGGATGGCGACGGCACACCCGAAGAAATCATGAAAGCAGGCGTAGATGGTTATGGAAAATTGGTAGAGTACGGTCAAAAAGCGGGTATTGGCGTAATTATCGAAAATCATATTACTATTTCTACCAATCCAGATTGGTTGGTGGCTTTATTGAAACAAGTAAATAACCCTTATGCAGGTTGTTTACCTGATTTTGGCAATTTTATACAAAGAGAAAAGCCTAAAGCCATGACTTTAGAGGCTTTTAAAGATTCTAAAATTATTCATGAGTATGATAAATATGATGGCGTAAAAAAACTCATGCCTTTTGCCAAAGGTGTAAGTGCCAAAACTCATTTTTTTGATGAAAACGGAGCTTGTACAGATACAGATTTTGAAAAGATGATGCCGATTGTAAACAAAGGTTTGAGCAAAAACTTTAAAGGATTTGTTGGCATTGAATACGAAGGAGGCTTTATGAAAATGATGGGAGCAAAAGAGAATTATTTGGATGAAGATGCCGGCATCAGAGCAACAAAGGCTTTATTAGAAAAAGCAAGAATGTAAAATTAGATTACTGAGTACAACAAATAATCAAAAACTAAAAAATCAATAGGGTTGGGATTAATCCCAACCCTATTGATTTTTTAAGAGAATCACAAAAAACGAACCTCATTTCTAAAAGCCCACAAGCAATTCCTTGCTATCTTTGAAAAAATAAACCTTTGCCATTCAGGCAATCATCAATAAATTTTCGTTTTAATTCTCAACCATCCTTTTTTACAACCTTTTGGGGTAAACAAAATACGAATTGTATCTCCTTGATAATAATCATGTCTATCATCAATATTAATTTTCCCTTTGGTTAATTCATAACCCCCTCCATCATCCATCATTTCTGTTGGCTTCACTTTCTGGTATTTTTTTCTATTAGAACCGTAAGTGATACTTGCATTTGAATCTAATACTCCTGTAATTTTAATAAGTATAGCTGCATGCACATCACGATGTTCGGCAGAACTTGAATCAATGAAAGTAATTGGATTAGAAAAATCCGTGATATAAAATTCAGCAAATGGTTTTTCTGAAGACTGAAATAGTAGAAAGAATAAAATCAACAAAACTCCTCCTATGATAAAACCTACAATTACTTTTCCAAATGAATATAATCTTCTTTTAATCTCTTCATTAATCATTGCAATGTCTTGTGTTATCTGTGAAATAAAAGTAAAGCTTACCTATCAAAGGTAAAAGCTCACAAGCAATTCCTTACTATCTTTGAAAAAATAAACCTTTGCCATTCATGCAGACACTCCAACAATTGTACTCAGGAGAACTATTAGGAACAACCCGCTTAAAATTATCTTGTGGCTTAAAAACCTTTCCCAAAGAGATTTATACATTAGCTGATACTTTAGAAATTTTAGATTTATCAGGTAATGAACTTTCAGCCTTACCCGATGATTTTGCCCAGCTAAAAAAACTAAAAATTGCTTTCTTTTCTGATAATCTATTCACTGAATTTCCAGCAGTTTTGGGCGAATGCCCAAAACTTGAAATGATTGGTTTTAAAGCCAATCAAATTCAAAGTATTCCCGAAAATGCTATTCCTTATACTACTCGTTGGCTGATTCTGACCAACAATGCTATCGAAAGTATTCCTGCTTCAATTGGTAAATGTAGCCGAATGCAAAAGTTGATGTTGGCAGGCAATCGACTAAAAGCTTTACCCAAAGAATTATCAGCTTGTAAGCATTTGCAATTACTTCGTATTTCAGCGAATCAGATTGAAGTATTTCCCGAAGAATTGCTTGCTTTTCCTCAACTTTCTTGGTTGGCTTTTGCAGGAAATCCTTTCTCAGAAAGTACAGAAGAACAAATAGCCTTAGAAGAATTTTCTTGGCATGAATTGGAAATAAAAGAACAATTGGGCGAAGGAGCTTCTGGAAATATTGCCAAAGCTGAATGGATTACGCAAGATAAAACCATTGCTGTAAAAGTATATAAAGGAGAAGTAACCAGTGACGGTTTACCAACTGATGAAATGAATGCCTGTATTTCGGCAGGAAATCATCCGAATTTGGTAAAAGTATTGGGTAAAATTAAAGAGCATCCAGCCGATAAACATGGTTTATTGATGGAATTAATTCCTGCGAATTTCAGAAATTTGGGTGGCCCGCCAAGTTTTGAAACTTGTACCAGAGATACTTATCCGCCCGAAACGGTTTTTACTTTGGCAGAAGTGTTAAAAATTTCAGCTTCAATTGCCAGCGTTGGCGCACATTTACACGCTTTGGGTGTTTCGCATGGCGACCTTTACGCCCATAATACTTTGGTAGATGAAGAAGCCAATACTTTATTTGGTGACTTCGGTGCAGGAAGTACCTATCACGTACATTCAAATAAAGCAGCAGCCATTCAGCGTTTGGAAGTGAGGGCTTTTGCTTGTCTGTTGGATGATTTATTAAGATATATTCAACCTAGCGAGGTAGAAAATGCGTCAGTACTTATACTTCAATATTTAGTAAAAAGTTGTATAAACGAAGTAGTTTTGGCTCGCCCAAGTTTTGAAGAAATTTATCAGCGTATTACTTCCTTGAGGTAGTTTTTTTTATTTTTAGAAGAGATTACCTTCAACTATTTTATCAAATCAATAGGAGTAGACTTAAGTCTACTCCTATTGATTTTTTTAGATTAGTTTTGTCAACTTTTCAAAAGTTGACAAAACTAATCTAACAGCTAATAAACCTTTCATCATCAACATTCATGAAACAAACGCTTACATTATTCTTTTTACTCTTTAACCTAAATCTATTCGCTCAAAAACTTGAAGGCTCCATCACCAACACCTACAGAAATCCTATCGAAGGCGGTTTTGTCTTAAACAAACGAATTGACAAACATTCACATTCCAACAAATTAGGATATTTTGTATTGGATAAAGTCAGCAAAGGAGATACTTTAGAAATCTCTTGCATGGGTTTCAAAACCCAAAAGATTGTCTATCGCCCAGAGCAAAAATTCTTACAAATCGTTTTGGAAGAAAGTGTATTTCAGTTGAACGAAGTAACGATTAGCCCAGAAGTAAATGCCCAAAGTATCATTTCAAAAATTGATTTAAAGACTTATCCTGTCAATTCTTCCCAAGAAATTTTACGAAAAGTACCGGGTTTGTTCATTGGTCAGCACGCTGGCGGTGGCAAAGCCGAGCAGCTATTTTTGCGTGGATTCGATTTAGACCACGGTACGGACATTAACATTTCTGTTGATGGAATGCCCGTCAATATGGTTTCGCACGCACACGGACAAGGCTATGCAGATTTACACTTTTTGATTCCTGAAACGATTGAAAAAATTGATTACGGAAAAGGTCCATACTTCGCCAATAAAGGCAATTTAACTACGGCTGGATATGTTGAATTTCAGACCAAAGAGCGAATTAAGGAAAGCCAAATTTCGGTAAATGCTGGAATGTTCAACACTTTCAGAACAATGGCTTTGGTGAATTTATTAGGACAACAAGAAAAACAATCTGCCTATATCGCCAGTGAATACTTGTATTCCGACGGCCCATTTATTTCTCCACAAAAATTCAATCGTGTAAATGTGATGGGTAAATACGCTTTAAAATTGCCCAATCAGCACAAAATCAACTTTTCGGTTTCGCATTTTAGTAGTAAATGGAATGCTTCGGGACAAGTACCACAGCGTGCGATTGACGAAGGTTTGATTACTCGTTTCGGAGCAATCGACGATAAAGAAGGCGGGAATACGAGTAGAACGAATGTGAATTTTCAACATACAAAAAAGGTCGGAGAATCTCTTTTGATAAAAAACACGGCTTATTACAGCCATTACAATTTTGAACTGTACTCCAACTTTACTTTTTTCTTGAACGATTCTACCAATGGCGACCAAATCAAGCAGAAAGAATCCAGAGACATTTTGGGAATGCAGTCTGAAATTCATAAATATTATACGCTTCCTTCGGGAAATCTCTCATGGCAGTCGGGCGTAGGTTTTAGATACGATGCCGTAAATGATATTGAGCTTTCGCATACACTCAACCGTACAACGATTTTGGAAAGGCTCAAATTCGGAAACGTGAAAGAAACCAATGCTTTTGGTTTTACGGGCATAGAGTATCACCGTGGTAATTGGTTGATTAACCCAGCTTTGAGATTAGATTATTTCAACTTCAATTATCTCGATAAACTCAATAACAATCAGGTGCAATCGGTAGCAAAAGTAATTGCCAGTCCTAAATTGAATATCATTTATAATCCCGATCACGATATTCAATTGTTCTTTAAAGCAGGCAAAGGTTTTCACTCAAACGATACTCGTGTCAGTAGTTTAGCCAGCAATAGCAAAACAATATTGCCAGCCGCTTATGGCACAGATTTGGGTATAATTTGGAAACCACAGTCACGTTTGATTCTGAATATGGCATTATGGTACTTGCATCTCGACCAAGAATTTGTGTACGTTGGCGACGAAGCCGTGATTGAAGCCAGTGGAAAATCGGTTAGAAAAGGCTTGGATTTGGGCATTCGTTATCAAATCAATAATTGGTTATTTTTCAATGCCGACATGACCAATACTTTGGCACGAAGTATCGACGAACCCGAAGGAGCAAATTACATTCCGCTCGCTCCAGACTTTACTTTAACAGGCGGTTTGAGCATAACGCATCCATCAGGTTTTTCAGGTGGTTTGCGAGTGAGACATTTAGGAAACCGTGCAGCGAATGAAGATTACTCTATCGTTGCCAAAGGTTATACAGTTACCGATGCCAATGTAAATTATAAATTCAAGAAAGTAAATTTTGGCTTAATTGCCGAAAACCTTTTTAATGTAAAATGGAACGAAACACAATTCTCCACCGAATCCAGATTACAAAATGAAGTAAATCCTGTAGAAGAAATTCACTTTACTCCTGGTTTTCCATTCTTCTTGAAAGCGACGGTTGGGGTTAGTTTCTAATTCTTTTTCAAAAAGCTTATTTGAGGTACTTTTTCATGTGAAAAATCATGAAGAGGTACCTTTCTTTTTTTCTGTACGCTATTCAAGTTAATTTTAAAGTAGGTATAGATAAAATGTATGAATTGTAAAAGGCTATAATTCTATACTTTTACTTGCTATAATTCGGTAGCCACAATTTCAGCAACAAATGAAAAAATATCGACCATTCTTCAAAAAGTTTTTATTGATTATTTATTGCCTAATCGCTTGTCGTTCAGTCAATTTTGCACAAGTTGCTGCAACAGATTTGTACTTACAAACGAGCGAAGTAAACAATGTAATGACGCAATATTATGCCGACAAAGGAATATTGACAAGATTTTACTTCGTTGAAAATTCGCCAGAAAGACGAGAACGAATGAAAAAGTTGATTCTCGACTATCAAAACCAATTAACAAAACTCAATTTTAATCAGTTAAACATTGGTGCAAAAGTGGATTATACACTTTTCAAAAGAAATTTAAGCGAAGAACTATATCAATTCACAATAGAAGAAAAAGAGTATGAAGCCATCAAAAAATGGTTTCCTTTCGCCGACAGTTTATATGCTGTAGAGAAAATAAGAAGAAGAGGAACGCCATTGGATGCCCCAAAATGGGCATTTCAGTTCAATGAAATGGCAAAACAAATCATTTCACTCAATACTAAATTAAGTAAAGACAGCTCCATTACCGAGAATTTAGGCAAACGTGGCTCAAACCTTTCTAGAAGTTTACAAAAAGCCATTAAATCAGTTTATGGTTTTTACAATGGCTACGACCCGCTGTTTACTTGGTGGATGCCACAACCTTACAATCGTTTAGATTCTTTATTGAAAGTATATGCCAATAATTTTCAAGGAAAAGGTAAAAATCTTTCTACTCAGAAACCAGATGCCAGTGGAATTGTTGGCAACCCGATTGGAAAAGAGGAAATTATGCGTCGTTTACAAATCGAAATGATTCCTTATACGCCTGAAGAATTAGTTGACATTGCCAATAAAGAATTCGCTTGGTGTGATGCCGAAATGCTAAAGGCAAGTAAGGAATTAGGTTTTGGCGATAACTGGAAGGCAGCACTCGAATACGTTAAAACCAAATATGTAGAGCCTTCTAAACAACCACAGGAAATGATGAGGCTTTACAACGAATCGCTTGATTTCCTCAAGAAAAATCAATTAATAACGATTCCCGCTTTGGCAGAAGAAGGCTGGCGAATGAGTATGATGTCACCAGAAAGGCAATTGGTTAATCCTTTTTTCTTGGGCGGAGAAGAATTTATCATTTCGTACCCAACCAATACCATGACGGAAGACCAAAAATTGATGAGTATGCGGGGCAATAATCCGCATTTTTCAAGAGCGACCGTTCACCATGAATTAATTGCGGGACATTCTTTACAGTATTTTATGCTGAATAGAAACAAGGTTTATCGTCAGTTCGATACGCCATTTTGGATGGAAGGTTGGGCCCTGTATTGGGAATTATTATTGTATGATATGAATTTCCCAAAATCGCCAGAAGATAAAATTGGAATGCTTTTTTGGCGTATGCACCGTTGTGCTAGAATTATTTTCTCGCTCAATTATCATACAAAAAACTGGACGCCACAACAATGTATTGATTTTTTAATCGACCGAGTTGGGCATGAAAAAGCCAATGCCGAAGGCGAAGTAAGGCGTTCGTTTGTGGGCGGTTATGACCCCCTTTATCAAATTGCATACATGATTGGCGGGTTACAATTTAGGGCATTAAAAAATGAATTGGTGGATACTGGGAAAATGTCGTACAAACAATTTCACGATGGCGTAATGCAAGAAAATTCCTTACCGATTGAGATGATTAGAGCCATTCTGACGAAGCAATCTTTAGAAAAAGACTTCAAAACAAATTGGCGTTTTTACAAATTCAAATAAGCAATAAATTATTCAAGATATGAAAAGTGTAGTAGTTATAGGTGGTGGAATTATTGGATTAAGTACCGCATATTATTTACAAAAAGCTGGTAATCAGGTAACAGTAATCGACAAAGGCGATTTTTCGGATAACTGTTCCTACGGAAATGCGGGCTATGTTTGTCCGAGTCACTTTATTCCACTGGCAGCTCCAGGCATTATTTGGCAAGGTTTGAAATGGATGTTGAATCCTAAAAGTCCATTTTATGTAAAACCGTCTTTGAATCCTGCTTTGATAGATTGGGGTTGGAAATTTATGAAAAGTGCTACCGAAAAAAATGTAGCCAATTCAGCCATTCCATTAAGAGATATTTCGCTTCTCAGTCAGCATGAATTTGCAGAATGGGCTTGTTTACCACATTTCGATTTCGCCTACGAACACAAAGGAATGCTAGAAGTATTTCAGACTGAAGCCGTACAAGCACACGCACATCATACCGTAGAAAAAGCACAGGAATTAGGTTTAGATGTTACTTTACTGAATTATGAAGATTTACAAGCTTTAGAGCCTCAAGCAAAAATTAACGGGTTGGGCGCATTGTTTTTTAAGTGTGATGCGCATCTTTATCCAGACAAATTGATGCGAGTATTATTGAAAGACCTCGCAAGCAAAGGTGTTATACTGAAAGCCAATGAGGAAGTAATTCGTTTTGAAAAAAGTAATGGAAAAATCACGAAAGTAATTACGCCAAAACAAGCTTATGAAGCCGATGATTTTGTGATTGCGACGGGTTCATGGAGTAGAGAATTGGCAGAAATGGTGGCGGTAAATTTACCTTTAATGCCGGGAAGAGGTTACTCTGTTACTTTAGAAGATTCGCCTTATCAAGTCAATCATCCTATTATTTTGGCGGAAGGAAGAGTAGCCGTAACGCCAATGGATGGCAATAAAATTCGCTTTGGCGGTACGATGGAAGTGGTTTCTACCAAAACGCCACCGCAATATCACCGAGTAGAAGGCATTTTAAAATCGGTGAAAGACTTTTTCCCTGAGTTTGATATTCAGCAACCAAGTAATGATAAAATTTGGTACGGTTATCGTCCATGCTCTGCCGATGGCTTACCTTATATTGGCAAAACGAAGCAACATAAAAACGTAGTGATTGCCACTGGACACTCGATGATGGGCTTAAGTCTTGGTCCTGCAACAGGGAAATTAGTCTCAGAATTGGTGAATGAACAACCGACAAGTATCGACATAAAGGCTTTTGATGTAGAGCGTTTTGGTTAAGATAATTAGAAATTATTTGTATTTTTGAGGAGAACCTAAATCTTTCAGCAACTTAAAAGTTGTTATCTTACAATGAATACAAACGCTCCTTTAAGTACTTATTTCGACCAAATCAATAAAAATGTTTGTAAAAATGTAGCTTTTTCGGAAGAAGAATTACGCATTTTCAATGAACATCTTCAATACAAAACCATCAAGAAAAAGACCTTTTTATTACAAGAAGGCGAGATTTGTAATTTCGAAGCATTCGTCATAAAAGGCTGTATGCGAAAGTATTATATCGATAAAAATGGCTTTGAAGTAGTCTTACAATTTGCCATTGAAGATTGGTGGGTAAGTGACATTGCCAGTTTCCACGAACAAAAACCTTCTGATTTATTTATTGAGGCTTTAGAAGACTGTGAGATTTTTGTGTTAACGCCTGAAAAAAAAGAAGCTTTATTAGCCAAAGCGCCCAAATTTGAAAGACAATTTAGGTTACTTGTTCAGAAAAATTTGTCGGCAACACAAAGTAGGTTGATTAATTCTATCGCACAGACTGCCCATGAACGATACGCTGATTTTTTGAAAAAATATCCCAAAATTCCGCAAAGAGTAGCTCAGCATTATATTGCTTCATACCTTGGCATTTCAGCAGAATTCCTTAGTAAAGTAAGAGCTAAAATGGCGAAGGAGAAGTAATTAAAAAGCGGTCTGAATTAGTTTTCCGACCGCTTTTTATGATTTTAAAATTCAAGAATGCTCTTGTTAATTAATACCCAGCATTCTGAACTAAATATCCTGGAATATTAGAAGCTCCGTCAATTGCAGTTTGTGGAATTGGGAAAAGTCTTTTGTTTCTATCAGTATTTGATTTTTCCGTCCATTTATCTTCGAATTTTCCAAAACGAATCATGTCTGTACGACGAAGCATTTCCCAATAAAATTCAAATCCTCTTTCACGATACAATAAATCTAAAGACATAGCCGTCAAAGCGGGTGCTGGTGTGCTGTAAGTTCTTGCAGCTCTTACAGTATTTACATCTGCTAAAGCACTCGCAACATCATTACTTCTACGCAATTTTGCTTCGGCTCTCATCAGATAAACATCTGCCAAACGCAAGATTACGATGTCTGCTTCACCAAAGTTTCTACCACTTACCGATTTTTTACTGAACTCATATTTTTCTACTCTGTAACCAGTATTATAATTACTTCCTGCTACTGTAAAATCAATCTGTTCTGTAAAGTCAACTGCTAATGTTGGTTTGTTTCTCGTATCATAAACCAATTTACCCACTTTCATTTTTCCATCAGCACATTTCACAAAAACACCATTTTTACGAATCAAACCATATTGCTGACCTCTTAAAATACCACGGTTAATATTAAAGTTTTCAGCAGCCACACATGAATCCGCAGGATTTGAATAAATAGAAAGGTTCTCTCTGTAAAATCTTGGATCAACTTTCGGGTCTTGTGAACCATAAGCATTTACCCAAGTACGGTAGAAATCAGAAGTAATACCCGGGCCATCCGTACCGTTTGCATTTGGATATGCTGGTAATGGAAACTGGTCACCCGAAAGCGAGAAGTACGCCAAACGGTTATGTCCATTCAATTCAGCACGCTGGTCAACTGCAAAAATCAATTCTTTGTTCGTGTGATTATCCGAATTGAAAATTGAGAAATAATCTCTCGCTAATTGGTATTGACCAGAAGCAATAATTTTATCAGTATATTCAATTACTTTATCTAAATCTTCATTTTTGAAAGTAACTGTTGTAGCGTAAGGGTCACGATATACGCCAGCATTCAAATATAATCTTGCTAATAATCCCCAAACAGCTCCTTTTGTTAATCTTCCTGGGCCAACAGTTGTTTCTAAATTTGGTTCAACCGCCAAAAGCTCACTTTTGATATACTCTACGGCTTGTTCACCTCTCAAAATTGTAGAGTTTTCGCCGATGTCATTTTTTACGAAAACTAAACCGAAAAGGTCTAAAGTCAACATCGAATAATAAGCTCTCATCCCTCTTGCTTCTGCTAAATAAGTTTTTGCAATCGGGTCTTTAGAGTTTGGTAGAGTATTGATAGCCGTGATAGCACGAGACATTCCTTGCAAAATAAAATTCCAAGTATTTCTTAAATTCGGGTCAGTACTTGTTTGAGTATGTGCGTGCAAAGCCAAGTAAATACCATTATCGCCCCAGTCAGTTCCACCACGGTAAGGTAAAATGGCTTCATCCGTAGAGATTTCCTGAATAGCAAAGTAATTAGTATGTAAAAATATATCTGGAAGCCTTGCGTAAACAGGTGCCATAATTCCGTCGGCAGCTTGTTTTTCAGAAAGGTTTGAAATGAAAGATTCATCCAATACTACTTCTTCAAGATTGGTACAACTTTCAATCGATAATATGCCCATTAGAGCGAATAAAACATATATTTTCTTTTTCATGATTTCGATGATTTGTAATTTGAAAATTTGGTAATTTGAAGATTTGAAAATGATTTTTTCTCAATCATCGCATCAACCAAAGATTGAACAGATAACGGTTAACTGCTTTCAGATAACAGTACTGTCAATTAAAATGAAATATTTAAGCCAAAAATAACAGACCTAGCTTTTGGATAACTTAGGTAATCAATTCCGTAAGAAGTAATACCGTTAACTGTTCTATCTGTATTTACTTCTGGATCAAAACCATCATATTTTGTAAATACAGCAAGGTTTTGTCCTGTTACAGAAAGTCTCAAAGTAGAAACCCATTTGCTGATTCCTAAAGCTTTAGTATTTACATTGTAGCCTAAAGTCAAGTTATTCAAACGTAAAAAAGCACCATCTTTCAAATATCTTGTCGATACTGGAGCGGAGTTATTCACCGATTCGTTTGTTGAAGCAATGGCTTCTGCCGTTGTATTGATACCTTTTGATAATCTTAATTTATAGAAGTTTGCGTTGGCAGTATTGTCATAAATTTTGTTGCCCGAAACTCCATTGAAATTGATTGACAAATCAAATCCTTTGTAGTTTGCACGACCAAAGAAGTTAAACTGTTTCGTTGGTAAAGCACTTCCTGCTGCGATACGGTCTTTGTCCGTTACAATTCCATCGCCATCTACATCACGGAAAGTACTAATTCCTTTATCATCAAATCCTGTGAATTCTTTTAAGAAGAAAGTTCCAATTGGCTGACCGCTCACATAACCGTTGATTGTTGCTGAAGTCAAACCAGAACCCGAAGCTGAACCTGAAGGAATTACTGAATAAGGAGAATTTTTAACAACGTTATCAATGAAAGTAACGTTTCCACCTAATTCATAAGTAAAGCCTTCTGTAGCAGCATGACGATAGTTTAGTTCTAATTCTAAACCTTTGTTGGTAATCGTCATATCTTTTACATTTGTCCAGAAAGTACCTGCTGGCTGAACTGGATCGGCAGGAATTACTTCTAACAAAATATCTCCTGATACTTTATTGAAGACATCAATTGTACCTGTTAAAGCGCCATTCAAGAAACCAAAGTCAATCCCTAAATCTGTTTGTGTTGATTGTTCCCACTGAATATTCGGGTTTGCCAATCTTGTATAAGAAGTACCTGCTGGAAATGCGCCAGTTTCTGATAATGGATAAGAAGTACCTGCTGAAACGACAGAAGTAAATCTTGCTTGTGTGATTTTTGAAGGAATTTCTTGGTTACCAGTACGTCCCCAACCTGCTCTTACTTTCAAATTACTCAAAGCAGACCCTTTTAAGAATTCTTCTTCAGAGATTCTCCAACCTGCCGAGAAAGAAGGGAAAACGCCATATTTATTGTTTGCTCCAAACTTTGATGAACCATCAACCCTTAAAGTTGCTGTTAATAAATACTTGTCATTGAACTGATAATTTACTCTTGAGAAAAACGATTGTAATTCATCGTTTGTAGCATAGCCTGTTGGCTTATTGTTTGCCAAAGTAAGTTCTTGTCCTAAACCAGGATTATAAATTGGTTCAATATCAGAAATCGGGAATTTGTTGATGCTGTAAGAACGTCCACGGAACATGAATTTCTGATACGAATGTCCCACTAAAGCAGAAAAACTATGTTCTTTGATTGCTTTTGTATAAGTCAAATAGTTTTCAATCAAGCGGTTAGTATTTGTAATATTGATTGTTTCTAAACGACCATCTTGCAAAGGCACAGCATTTGCCAACGATTGTAAATCACGAGTAGAGCTTGAATTATCAATCCCGAAATTCAATTTATAGACTAAACCATCAATGATTTTGATAGAAGGAGAAATGTTTCCGATGATACGAGTAATAGAAGTAGCATCTTTTTCCAATTTCATCGTCGTCAATGGATTTACACCATTTACATACGAGTACGGTTGTCCTTTATCGTCATAAGCAGGATAAGTAGGGTTTGTAGAAATCGCTGCTCCGATAATCCCTGTAATTGGCGGTCGTTCATTATACGTATTCGTTGCATTCAAATTCACATCGACAGTCACACGGTCTTCCAATAATTTTTGGGTTACGTTAATACGACCCGTGTAACGGTCTAATTGGTTGTTTTTCAGAATACCTTCTTGGTTTTGAATTCCGAAAGAAGCATAATAGGTCAATTTTTCAGCACCACCACCCAATGAAATATTATGATTTTTAGTAAGTGCTGTTCTTGAAATTTCTTTCTGCCAATCAGTCGAAGCCTTCAAATCTTCCAAAACGCCTCCTAAAGCTGGTACTTGTTTACGATATTCATCAGCCGAGAAAACAGGTAAAGCTCTCGCCATTGTTGAAAAACCATAACTTGTAGAATAATTGAAAGAAGAAAAACCTGTTTTCCCTTTTTTAGTCGTGATTAAAATTACTCCATTCGCACCTCTTGAACCATAAATGGCTGTTGCCGAAGCATCTTTCAATACATCAATTGATTCAATATCTTGTGGATTCAAAAAGTTAAGTGGATTCGTTGCTCCACCACTACTTGAATTATCCAAAGCCAAGCCGTCAACCACAAAAAGTGGCGTACTTCCTGTTCTTACTCCACCCGGTCCACGTACGCTAATATTCTGAACGCCACCTGGTTCTCCACTTGCTGAAGTAACATTTACACCCGATACTTTACCTTGTAAAAGTTGTTCTGGCGAGTTGATAATCCCTTGGTTGAATTCAGCAGGTTTCAATGATTTTACTGAACCTGTAATATCTTTTTTCGTTGAACTTCCGTAACCAACTACTACAACTTGCTCTAAATCTGAAGCACTTGATACAAGCGCTACTTCTATCGTACTTTTTCCTGCAATCGCAATTTCTTGTTTTTCATAACCAATGAATGAAAATACCAAAGTCGCTTTTTCATCTGCCGTAATACTAAAATTTCCGTTGGCATCGGCATTTATACCACGTTTGCTATCTTTTACTAGAATGTTACAACCCGCCAATGGCTCTTTGGTTTTCGCATCAATTACTCTTCCTTTTACAGTAATTTCTTTTACTGCTTTGTTAAGTACTGTTTGTTCATAAGCATTTATTTTATTTGTTGAGAGAAGAGTAACATTACTGGCAAAAGTTGGATTAGCAGAAACGCCAACTGTTGCCCCAACTAAGACTCCAAGGATAAGCTTCGATTGAGTCTTAAAAAAAGGTTTTTTGTTCATTGTTGTTGTGTTGTAAATTGGAATATTCTTATTTTATCACAATATAATTAAATTGTAAACAAAAAAGAAAAATAAGGATTAGGTTTTTAATTGAGGGCGCAAGTTATTCATGCAAGATTTCTGGAAAGTAAAGCCTGTGTTATCAAAACATGATTTTTTCATAACATAGCCTTAATTTATCATTGAATTCATTTTTGAAAAACAATGCTTGTTATTTAAAAATACAAAAAGATAAATTATCATTTATTTTCATAAATATCTATTGTATTATCCTAAATAAATATATTAATTAGTTAAAACATCTATATTTTAAAATATTTAAGGTTAATATATCTACAATCAATTGTTCATTAATACCTTTGCTTCGTAACAGTAAACACCCGTCAATCAGAAGGTTGGTTTTAAGAAAAAGTGAATTGCTTTTTGCTAGAAATTAAAAAGGAATCGTGTGTAAATCACGAACAGACGTGCTACTGTAAGTAACGGTTTCGTTCAGAAACGAATTTTCTTCAGTATTGTCCATTGTTCTTTTCTAAGAATGAGAAGGATGAAGAAAATGTTATAAGTCAGGAGACTTGCCTACCTTCTCAATGACTATCCCCTCACGATTAGGGCTTAGTTCACGCATTGATTTTTTACAAATACTTGTCGAATATTAACTGTTTCAGCAGTGAACCAGCGTGTGCTTATGCTTTACGCATGGCGGTGTGGTGTTTTCAAGTTTCATTCGGTGTATCGCAAAAACACACCAAAAAATCATCGAAGCCCGATGATTACGAACCTTAAAACAACAATTACTATGTTTACACACAATTTGGGTTACCCACGTATCGGTAGCAAAAGAGAATTAAAACGTGCTTCTGAGCAATTTTGGGCTGGTAAAAGTACCAAAGATGAATTACTTTGGATTGGTCGCCAAATCAAAAGACAAAACTGGCAACTTCAACAAGAAGCTGGCATTGATTTGATTCCTTCGAATGATTTTTCACTCTATGACCACATTTCGGATACAGCCATGTTGGTCGGAGCTATTCCAGAACGTTATCATGCTTTGGTGGACGGACAAACCAACCGTGAATTAGACATTTACTTTGCAATGGCAAGGGGCGTACAACGTGACGGGCTCGACATCAAAGCGATGGAAATGACCAAATGGTTTGATACAAATTATCATTATATCGTTCCTGAATTCACTAAAAATCAACACTTTAAAAGATATTCTGATAAAATTATTATTGACTTTGAAGATGCCAAACAAATAGGAATTGTTACAAAACCTGTTTTGATTGGTCCAGTTTCATTCCTTTTATTGGGAAAAGAAAAGGAAGCTGGTTTTCATCGCATTGATTTATTAGACAAACTATTGCCGATTTACATTGATATTTTACAAGAATTGGCAGCTCGTGGAGCAAAATGGATTCAATTAGATGAACCTTGTTTGACCTTGGATTTGACAGAAAACGAGCAAATTGCATTCCAACAAGCTTATCAAAAAATCAAAAAGGCAGTACCAAACTTAAATATTTTGGTCGCTACTTATTTTGAATGCACAGGCGAAAATATCTATGTGGCAACTACTTTAGATATTGATGCTTTACACCTTGATTTGGTACGTTGTCCTTCGCAATTGGATGATATTTTTGAGCAAACAGATTTTGCCCAAACCGAAAAAATCTTATCGCTTGGTGTTGTCGATGGTAGAAACATTTGGAAGAACGATTATGCTAAGTCCTTGAAATTCATCCAAAAAGCAATTGATACTTTAGGACAAAAAAGAGTAATGATTGCGCCTTCGTGTTCATTATTACACTCTCCTTGCGATTTGGATTTAGAACAAAACGAGCAAGTACTTACACCAGAAATCAAAAATTGGATGGCTTTTGCCAAACAAAAATTGAATGAAGTAAATGTGCTAAAAAAGCTTTCTGAACCAGCATCTGCTCCATTATTTGCTCAACAATTGGCTGAAAATCAGCAGGCGATTCAAAGTAGAAAAAATTCAAATCTGATTCATAAACCACAAGTAAAAGCAAGAGTAGCGGCTTTGACAGAAAAGGATTCACATCGTCCAAGTCCGTTTAGTGTTCGTCAAGCTTTACAATTGGAAACCTTAAAACTTCCACTTTTCCCGACTACAACCATTGGTTCGTTTCCGCAAACGGATGATGTACGTCTATTGAGAGCAAACCTTAAAAAAGGAGTAATTTCTCAGAAAGAGTACGATGCACAAATTGCGATAGAAATTGAAAAATCTATTCATTGGCAAGAAGAAATTGGCTTGGACGTTTTGGTACACGGCGAATTTGAGCGTAATGACATGGTAGAGTATTTCGGCGAACAATTATCTGGCTATGTATTTTCTCAGAACGGTTGGGTACAAAGTTATGGTAGCCGTTGTGTGAAACCTCCCATTATTTATGGTGATGTAGAACGCCCTGTGGCGATGACGGTTCGTTGGTCAGAATTTGCACAATCGAAAACGCAAAAACTGATGAAAGGAATGCTTACTGGACCAATTACGATTTTGCAATGGTCATTTGTAAGAGACGATCAAGCTCGTAAAACCACGGCTTTCCAAATTGCAATGGCTATTCGTGATGAAGTATTAGATTTAGAAAAAGCGGGAATCAAAGTGATTCAAATTGACGAACCTGCTATTCGTGAAGGTTTGCCATTACGTCGTGCCGATTGGGAAAATTACTTGCAATGGGCAGTTGAAGCTTTCCGTTTAAGTGCATCGGGCGTGAAAGACGAAACGCAAATTCATACGCACATGTGTTATTCTGAATTTAATGACATCATCAAACACATTGCTGACATGGATGCCGACGTGATTACGATTGAAACTTCACGCTCTCAAATGGAATTGTTGGATGCTTTTGTTGATTTCAAATATCCAAATGAAATCGGACCAGGCGTGTATGATATTCACTCGCCAAGAGTACCCGAAACCGAAGAAATGTTGGCTTTGTTAGAGAAAGCTTTAGTGAATATTCCAGCCAGAAATCTATGGGTAAATCCAGATTGCGGTTTGAAAACTCGCCGTTGGGCAGAAACAGAATTGGCTTTGAAAAATATGATTAAAGCAACTACGCTTTTAAGAGAAAAAGTAAAAGAGGGTGTTTGTTAAAAACCATAAGGCGAGATTTCATCTCGCCTTATTTTGTTTCTAGGCTAAAAGTACTTCAGCAGGAATCCCTAAACCATGATAAAGATTTTTTACCATTTTCAGCGTAAGTGGTCTTTTTCTATTTAGTACTTCTGAAACTCGATTCTCGCCTCCAAAATACTTTGCTACTTCTTTTTGAGAAAGATTTAGCATCTCAATTCTTTGTTTAATTGATTCAATCGGATCAAGTTTTTCAATTGGAAAATGCTTTTTCTCATAATCTAATGCTAAAACCGATATTGCATCTAAAATATCTAAAGCTTTATTTCTTGTTGCTTCATCTTCTATTAAATCAGCATCAATCAAAGCATCAATTAAAGCAGAAGCTCGCTCGAAGTCAGCTTGATTAGTAATCGGTTTGATTTCAATTGCATCAAGATTGATGGTTAGTGATTTCATAATTTCTTTATTTAAATGTTCTTTATATCATCGATTTTATCATACTCTTTATGCGTTCCAACGAACCTCACAAATACCCATTTTTTTGAATATTCATACTTTGCAATAAGTCTGTATTTATTTCGACAAATATTAAATACAATACGATTATTCCCCACAGTATCAGCACCTTTAAATAAGGAAATCACCTCATTAGGGCTATTAAAATCATACTCTTCATTAACTTCATGCCAAGTTTTGAGTGCTGCTTCTGAATCTGGGTATAACTCCCAAAAATCTCTTAATCTGGCTTTTGTGAATATTCTCATTTTCGTAAAAATTAATAGTGTAGTATTATGAAATTCCCATTTAGGGAATTTTAAGTAAATGTAAAAACATTTTTCATGAAAAACTATTCTATATCAATTATAATAAAATAATCACTAAATCACTCATTCACAACTCATTAAATTCACGGCTTTCCGCCCACCAAAGCCAACAAATCATCTTTCGTAAATGATTTCAACATTGAAGTATCAGTCTTGATTAAATCGCCAACTAAATCATTTTTGGATGCTTGTAAACGCATGATTTTTTCTTCAATCGTATTCGGGCAAATCAGCCTTACTGCCACCACATTTTTCTTTTGTCCGATGCGATAACAGCGGTCAATTGCCTGATTTTCAACCGCAGGATTCCACCACGGGTCAATTAAATACACGTAATCGGCTTCTGTCAAATTCAAGCCCGTCCCACCTGCTTTTAAGCTGATTAAAAAGACTCTTACTTGTTTATTCTCTTGAAATTCATTTACTCTTTCTTCTCGTTTTTTCGTTTGACCAGTTAAGTATTCAAAAGAAATATCACGCTTTACGAGTTCCTTTTTTATCAAATCCAGCATCGTGACGAATTGTGAAAAAACTAAGATTTTATGTTCGGAAGATTTCATTTCAATTTCTTCCATCAAAGCCTCAATTTTAGACGATTCTCCGCCATAAAATTCTTCTTCATTCAATAAAGCTGGTGAATCACAAATTTGTCGAAGCTTTGTCAAGCCCGTCAAAATGTGCATACTTTCTTTGGGAATATCACCTTCAATTTTATGATTTAAAAACTCCCTGAATTCCTTTTCATAAGCATCATATACTTTTCTTTGTTGCTCGCCCATTTCACAGTAAATCACTACTTCAGTTTTGTCAGGCAACTCTTTTGCGACTTGTTTTTTGGTTCTCCTCAGGATAAAAGGACTCACTTTTTGCTGTAATTGCTTTGCCTTTTTCTGGTCTTTAAACTTATCAATTGGCATAGAATAATGGTCTTTAAAATGCTGAAGACTCCCCAATAATCCCGGACAAGTAAAAGAAAGCTGACCGTATAAATCAAAAGTATTGTTTTCAATCGGCGTACCTGTCAACACGATTTTATTGCGAGCCGACAACAAACAAGCAGCCTGATAACGCTGTGAACTTGGGTTTTTAATCGCTTGTGATTCATCCAGAAAAATATAATTGAAATGATACTTTTTCAAGAAAGTAATATCCGACAAAAGTGTTCCGTAAGAAGTCAAAATGATTTCATATTCTTCAAATCCTTTGGTACTTTTTACACGGTTACTCCCATAAACACTCAGTATTTTAATGGACGGAGCAAATTTAGCTACTTCTGCTTCCCAATTGAAAATCAACGAAGTAGGCACAACAATCAAGTTTGTATTTTGTACTTTTTTACTTCTTTGTGATAAAATAAATGTGATAATTTGAATGGTTTTCCCCAAACCCATATCATCTGCCAAGCAACCGCCAAAGCCAAATTCATCCAAGAAGTTGAGCCAATTCAATCCTTGTTTTTGATAATCTCTTAACGTCGCATTCAAAGCTTCTGGAATTGCTACGTTTTCAATTTTTTCAAAATCCTTCAGCTTATTGGTATAAAGCGTCAATTCTTGTTTTACTTCATTTTCCAAAAATTCTTCTTTAAACATCCGTCGAATCTCCGAAAAATTACTTTTCGGAATCCTGATTTTATGCTCAACAATCTCTCCCGCTTCAAAATATTCTGTGAATTGCTGTATCCATTGCGCTGGCAAAATGCCTAAAGTTCCATCGCCCAATTGCACATATTTACTTCTGTTTCTGAGCGATTTTTGCAATTGCTTTAAAGGTACTTGTTGCTTGCCATAACGAACCGATAATTCGGTTTCAAACCAACGAATGCCACTCGTTACATTAACCGTAACTCGTGCTTTGTTGTAATTTCGCTTATTTTCTTTCAGTTCATTAAAACCTAAAATGGTAATTCCTTGGTTTTGCCATTCTTCAAAAGCTTCTAAAAACCAATCTTCATCCAGAAAATGCCTCCGATGTAAAAAGAAATAATTATGGTCGAGCTGGTCTTCAAAATCAGGATGTTGCTTGATTAAATCAGCCGTAAACTGTATTTCTGCATTATTATCTCGTTCTAACAAGAAAACATTTCCGTTAAAATCTGAGGCATAAATCTGCTTTGGGGAAAGTACTGGCACTTCCACTTTTCCGTATTTGATAACGGGTGTAATCAAGATATAATCCTCTGAATCAGACAGATAAATGATTTTTTGCTGATTTACATCAAATGTGTTTTCTTCAATTTGAGCGGGCGTAGCTGGTCGGATATAAGAATAATGTACTCGAATCCTGTTTTCGAGTTTGTATAAAATATTCTTTTGGAACTCCTCAAATTTTGAACGATGAACCAACATTTTATGATTATTCTGCTTGAAAAAAGTAATGATTCTGAGGAAATCTGGATTTTCAATTAAATATAAAGTATCCGTAATTTGAATAAAATAATCAAATTTTATCGACAGCGCTTTTAAGTCATATACTCTATCATTAATCAGTAATTCTGCCGAAACTTCATGAAAAATATCTTTATAATCAATCTGCATTTTCATGTCCATTTTCAACAATTTCAAGCGAATCGGAACAACGGAATTGGCATTTACTTTATCCGAAATTTTAGGGTCATGATAAAATACTTCAAGATTCAGCGGATTTCTCGCCAAAGCTTTTAAGCCTTCAAAAAGTGTTTTAGATGATTTTTCATGATTGGGCTGTTGAAATTTCAGAATACTTGTATAAAATTTAACTTCCTCTATTTCAGCAGTTTTCCAGATAAAATCTAATGGATTTATCGTTTTGAGTGGATTTTTTATCTTTCCATCTTTGGTCGATTGTGCTTCATACAATTCAACAATCAGGTGGTCATAATAGCGATGTTTTCCCAAAACAATCACCATTTTTTGGTTTTCTCCCAAAAGGGCAAAAGGAATATTCGGAAGTGTTGATTGTGGTAATAAAGAATTACTGAGTAACGTATTACTTACCTGATTTACAGCGATTAATTCCTTTAATTTTGGTTTAAACGACAGCTTGAAAGGATTGTATTCTAGCCAGAAGTATTTGTCTAAATTCTTTTCGTTTTCTAAACCATAATCTTTGGCAAAAGCTACCATTTTATTATGGCGTAAAGCATCATCAAAAAATACTCTAAGCGTTTGTCTTTCAGTCAGATTCAGCAATACTTGTACTTGATGTTCACAGAGATTTTTGATGGGCGCATTGCAATTACAAGCGAGTTTGATGGCGTCTTTTTCTTGTCTGACCGTAACGGTGACAAAATCCATGCGAGTTAAATAGACAGGAATTTCTGTATAATTCAGCTCAATTTTTTCAGGTTGAAGGTCAAAAAAGCCTTTTTCGTCCGTTGAAACGAGCGATGAACTGTGCTTTAAAATGGTTAAATAAGTAAGCGTTGAAATATTGAGGTTTTCAAAAGTATATGTTAGTTGACGAGGGAGCATATTTGGCTTTGAGCTTTGAGCCGTGAGTTATGAGCATTAAAAAAGCTTATAGCTCACGGCTCAAAGCTCATCACTTTATCCGCAGGCATTTAAGCAACTTCTCAAAAATAGTATTATTTTCATAAAATCCCGTGAAAAGTTGTGCATTTGGACCATAAGCAACCACAGGAACAGCAATTCCAGAATGGTCGTTGGTACTGAAATTACCTTCTAATTTTCCTGTTTTGAAATCGCCTTCTAATAAAGACAAACCGCCCGTTTCGTGGTCTGCGGTGATGATAATCGTTGTTTCGCCATTTTTATCGGCATATTCCAAAGCCTTTCCGATTACTTTATCGAAATCCAACATTTCGTTAGCCACATAATTTAGCTGGTTGGCATGTCCGCCCCAATCAATTTTTGAACCTTCTAACATCAGGAAAAAACCATTTGGCGAAGTACTTTCTAATTGTTTTACGGCAGCCTCAAAAGCTTCGGAAAGATACTCTCCTCTTCCTTCGTGTTTCGGACGTACTTCGTTTTTATCGACAAACACAAAGGTTTTTTCTTGTGTTTTGGCTTGTTTAAGTTCATCAATGCTAGCAAGAATTTTTCCTTTTTTACTAAGATTAGCTAAAGTTTCTGGTCTGAAAGCTTCTTTCCCTGCGCCAATGATTAATGAAATCGGACTTGTTGCCAAATCTTCTGCAATCAATTGCGACCAATCTCTTTCTGGCTGATGTGCATAAAAAGATGCGGGCGTTGCCCCCGTAATTTCCTCCGAAACCACCAAGCCCACTTTGATGTTCTTTTTATCCAGTATTTCTGAAATGTTTTCTAAAGGTTGCTGTTTCGTATTCATGCCGATGTAGCGATTATTCGTTTTTTCGCCTGTAGAAAAAGCCGTCGCTCCCGCCGCAGAATCTGTACAAAAACTATCCGCAGAATTGGTTTTTGAAAAACCAATATGTTTAAAATTCGTCCAATTTAGCTTTCCGCCATTGGCTGTTATTCCACTATAAATTTGAGCCAAGCCCATGCCGTCGCCAATCAAGAAAATGATGTTTTTTGATTTCTTTTGAATGCCATCAGCATGATAAGTAGGCAAGTAAGGAATGTGTTGATCAATTGGTTTGGCAGAAAAAGCCTCAAGGTTTTTGATATAATTTGCCAATTCAGATAAATTATCCGTTCCGATATAATCTACGCCCAATTTCATCAAAGCTTTATAGGCTGTTAGCGAATTAGGAACTGCCCAAAAACGAACTGACTTGCCAATACGATGCACAGAATCAACAAAGTTTTTTACTTTCAAGTATTGTGGTGCTGTGATGAGTCCTTTGCCATTCCAACGAGTAAAATCTGTAATGCTCGTGCTTATTAATGCAAGTCGCTCAAAACTTTTGGTAGAATAGCTTTGTTTCGGGCGACCATCGAAGTAAAAAATATCATCAAATTTATCAAAATCAGTACTTTTTGGCATATCGCCACTGATGACGATTTGAACAGCATTTGGATTATTTTTTACGTCAAAATAATTACGATAAGGCTTTAATTGCTTTTCTAAAAGTTTCAAAGCTTGTTCTCCATCTTCTTTAATATCAATCAATAATTGTAGGCGTTGCCCATCTTTATATATTTTCCCATCGTTCATTGCAATTTGTTTGAGCAATGGTTCAAGGTATAAGGTTTTAAAAGTACGGTTCAAACGAATGGTTTCTTTTTCATGTGCAACGACCAATTCTTCGCCTTGTTTAAAAAGGTCGGCTTCAATCATGCCAAAATGTAAAGAATACGCTTCATAAAAAGGTAAATCGTGTAAGTAATCATTGTGGGCATGAGTATTTTTCATGGAATAAGCCGATGGCTGAGCCAATGCTTTTGTTCCTAAAAGAAGCGCAAGAAAAAGGAAAAAATGTTTTTTCATGTTGTTGACAAAAGAAAGGGTTTTAAAAATGCAAAAGTATCCTTGCCATGTTAGGGAATTATTACCAGAAAATTAATCAATGTACCGAGTTTTGTAAAAAGGCTTAAGTCTTTCCGAAAGTTTCAAAAAGTTAAAATCTTGGTTTATTTATATTTTTTTATTTTTTCTACTAATAATTCAATTGAGCAAATTACCTGAGTAATTTATCATTCCGAGTAAGCATAAATATATCAAAATGGTACAATAGCCTATAAAGCAAATCAAAATGTTTGAATATATTTGGTCAACTCAATAGACTAATAAGTGTGCGCTTCAATTCAATAGCAAATTTAATATGATGATGTTCCAAAAATACCGACGCATTTTAGTGTTTTTATCCTGCATATTGGCGTCTGGTTCTTCTCTGGCACAAGAGCCTTTCTTGAAATTATCGGATGCCATTCAGCTTGGCTTAGAAAATTACAATTCTATCAAAGCCAAAAAGAATTACCTAAAAGCTTCGGAAGCATTGGTGATAAATGCTCAGAAACAGTTTTTGCCAGACGTAACTGCGGCGATACAAAACAATTATGGAACAGCCAACGGGCAATTTGGGTCTTTATATCCCTACAGAGGTGTGGGAATGGCAGCGGCTGGCCCAAGTTCGGCAAGCCAAAATTGGAATACAGCTTTTGGGGCTTTGTACGCTTCGAACGTCAATTGGGATATATATACTTTTGGTCGTTTAAAAGCGAGTGTGGACATTGCTCGTTCGCAAGTATCAAGAGATTCTTTGGATTTGCAACAAGAAAAGTTTGCTCATGCCATTAAAATCACGGCATCATATTTCAGTCTTTTAACAGCACAAAAATTCGTAGAAATTAGTAAACAGAATTACAAAAGAGTATCGGCCTTGCGTGATGTAATTAAAGCAAGAACAGCGAATGGTTTGAATGCAGGCGTGGATTCTTCGATTACTAATGCAGAGGTTTCTAACGCCAGACTCGGCGAAATCGAAGCACAAAACATTGAATTACAGGCGACCAACCAATTGGCAATTTTGTTGAATACTCCAACGAAACACTTTCAATTAGATACTTTATATTTCAGTAAAATTCCTGAGCAATTGGGTTCTACATTAGCGATAGAAAATAATCCGACTCTTCAATTGGTAAAATCACGCATTAGTATTGCAGAAAATACGCAGAAACTCCTGAGCAGAAATAAACTACCCGTAATTAGTGTGTTCGGTTCATTTCAGTCAAAAGCTTCTGGTTTTGACTATGACTACTCTCCTACCAATAATCATGTTGATAAAAACTACTTTTCGGGCATTGCTCCTTCTAGAAGTAATTTTATACTTGGGGCTGGGATGTTCTGGAATTTTATGTCGCCCACCAAAATCAATCATCAAATTAAGGCTCAACAGTTTATCAGCGAAGGCTTAAAAAGTGAATACGATTTGATGGAAAATCAACTAAAAAGCCAAATGATTTTAGCAGACCAACGCATTGAAAATGCTTTGTTGACCTACAAAGAATCACCGATTCAATTAGATGCCGCCCGAAATGTTTACGAACAAAAAGCGGTGTTGTATAAAAACGGACTTTCGAACATCATCGACCTTACCCAAGCTTTGTTCGTGTTGAACAGAGCCGAAACCAATATCAGCGTTGCCTATGCCAACGTTTGGCAAGCTTTAGTATTAAAAGCAGCCAGCAACGGAGACATCGATTTACTCATCAAACAAGCTAGATAATAATGAATTTAATCAAAACAGCTTTACGCAAACCTATCACGATACTTGTATTAGTGGCTGGTTTGTTGTTCTTTGGTATCAATGCCATCAGGAATATCAAAATTGATATTTTCCCTGATATGAATATGCCCGTGATTTATATTTCACATCCATTTGGTGGTTATACGCCTACGCAAATGGAGTCTTTTTTTGGGCGTCAGTACGTTAACCTTTTACTCTATGTTTCGGGTGTTAAAAGCATAGAAACCAAAAACATACAAGGTTTAACCTTGATGAAACTTACTTTTTATCAAGGCACAAACATGGCTCAGGCGGCGGCAGAAGTATCCGCTTTTAGTAATCGTGCTCAAGCTATTTTCCCGCCCGGTTCGCAACCGCCTTTTATTTTACGTTTTGATGCTTCTACTTTACCCGTCGGTCAATTGGTTTTGAGTAGTCCAATTCGTTCAAATAATGAATTATCCGACCTTGCCAATACTTATATTCGTTCGTCCTTTAGTTCGATTCCGGGTTTAATTTCCCCTGCTCCATTTGGTGGAAACGTGCGAACGGTTGTGATTAAAGCCGACCCAGAATTGATGCGTTCGCATAATATGACGGTCGATCAAATTGTAGAAGCCATTCGTCTCAACAACCAAACTTCTCCTTCTGGAAACGTGCGTGTTGGCGATTATAATTATATCACGCCATCCAACACGACGATTAAAACCGTCAAAGATTTTGAGCAAATTCCACTCTTTAAAGGGGGCGTACAAAACCTTTTTCTGAGAGATGTTGCCGTGGTGGAAGATGCCGCCGATATTACAGGAAGTTATGCTTTAATCAATGGTAAACGTTCTGTTTACTTGGCAATTACCAAATCTGCCAATGCTTCTACTTGGGAAGTAGTTCAGAATCTTAAAAAAGCTTTGCCCAAATTACAAAGTCAATTACCAGAAGATGTTACTCTTTCTTATGAATTTGACCAATCTGTTTATGTAATCAATGCCGTAAAAAGCTTACTTTCCGAAGGAGCAATCGGGGCAATTTTAACGGGTTTAATGGTTTTACTCTTTTTGGGCGATGCCAGAGGAGCTTTGATTGTAATCCTGACGATTCCGACTTCCATCATTGCGGGCGTACTCTTTTTACAATTGTGCGGACAAACGATTAATATCATGACGCTCAGCGGACTTTCTTTGGCGATTGGTATTTTGGTCGATGAATCCACCGTGACAATAGAAAACATTCACCAACATTTAGATTTGGGCAAACCCAAAGCCTTAGCCGTTTGGGATGCTTGTCAGGAAATCGCCTTTCCGAAATTGTTGATTCTCTTCTGTATTTTGGCAGTTTTTGCACCAGCCTTTACCATGACGGGTATTCCCGGAGCGTTATTTTTGCCTTTGGCTTTAGCGATTGGTTTTTCAATGTTGGTTTCATTCCTTTTATCGCAAACTTTTGTGCCAATTATGGCAAACTGGTTGATGAAAACGCATGAACGCCCACACAGTACTAATTTGCCCGACAATGAAGATTTCATCGCTTCTAAAATAAGTGTTGCTTCAGAATTCAATCAGATTACTCAGAAAAAAGATTTTGTAGAACATCCTCCTAAAAAAATAAGTATTTTCGATCGTTTCAAAAATTCGTTTTTGGCAATGCTTGAAAAGATTTTCCCTTATCGTAAAGCATTGGTTGTAGCCTATTTAGTAGTTATTTCTGGTTTAGCCTTTTTGTTGCTAAGTACTATTGGAAGAGACGTTTTACCGAAAACCAATGGCGGACAATTTCAAGTACGTTTACGAGCAAAAGAAGGAACAAGAATTGAACGAACCGAACAAAAATTGATTCAATCTATCGCCATTCTTGAAAAAATGGTTGGAAAAGAAAACGTTGAAATTACTTCTGCTTTCGTTGGGCAACATCCCGGACTTTTTTCAACCAGTCCAATTTACTTGTTTATGAGTGGCCCGCAAGAAGCCGTTTTACAAGTTCAATTAAATGAACATTTTGAAGTGGATTTGGAAGAACTAAAAGACGATTTCAGAAAAAGAATCAAAGCGACCATTCCAGATTTGAAACTTTCTTTTGAGCCGATTGAATTGACTGATAAAATCCTAAGCCAAGGTTCGCCAACGCCAATCGAAGTACGTTTGGCAGGAAGAAGTAAGAAAAATAACGAAGAATATGCCAAAAAACTGATTGCTAAATTAAGCGAAATCAGCTATTTGCGAGATGTACAATTGGGTCAGCCCATCAAATATCCAGCCATTAATATTAATATCGACCGAGTAAGAGCTTCGCAATTGGGTGTGGATATGAGTGAAATTTCACGTATACTTACTGCCTCTACATCTTCGTCTCGTTATACCGATAAAAGTGTTTGGGTCGATGAAAAATCAGGTTTGACTTATAGTGTACAAGTACAAATTCCTGAAAACAAAATGTCTAGTGTTGGTGATATTGGTGAAATTTCTTTGCAGCGAAATTCTATAAGACCCGTTCTGAGCGACGTTGCGACGATTCAAAACGATACCATTTATGGTGAAAACGATAACTTAGGAGCTTTGCCAACGCTTTCAGTAACGGCCAATTTATACAAACAAGATTTGGGAACGGCAACAGCAGATGTAAGTAAAGCCATTGCTTCGCTCGGAGAATTACCAAGAGGTTTAACCATTGAGCCAATCGGTTTAAGTAAAGTATTGACAGAAACTTTAGATAGTTTACAAGCTGGTTTATTAGTTGCCATTGTGGTAATTTTCTTGATGTTAGCAGCTAATTTCCAATCATTTAAAGTATCTATCGTTATTCTAACGACCATTCCTGCGGTGGTTTTAGGAGCTTTATTGATGCTGAGATTGACGAATTCTACCTTGAATTTACAGTCGTACATGGGTATTATCATGTCGGTCGGCGTATCCATTGCCAATGCGGTTTTATTGATTACCAATGCCGAGCAACTCCGAAAAGTAACTGGAAATGCTTTAGAAGCAGCCAAAGAAGCAGCAGCCTTGCGGATTCGTCCAATTTTAATGACGAGTGTGGCGATGGTCGTGGGAATGATTCCGATGGCTTCTGGTTTAGGAGAAGGTGGCGACCAAACATCTCCGTTGGCTCGTGCCGTGATTGGCGGATTGATTGCCTCAACTTTTGCGGCTTTAATTATACTTCCTTTGGTATTTGCTTGGTTCCAAGAAAAAACATCAACAGAATCTGTTTCGCTCGACCCAGAAGACAAGGAAAGTAAACATTATATTCCTACAATTTATGAGAGTGGAATGGGGGAGTGATGAGTTAGTGAATTGTGATTGAGTGATTAAAATCTTTCAACAAAAAAATAAACTTTTAGCTAACAGCTCAATGCTCACAGCTATTAGCTAAAAGCCAAATACAACCATGAAATCAAAAGCTATAAAATCAATTTTAACTGTCGCTGGCTTATTTTCTGCCACGATATTATTCAATAGTTGCGGACATTCGGAAGCGAAAAAAGAAGAAAAATCAACTGTACCAACAGTACACAGCGTTGAAGTTTTTACTTTGGAAAAAGGAATGATGTCAACCACGATTCAAATTCCTGGGGAATTAATCGCCAAACATAGCGTGGATTTGTACGCCAAAGTAAACAGCTTTGTACAAAAAATGAACGTTGATGTGGGGACAGAAGTAAAAGAAGGACAGTTATTGGTAACGATGGAAGCACCAGAACTTTCTTCACAACTATCGGCGGCGGCTTCAAGATTACAATCGCAAGAAGCCATATATGCGGCAAGTAAAGCTTTGTACGACAGACTTTTACAAACCAGTAAAACCGCAGGAACGATTTCTCCAAATGAATTAGACCAAGCTTTGGCACGTAAAAATGCTGATTTCGCACAATTGGATGCCGCCAAATCAAGCTATAAAGAAATTGCAGATAATAAGAATTACTTGGCAATCCGTGCGCCATTTAGTGGTTTTATTACGGCTCGTAATATCAGCGTTGGGGCTTATGTAGGTCCTTCAGGAAAAGGCTCTGAATTTCCGATGTTTACTTTACAAGATCAGAAAAAATTACGTTTAATCGTCTTGATTCCAGAAGCTTATACTTCTTATTTAGGCGATAAAAATGAAATTACTTTTACGGTAAAAGCTTTCCCAAGCGAAGTATTTAAAGCAAAAATCAATCGTTTGGCGGGTGCTTTAGACACGAAATTTCGTTCAGAACGCATTGAAATGGACATTGATAATAGTCAAAAGAAACTATTGCCGGGCATGGTTGCCGAAGTAAAAATTTCTTTCCCAGCTACAGAAAAAACTTTTGTTGTACCCAAAGCTGCCGTTGCGAATGCCCCAGAAAAAGTATTTGTCGTAAAAATCGTCAATGGAAAAGCCGAATGGATAGAAGTAAGAAAAGGTAGAGAAGCCGAAGGGAAAGTAGAAATTTATGGTGATTTATCAGAAGGCGACCAATTAGTAAAAGTAGCAACAGAAGAAATTAGAGAAGGTGTTGAAGTAAAAATCAAGAAGGATTAAGTATTATACGGTCAATCTTTCCAACAAAAACGCATCCATTCAATGATGAATGGATGCGTTTTGTTTTCTACCAAAATGCCGTAATACTTACTTTCCAACCGTCGCTTTTGTAGCTTGTTTTTGTGCAGCTGTCGGTACGAAATCTATCCATTCTAAACTGAATAAATCTCTATTTGGCGTTGATGTTTTTACAAATACAAAGTACAAATCATGCTTGCCTGTCGTTGCTTGAAGTCCAGCACTTTTTTCTGTATAAGTATTCCAGTTACCTGTTGGCTCATAGTTTAAAGTACTTATCAAAGCACCAGTTGGCGAATCTGCATGTACCTCAATCGTTGCTCCTTTATCTCTTGAAGAATAACGATAAGTCAATTGTTCAATATTTTTTAAGTCAATATTTTTCAACACAAAATATGACCCATTATGGATACTTCCTAATCGCTTCTCTTGTCTGCTAACATTACTCAACTCATCTGCTTCGCTACCATAAATTTTTGTTGGACGTAACACCAACACATCTGTTTTATTCAATGCTAACACCGCTTTTGTTTTGCCTTGTGGCGCAACCAAAGAACCTTTATCTGTATATGAAGCTGTTAAAACGTAGCGTCCTTCTTGTTCTTTTCCAACGTGTTCTTTTAGTGTTACCGAACCTTTTTGAGGAATTCTGTTTTCAATTGGTTCATTCCCTAATGAAAGAATATACTTCACCATTTCGGTTGTTTCTTCACGAGAAAGTTGTGGGTGAGCACTCATTTCACGGTCGTCCCAAACACCACCACCACCGATGATGATTTTATTAGCCAATTTAGCAATCGCAGTTTTATCGTCTTTGTATCTTTTAGAAACTTCTGTAAATGATGGGCCAACCGATTTTGCATTTACTTGGTGACAAGCCTTACAGTCTGAACCAGCAATTAAAGATTTTCCTAAACTAAAAGTAGAAGTCAATTGCTGATGTCCCATCAAAGGTTCTTTACTTACTTTAGGAATATAATTCAATACCACTTTTACACGTTTTGAATCAATCAATTGGTCTTCCTTATCTTTCACACTAACCGAATATTTAAAAGGTGTTTGTGTTGGAATGAAGAAAGTGCTATTGTCTGTCGTAGCAATGGCTACTTCTGGTACAGTATTACCAACTTTAATATTGATAGTACTTGTGTTACTTGCTCCTAATTGATCTTTTACAGTAAGTGAAACTTTATAAATACCATTTTTACTGAAAGTATAAGTTGGATTTACTTCGTTAGAAATCACTTTCCCTTCAAATTTCCATTGGTAACTTAACTTATCTCCTTTATCAAAATCATGGCTTTTATCTCCTGTGAAAGCTACTTTAAAAGGAGCAAGCCCGATAGTATCTGCCGCAATCGCTTTCGCTACTGGCGCACGGTTACCACTATTGAAGTCGATTTTTACTAAACGTGCATCTTCGTTATCAATACCATAAACTGAACCATATTCTAATAAATAAACGCTACCATCTGGACCAATTTCCATATCTACTGGACGACGGAAATCACCCGTAGTTGGCATAAACGCCTCCATCGACTGGTAATTTTGTTGTTCGTCTAAACGTACTGCATAAATCCAGTTACGCATCCAGTCGTACACAAATAATGCTTTATCATAATAAGCAGGCAATTTACTTGGGTTTGCCAAAGAAGCATCAAAATGATAAACTGGACCGCCCATCGCACATCTACCGCCAACTCCTAATTCAGGAAATTCTGTCGATTTGTTATATGGATACCAAATCATTGCTTTTTGTGCTGGAGGCAAGTTTTTCATCCCTGTATTATAAGGAGAATTATTTACTGGAGCATTTGCTTCGAAAGGAACGCCTACTTTTTTGGTCGCAAAATCATATTGATTGTAAGCTTTATTGTCACCTACAAAATATGGCCAACCATAATTTCCCGCTTTTTTCGCTTGGTTGAATTCGTCATAACCACGTGGACCTTGCACGCCATCTGTTCCTGCATCAGGACCAATTTCGCCCCAATATAAAATTGAAGTAGCAGGGTCAACCGAAATACGGTATGGATTACGACAACCCATTACATAAATTTCAGGACGAGTACCCGCCATTCCTTTCGGGAATAAATTGCCTTCTGGAATGGTATAAGAACCATCTGATTCTACATGAATACGAAGAATTTTTCCACGTAAATCATTCGGGTTTCCTGCCGAACGTTGCGCATCAAAAATTGGTCTTTTTTCTCTTTCGTCGATAGGCGCATGTCCATTTGACTCAAAAGGCACGGTATTATCACCTGTTGAAATAAACAAATTACCATGAGCATCCCAAGCCATAGAACCACCTGTGTGGGCACTTACTTCTAAATCAAGTGGAAATTCAATGATAGATTTTTCGCTTTCAATATCAAGCGTGCTATCATCATTTACTTTAAATCTCCCGATTCTCTGTTTGGTTTGTCCTTTATCTTCAATGGTATAAAAGAAGTAGAGATAATGATTTTTGGCAAAATTAGGGTCAATCGTCATCCCTAATAAACCATTCAAATATTTATCAACCGCCTTTACAGGGAAATCATAGAGTAATCTTGTTTTTTTCTGTACGGGGTCATACACATAAAATTTGCCCGCTCTTTCTACAAAGAAAACACGACCGTCTGGCGCAACTGCCAATTCCATCGGTTCGTTGAGGTCATTAGAAAGTACGCTTTTTGTAAAGCGATTTTCCTCTGGTCGGTTTAGAGTATCAGCCCACACTTGAGCCTTCTCGGCTTTTATTTGTGTGGTCATAGATTCATGGGTAAGAGAGCTTAAACCTAGAAATGCTCCTAGATATAAACTGTATTTAGCGAAGGAAATAAACATTGAGTGTATATTAATTAAATAATAAAATACAAAGATTTGACATCTCTTCAATTTAGAGAAATAAAGCGTTTATTCAACAATTGTATTGAATAATACAAATTTATAAAGTAGAAAGCATAATACTGTCTGGTTTTTCGTCAAAATTAGGGGGTAAACTAATCCTGACTCTTTACCATTTACAAATACTTTATTTCCTAAATAGACAGACTTTTGTATTTAATACTCTTTGTAATGAAAAAATGTTGGAGAGAAGTATAATAGCGTTATAAAGATTAAGTAGGTGTACAAAAGTTTTAAAGTATTTGCATGTAGCAGTAACTCTTGCAGTTACCGATTGACAATTAATTAAGATAAGAAACGGTAACCGTAAAGGTGGTTACCACTACATGTAATTTATGCTATTGCATTTCTGTATACCCTAAAACAAAAAAAGCTTCATCGTGAAATGATTTCACAATGAAGCTTTTTCCAATTCAACTATTATTTTACTCTATTGCTAAATCAGTTTCAATTTCCTTCTTTTTCTTTCCTCCTGCAATTTTTTCAATCAATACAAAAAGTACTGGTACGACGAAAATCGCTAGAGAGGTTGCGGCTAACATTCCACCGAATACTGTCCAACCAATGGTTTTACGAGATTCAGCCGCTGCTCCACTGGCAAAAGCTAAAGGTAAAACACCCAGAATGAAAGCGAGGGAAGTCATAATGATTGGTCGTAAACGTAATTGCACGGCTTCTAAAGTAGCAGGAATTAATTCCATTCCTTTATCAACCCGTTCTTTAGCAAATTCTACAATCAAAATAGCGTTTTTCGCCGCCAAACCAATCAAGGTAATCAAACCGATTTGGGCATAAATATTATTAGAAAGATTTGGTAAGAAAGTAAGCGTTAAGATTGAACCAAAAGCCCCAATCGGAACGGCAAACAATACTGAGAATGGAATCGACCAGCTTTCATACAAAGCAGCAAGAAACAAGAATACGAACACGATAGAAATTCCAAAAATCAATGTTGTACTATCGCCTGCTTTTAATTCTTCGCTACTCATCCCTGAAAATTCATACGAATAACCCGTTGGCAAAGTGGTAGCGGCTACTTCTTTCAAAGCCGTAATGGCTTGTCCACTACTAAAACCAGGTTTTGGCGAACCATTGATTTCAATAGAACGATAAACGTTATAATGCGAAATCAAAGCAGCATTCTCAACCACTTTTGCTTTTACTAAAGCTTTCAATGGCACCATGTTTCCAACGTTATTTCTTACATAAAACTTTTCGATTTTCTCTAAAGAAGAACGGTAACTACTATCTGCCTGCACCATTACCCTAAAGTTTCTACCATATAAAGTAAAATCGTTGATGTACGAACTACCCAATAAAGTAGAAAGTGTACCAAAAACATCCGATACTTGTACCCCTTGTTTTTTGGCTTGATCACGATCTACATCAATCTGATAACTTGGGGTGCGTGAACTAAAGAAAGTAAATGCCATGCCAATTTCTGGACGCTGATTGACAGCCGCCAAGAATTTACGGGCTACTTTTTCAAATTGCTGAACATTATCGGGACTGGTTGTTTGTAAAAGTTCAAACGTAAAACCAGCGGTTTGTCCTAGCCCAGGAATTGCTGGCGGTGCAATTGCAAGGACTCTGGCTTCTTTAATATCAGCCGTACTCTTTTTGATTTTTTCAATTACCGCTTGTACTTGATGTTCTTTCCCTTCTCTATCCGACCATGGTTTTAAGTTTACAAAGAAAGTACCAACGTTTGTTTTGTTAGAGAAACTTACGATGTTCAAACCAGCGATACCACCTACTACTCTTACTTCTGGCAATACTTCCAAACGCTTCATAATGGTTTGAAACAACGCTACGTTTCGGCTTGTAGAAGTAGCTTCTGGCATTTCGTAAGTTACATATAAACGTCCTTCATCTTCTGTTGGAATAAAACCTGTTGGTTTTGTTTTGAACAAATATCCTAAGCCAACAAATAAACAAACCATCATCACCAAAACCATTGGCGTAGCTTTAATCCACTTCGCAACCCCTCTTGTATAAGAAAGAGAAAGGCTATCAAACTTAGTATTGAACCAAGCGAAGAATTTTTCTAAGGCATTTTTTCGTGCATTTTTATCTTTCGATGGTTTCAGCATAATTGTACATAATGCTGGCGTTAAAGAAAGTGCTACAAAGGCAGAAAGAATTACAGAAACTGCAATGGTAATGGCAAATTGTTGATATAATCTACCAACGATTCCCGGCACAAAACTTACTGGAACAAACACCGCAGCAAGAATTAATGCAATAGCGATTACCGGCCCAGAAATATCTTTCATGGCTTTCTTGGTTGCTTGTTTGGGCGTCATTCCGTATTCATCCATATTATGCTGTACGGCTTCAACCACTACAATGGCATCATCCACCACAATCCCAATGGCTAATACAAAAGCAAAAAGCGTAAGTGTATTAATCGTAAAACCAAAAGGAATAAAGAAAATAAACGTTCCGATTAATGACACAGGAATGGCTAAAATTGGAATCAAAGTAGCTCTCCAGTTTTGAAGGAATAAGAATACCACCAGAATTACCAAAATCAGGGCTTCAACCAAGGTATGAATTACTTCTTCAATAGAAACTTTTACAACCGAAGCTGACTCTAAAGGCACTACGTAGTCAATATCTTTCGGGAAAGTCTTTTTCATTTCCGTCAAAGCCGCTACAACGCCTTCATAGGTTTTTAGCGTATTTCCTCCAGGAGCTAAGTAAATAATTACAAAAGCCGCAGGTTTACCCGAAACAAAAGCATTTACGCCATAATCAAATCTTCCTAGTTCAACTCTTGCCACATCTTTCAAATACACAATACTTCCTGTGGCTGGCACAGTACGAACGATAATATTTTCAAATTGGTCTTTCGTATTTAAACGACTGTTTGTCAATACGCTATATTCAAATGCTTGCGTTGAAGGTTGAGGATTCCCCCCTACTGTACCTGCTGCAATCTGAAGATTTTGTTCTGCCAAAGCCGCTGTAATATCGCTTGGCGTCATGCGCATGGCTGCCAATTTTTCTGGATTCAACCAGATTCTCATCCCAAAATCATCTGCTCTCGATACAATATCCCCTACTCCTTTTACTCTTTGAAGGGCATCTTTTACATAGATGTTGGCAAAGTTTCCGATGAATTTTGCATCATGTGTACCTTTTGGAGAGTACAATGCCAATGCCATCATGATACTTGGATTACGCTTACGAACCGTTAAACCAAGTCGTTTTACAGCATCTGGTAAAGTTGGTTGCGCCACACTTACACGGTTCTGAACATCCAATGCGGCAATGTTTACGTCTGTTCCAATATCGAAAGTAACGTTAATACTACTTTGTCCGCTACTGGTACTGTTACTCGACATATAAGTCATGCCCGGCGTACCGTTGATTTGCGTTTCAATCGGTGTGGTGGTGGTTTGCTCCACCGTCTGGGCATCTGCTCCTGTAAAATTACCCGCCACCGTAACAGTTGGAGGCGTAATATCTGGATATTGTGAGATAGGCAATGTAGTCAAGGCAATGATTCCTACGATGACAAGCACCAATGAGGTAACAATTGCGGTGATTGGCCTTTTTATAAAAACATCTGCTATCATTTCTATATTTTTTAATTTTTTTGAGTCTTTGAGTTGATAAGTCTATGAGTTTAAAGCTTATGTGTTTATAAGACATGTTTATAATTTTGAACTCATAAACTTTGTACTCATAAACTTTAAAACTCATTTACTCATAAACTCTCAATAAGCTTATTTTTTCGCTGGTGTAGCCGAAGGAACTTCCGTTGTATAAACAGCACCTTCACGTAAATTTTGAATTCCTTCAACGACTATTTTATCGCCTTCTTTCAATCCTTCTTTCACAATAATGTTAGTACCCAAAGCTGTTCCCAAGTGTACTCTTTTTTGCGTTACTTTACTGCTATCGCCCGGTACATACACAAAAAATTCACCCAATTGCTCAGAAATTGCTTTGTAAGGAATCACAACGGCTTTGCTAGAAGTACTCAATACTCTAACGGTTCCAGTCATACCCGAACGAAGTAAATTCTTAGGATTAGGGAAAGCCAGTCTAGTTTTTATCGTTCCAGTTTGTGGGTCAACGGCTCTATCCATCAAAAGGATTTTTCCTGTATGTGGATAAATATCTCCCCCAAATGCAAGTGTAAAAGTAGAATCATTGTTGGCTTTCCCTTTTTGGATTAAGTTGCTGAAGTAGTAAATATCTTTTTGGTCAACGTTAAAATCAACGGCTAATTGATTATCCGTAGAAACCGTATTCAAAATCGTTTGTCCTGCCGTTACAGCAGCTCCTTTTTTCACTAAAGAAATACCAATTGTTCCATCAAAAGGCGCATATACTTTGGTATAACGCACATTAGTTTGTACTCCTTTGATATTTGCTTTTGAAGCTTCAACTTGTTTTTTAGCTACTTCCAAAGCCGCATCTGCATTATCAACCAATTGTTTGGCTACGGCATCATTTTTCGCTAATTCTTGAAAACGATTCGCATCTTTTTGTGCTTTTGCTAAATTGGCTTCTTGCACATTTAAGTTCGCTACCGCTTGGTCATAATTTGCTTCATATAACTGTGTATCAATTGAATACAACAATTGTCCTTTGCGTACTCTTGAACCATCGCTAAA
Organism: Arcicella lustrica; assembly: GCF_034930985.1. Taxonomy (NCBI): domain Bacteria; kingdom Pseudomonadati; phylum Bacteroidota; class Cytophagia; order Cytophagales; family Flectobacillaceae; genus Arcicella; species Arcicella lustrica. The sequence goes on from NZ_JAYGIM010000020.1 coordinate 61,168, forward strand.
ATGTACACCCGTAATAAAACCGCTTACTTGTGGTCTTAATTCTACCACATCCAAAGCCGTTACCGTAGCAGGATATTCATCATGATACGAAGCATCTGTTACTTGTACGGCTTCAATCGTTACAGGAACTGGAGGCAATGCTGGCATTTGTCCTGCCTTTTTATCACCGCATGAGCTTAATAAAAATAAAGCCGCAATGATTGAAAATTGTGTTGATTTATCGAAAAACATATTGATTCTGTTCATTTATTTGTCTGTTATTCGTTGCTGTTTTACCAGAAGATTATTTTGTGAATGAGTGAATCATTTCTAAAGAAAATTCCATTCGCAATTCACTAACTCACAACTCATCTATTAATTAATAAGCTAATTGTCCTAATGATTTTTGTACATCTACTTTACTAGATAACACCAAGTAAAGTGAATTATAATAATTGATTCTTGCCGTGCGAAGGTCCGTTTCAGAAGTAATTACTTCTAAATACGTTTTAATGCCCGAACGATATTGCAATTGAATTAAATCATAGACTTCTTTTGCCAACTCCATGTTTTCTTTTTGTGAAAGAAACACTGCCAAATTACTCTTATAAGTAGCTAACGCTTGCTGGTATTCTGTGTTGACGCTCAATTTCAGATTTTTAACGTCTAAATCTACACGCTTGAGTTGCCATTCGGCAGAGTTGATATTTGCTTTTCGTTTTCCTCCTTGAAAAATCGGTAAAGAAAGTGTTATGTTGGCGAATGAGTTCGGATAATTTCTTGAATATAAATCTGTAAACGAGTTATTCAAAAAGTTAAGATTGTACGCTCCGTTGAAAGAAACCGAAGGTAAATAACTCCATTTATTATACTTCAATTCGGCTTCACGAAGGTTTTTTAAAGTAGCTAATTGTTTGTATTCGATGCGTGAAGTAAAATCTGATTGTTGTAAAGTATCAATCACGATGTCTCTATCTAATTGTAAAGTATCATACACAATCACCAATTCTTCGTTTTCAGGATATGCCATCAACGACTTCAAGTTTTGTAATCTTGCTTTCAACAATTCTTCATTGCTTTTCTTCAAAGCCAAAGTATTGTTCAAAGTAATGCTTACTCTTTTGTAATCTATTTTATCCGTAGTTCCTGCATTGTATTGATTTTTAGCATCTTTCAAACTTCTTTGTAAACGAATAATATCGCCTTCAGTTACTTTTATTTGTTGTTTCGTTGCCAATACTGCATAAAAAGCTTTGGAAACATTAGCCGCTAAATTGATTTTAGCATTCGCCGTTGTTTGGCTGGCTTGTAAACGCACATCGTTTTGACTTCTATTCGCTAAAAGTGCATCACGATTAAAAAGGTTTTGCGAAAGTGAAAACTGTGCTGCCGAAGTATTATCAACGCCCAATTTTACAGGGTTTCCACCGATGATACTTGTCTGAACCAAAAAGTTATGCTGCAGATTGTAATTGAAATTGATTTGAGGATACCAATCAGCTAATTTTCCCTTGATAGTGTTTTCAACAATGCGTTGGTCGATGAGTGATTGCTGAATTTGTGGATGATTTTTAATGGCATATTGTACTACATTCTCAAGCGTGGCATCATCTAATTTGGGCGTTGCCACAAGCTTTTCCGACGAATTTTCTTGAACAACCGTTTGGGAGTATAGATTCGAGGGAATTTTTAAAACCAATAACGTTGTCAGCAACATCATTGATAGTATTTTTCTAGTCTGACGCATGAATTTGATAGGTAAAATAATTTGTTTTGAATAAATATAAACGGACTTACTGCATTATTTGGATAATAACATGACTTTATAACCTATAAAAAATGATATTCGTTCATGAATTGAAAAAAATAGTCAATTTTGTTGTCTATTTTTTTCAAAATAGGATTATGGCACTTTCTCAATAGAATCTTCTCTTTCTGAAAAATACGTTTTAAAACAATGCCTACTCTTCAAAATCATTACGAAATCATTTATTACTACACATTGGATTATCAATCCCAATCATTTAAAAGGCTTATAATACCTTATAAATCTTCCTCTGATTTCAACAAAATTGATATTGACAAAACCTGAAAACAAAGTTCCTACATTTTTTAAAAGGGGCTGTTATACAAATTCCTGTTATTTCTACCATTATTGCTGATGGTAATCTGTATTTGATAAAATTCAGTCTCTGCTTAATTGCTGATTCACAAAGAGCTAAACAAGTACAATCTGTATTCCTCTCATTTTTCTTCTAAGTAAAATTTTTATAAAATCTGTAAAGGCATTGTAAAGTTTTTCCGCAATTTATAGATTAATTCTAATGAGTAATTGGACATAACTTATAAGATTACCCCTAGCTGTTTGTTTAGGATATTTGAGGTAATAACTTTGTTTGGTGAACTAAATATTGGATAAATCCTATTATGAATCTCCAATTTTCAAACTGACAAAATCCATTTTTTCTTCTTTTAGAATTGTCCAAAAATTAATTGATTTATGACTAGTAAAAATAATAATTCAGACGAAGTTCTTGATGTCGTATTGATTGGAGCAGGAATTATGAGTGCCACGTTAGGAGCATTACTCAAAGAACTGCAACCAGATTTAAGTATAGAAGTATTTGAACGCTTAGACATTGCGGCAGCCGAAAGTTCGGATGCTTGGAATAATGCGGGAACTGGCCACTCGGCTTTTTGCGAATTAAACTATACGCCTCAATTACCTGATGGTTCTGTCGAGATTTCAAAGGCAATTGCTATTGCAGAGTCTTTTGAAGTATCAAAACAGTTTTGGTCTTATCTTGTACAGAAAAGAAATGATGTGTCGCCAGAGGCTTTTATCAAAAGTACTCCGCACATGAGTTTTGTTTGGGGCGAAAAAAATGTAGAGTATTTACATAAAAGATTTACCCGTTTGCAAGAATCCCATTTATTCAACGGAATGATTTATTCTGAAGACCCACAACAACTTTCGGAATGGATGCCTTTGGTAATGGAAGGTAGAAATCCAGAGGAAAAAGTGGCTGCAACCAGAATGGATTTAGGAACAGATGTAAACTTTGGTTCATTAACCAGAATTATGTTTGAAGACTTACAACATGATCAAAATGTTTCGATTCATTTCAATCATGAAGTAAGAAAACTGAAGAAAAAAGACGGTTTCTGGAAAATAAAGGTAAAAGATTTGACAACTGGCGAGAAAAGAGTTGTTAGAGCTAAATTCGTTTTCATCGGTGCTGGTGGTGGTTCATTACCATTATTAGAAAAAGCAGCGATTCCAGAAGGAAAAGGTTTTGGTGGTTTCCCTGTAAGTGGACAATGGTTGAAATGTGTGAATCCAGAAATTATCGAGCGTCACAACGCTAAAGTATATGGAAAAGCTGCTGTTGGTTCTCCGCCAATGTCGGTTCCTCACTTGGATACTCGTATGATTGATGGTAAAAAAGCATTACTTTTTGGTCCTTACGCAGGTTTCTCGACTCGTTTCTTGAAAAATGGTTCATTGTTAGATTTACCTTTGTCTATCAAACCAAATAATATTTATCCGATGATTTCGGCTGGTTTAGACAATATTCCTTTGACAAAATATTTAATTGATCAAGTTCGTCAATCGCCAGAAGATCGTTTGGTGGCTCTTAGAGACTATTTGCCAAATGCTAAAATGGAAGATTGGGAATTAGAAACAGCTGGTCAGCGTGTACAAGTAATTAAGAAAGACCCAAAACATGGTGGAATTCTTGAATTCGGAACAGAAGTAGTAAGTGCAGCCGACGGCTCAATTGCAGCTTTGTTAGGCGCTTCTCCAGGTGCATCAACGGCTGTTTCAATTATGCTTACTTTATTGGAACGTTGTTATCCAGAACAATTGAAATCTGGTGAATGGCAAGAAAAACTAAAGCAAATGATTCCTTCATTTGGCGAATCTTTGAGCAAAAATGCCGAATTAAGCGAAAATATAAGAATGCAAACAGCGGAAGCCCTACAATTACAAGTAGCGGTATAATCATTTTGTTTTCGAAATAGAAAGTCAATTAAGGGAAGCCTTGATTGACTTTTTTGTTTTACACCAATTAAAAGAGGATAGAAAAGAATAATGAATGCGCTTAAATTTAGACAATCAATCGTCATAAACAGCATTCAAATGTTTCAGCATAGACTTTCGTTTTTACTCTTTTTGTTATTCAATATTTTCACTTTTTCAGAAAGTATTGCACAAAAAACGCCTGCTAATTTTAAAGTCATTGGTTTTTATACTGCCAAGAACGACCAAGCTCATATTAGTTATGTACACGAAGCCAATAAATGGTTTGCTGAAATGGCGAAAAAACATCATTTCAGCTACGATTCTACCAATAATTGGCAAAATCTGAATACTGATTTTCTGTCTAAATATCAAGTTGTACTATTTTTGGATACTCGTCCCGAAACGCCTGAGCAAAGAATCGCTTTCCAACAATACATGGAAAATGGCGGCGCTTGGATGGGATTTCATTTTGCGGGTTTTGCTCTCAACAATTCTACTTATCCCCAAAATTGGGATTGGTATCACGAAAATTTCTTGGGTTCAGGCGAATATAAAAGCAATACTTGGCGACCGACTTCGGCAATATTAAAAGTTGAAAATACAAAGCATCCCGCTACGAAACATTTACCAAAAACTTTCAAATCTGCTCCAAACGAATGGTATCGTTGGACGAACGATTTACGAAAAAATCCTTCCATTGAAGTATTAATTGCTATTCATCCCAATAGTTTCCCATTAGGAACTGGCCCAAAAGCACATGAAATTTGGCAAAGTGGCGACTATCCTGTGGTTTGGACGAATAAAAAGTACAAAATGATTTACGTCAATATGGGCCATAACGATATTGATTATGAACACAAAACAAACGCAGATTTATCGAATACTTTTCAGAATAAAATACAAAGTCAGTTAATACTTGATGGACTTTTATGGTTAGGGAAAAAATAAAAACGCCCAAATGGTCTAATTGTCCATTTGGGCGTTTTGTGCAAAATCTACTTTTATTCTTCTTCTAAATAATCCAAATCCTTACCATGTGTTTCAGGAATGGTTAAAATAGAATAGAATGCCAAGGTAAAGCAAATTACGCCAACAATAGCTGCGGCATGAAATACGCCTATTTCTACTTTCAAATTTGCGTAAAGTACAGTCATACCAATTACCGTTCCACGTACCATATTCGGAACAGTAGTAGCGGCAGTTGCTCTAAGGTTTGTCCCAAATTGTTCGGCACCGATAGTAACGAACATCGCCCAATATCCTACTGAAAAACCCATACAAACACATAATATATATAAACCAGATGCTGTAGAAATACCTGCATAAAGGAAGATGATACTACAAATCAATGAAAGGACTAACAGAATGGTAACCGCTTTTTTTCTGGATTCTAATAACTGACTTATCACACCACTAGATAAGTCGCCTATGGCAAGGCCTACATAGCAAAACATAATAGCTTTACCAGGTTCAATATTTTCTGGAATACCCATTTTCTTTCCAAATTCATTGGCGAAAGTGGCTAAAATACCAATTACAAACCATGTAGGCATACCAATAGCAATACATTTTAAATATCGTTGTAGTCTATCCGCATTTGTAAAAAGAGCGAAGAAATTACCTTTACTTACATGTTTCTGTTTCTTAGCATTTTCAAACATACCAGATTCAAAAACGCTTATTCTCATCAAAAGTAGGATAATACCTAAACCCCCACCAATAAAATAAGCATTTCGCCAGCCACCAAATTGTGTTACGGTAAAATATGCCGCTACTGCGCCGAACAAGCCAACACCAGCAACTAAAGAAGAGCCTAATGCTCTTAATTCTTTTGGCAATACTTCCGAAACTAAAGTAATTCCTGCACCTAATTCACCCGCCAAACCTACACCAGCGACGAATCGTAAAATAGCATAAGTAGTAGGGTCTTGGATAAAACCACAAGCAATATTGGCAATAGAATAAGTAACAATAGAACCAAAAAGTACAGATAATCTTCCTTTTTTATCTCCTAAAACGCCCCATAAAATCCCTCCTATTAATAAACCACCCATTTGCCAATTTAGAATATCTTTTCCGACAGAAGAGATTTCCTCATCATTCAAACCCAAATCTCGCAAACTTGAAACCCGAACAATTCCAAATAAAAGAAGATCATAAATATCAACAAAATAACCTAAAGAGGCGACAATCACAGGGATACTCAGGAGATGTTGTAAGGGAGTTTTTGAAAGCGTATTAGTCATGTTCAATTTGTTAAAAAGGGTTTGTTACAAAAATCGTAAGGAAATACAATCAATCCAATTCTATTGTAACAAATCTATTATTTAAATACATTAAGTCTATGTTTCTACTTCATTCATCATTAAATCTGTTTTCCACATTTAAAGTATCTCAAATCTTAATATTTGATATTAATCATACTTTTATGAAACTGTACTCATAACGCTATTGAATGAATTGTGGCTAGCTTTATATAAAATTATTTATATTTTTTGTTCTTTATTTTAAGATTTTTGCGACTATGCACTTGTTGTTCTCGTATATTTTATGAAAACACATAAAACTTAATGAAAATTTTGTAAAAATAACTTTTGAAGAATAAAAGTTATGAATACAAGTATATTTTCAATCAACGCTATCTTCTCAATTTTTTTACGTCGAAACGAGTAAATAAAAGCTGAAATTGGAAAATAAATTTTAATTATTTTTTAATATTTTACAGAAATAGCCAACTTAATTTCTTAACTTGGGATAACAAATTCTTCGTTTGCTTCAAAACAAATTGAAAATTTTATAAATAACATTGAAATTATCTTATTTTTTACTTTTTTATTCACTCCATTTTTAACCGCCAATAAACAATGGAAAAACGCTTACTTTTTATCTTAATATACCTAGCTCCACTTCTAGGTTTTAGCCAAAGTATTGAAAGAATCAAAATTGCTTCTATCACTCCTAGCGAAAATACAGGACAAGATTATAGTCCATGGCTAAATGATGACTTGAATGATCAAGTACAAAGTGCTTGGACAGGAAATTTCAAATGGGTTGATGTAACGCTTTCATTAGAAAGGTCATGTAAAGTTTCTAAAATATCTTTATACGATGCGCAAGGAACTTTTGAAAATACTCCCGTATCAATTTATGCTACAGATGGCACAAACAAAGTACTCTTAGGTCTTTTTAAAGGGCTAACATATAATTCGTTTGTTGACATCATTCTCGATACTCCTGTTGATGCAAAGGCTATCATCATTCATAAATATGCCAATGATATTCCGCAAAAGGTTCAAATCTATGGTATTCCAACAAGTGCCATTATTGTTCCAACACAACCTGTTGTAACTCCTGCGCCAGTTGTTGTGGTTGCACCAACAGTTGCGGCAGAACGCATTAAAATAACTGCTGTAAAACCAAGTGAGGAAACAGGTCAGGACTTTACTCCTTGGTTGAATGATGATTTAAACAATTACGTTGAAAATGCTTGGGGAAGTAGTAATAATAGATGGGTTGATGTAAAATTGACCCTAGAAAAACGCAGTAAAATCACAAAATTATCTTTGTATGATACAGAAGGGTCTTTCACTGAACACCCTGTATCTCTTTATGCCTTAGACGGAACGAATAAGACATTACTAGGTACTTTTGAAGGACTTACTTATAAAACATTTGTTGATATTGTGGTAGCAAGCCCATTTGATGCGGATGCCATTATAGTGCGTAAGTATGGAAATGATATTCCGCAAAAAGTATATGTTTATGGTTTAGCGGCCACAACTCCTGCTGTATCAACACAAGAAGAACCAGTTGTAACACCTGAGCCTAATCCAGTTGTGGTTACTCCAACGCCCGCACCTACTCCAACAGAACCAACGGCTATTCCAGAACGCATTAAAATCATTGCTGTAAAACCTAGCGAAAATACAGGACAAGACTTTACTCCTTGGTTGAATGATGATTTAAACAACTACGTTGAAAGTGCTTGGGGAAGTAATAACAATAAATGGGTTGATGTTAAACTGACACTAGAAAAACGCAGTAAAATCACAAAATTATCTTTGTATGATACAGAAGGAACTTTTACAGAGCATCCTGTTTCTCTTTATGCTTTAGATGGTGCAAATAAAATATTCCTTGGGCTTTTCGAAGGACTTACTTATAAAACATTTGTTGACATTGTTGTGGCAAGCCCATTCGATGCTGATGCCATTATTGTTCGTAAATATGGAAATGATATTCCGCAAAAAGTATATGTTTATGGTTTAGCGGCCACAACTCCTGCTGTATCAGTACCAGAAGAACCAGTTGTAACGCCTGAACCTGATCCAGTTGTGGTTACTCCAACGCCTACACCAAGCCCTGTTGTGAAAGGTACAAAAATTACAATCGACCCGAAACGTTGGTATGAACTTAATACCATTGGACGAGGCTTGAAAGAATTAGTGGATGGCGATATAACAACTACTGTTCAACAAAGTTGGATAAAAGTAATGACGAATTACGATGCTTACTATCCACTTCTTGATGATGAAGAAATTACATTAGAAAGTATTCGTTTTTATGACGGGCAAGGTATTTTCGTAAATGACCCAATGACACTTTCTATCATTACAGATAAATGGGAAAGAATTCCTGTCGCTAAATTTACAGGAGAAGCTTATCAAGAATGGGTGGGGCCAGATCCTGCTAATCCTAATTCTTTCGTGTTAGCAACCCCTCCAACTGGAAAAATTAGATACTTGGTTATCAATACTCATGGCCAATATCCAAATGAAATGGAATTGTATGGTACACATAAGCAAAGTACTAAACCAGTAACAGTAGCACACAACACCGTTAAAATGAGAGATGGTTTTGGTGCAAACGGTTTTGAATGGGATTTTTATAACCCATTTGATGCTGATGAAATTGACGAAACAAAATTCAATGCTGTTAAATCTTTTACTGGTTTCCGCCATTATATCGACTGGGATAAACTAGAAGCTCGTGAAGGAAGCTATACTTTCAACCCTACATTTAATGGTGGTTGGGATTACGATAAAGTATATGACCGTTGCAAAAAACAAGGTATCGAAGTATTAGCTTGTATTCAAACAGCACCAGACTGGCTTGTAAATACCTATCCTGAAGAACAAAGAGATAGAAATGTTACTCCTGTTAAATTCGGAAAATCTGTCACTGACCCTGCTTCTTATATTCAGCAAGCTCGTGTTGCTTTTCAATTTGCAGCTCGTTATGGAAATAATACTAATGTTGATAGAAGTCTTTTGAGTGTTTATGATAAACCTAGATGGACTTTCGACCGTGTAAATACTGTTAAAGTTGGCTTAGGAGTAGTTAAATACATGGAATGTGGTAACGAACGTGATAAATGGTGGAAAGGACGTAGTGCATATCAAACCGCTCGTGAGCATGCAGCAAATTTATCTGCATTCTATGATGGTCACAAAAATACAATGGGGCCAGGCGTAGGGGTAAAAAATGCAGACCCTACAATGAACGTTGTAATGGCAGGTTTGGCATCAGCATCAACAGATTATGTAAGAGGAATGATTGACTGGTGTAAAGAATTCAGAGGCTATAAAGCTGATGGAAAGGTTGATTTATGCTGGGACGTAATCAACTATCACCTTTACTCTGATGATGCTAATTCTAGTCAAAGCGGAACATCTAGTCGTGGTGCTGCACCAGAAGTATCTAGTGCAGGTCAAACAGCTAAAGACTTTGTTCAAATGGCTCATGATTATGCTTACGATATGCCTGTTTGGATTTCAGAATTGGGTTATGACATCAATCAAGGAAGTGCATTGAAAGCGATTCCAATCGGAAATAAATCTGAATATGTTACGCAAGCAGATTGGACTTTAAGATCATCATTGTTGTACAATCGTTTAGGTGTTGCTAAAACTTTCTTTTATGAAATCTATGACGATAACTTTGCGAACCCGCTACATTTTAGTTCATCTGGTTTAATCAATCAAGATAAAACTCGCAGACCTGCAGCAGATTATCTATATCAAACAAATAAATTGATGGGTGAATATGTATATAAAGAAACGATTTCTCAAGACCCAATGGTTGACCGTTATGAATTAAATGGTAAATCTGCTTATGTCTTATTTATTCCAGATGAAAAAGGTCGTACAGGAAGCTATACTTTGAATCTTGGGAATGTTTCAAAAGGAAATTTATACGCTCCAAAAGTAGGCGCAGATTCTATGAGTGTTTCGGCACTTACTGGTAGCTCAGGAAAATTTACGTTAAACGTTACTGAAACACCGATTTTCTTTATACCAACTGCTACAGAAACAGCAACAGTTAAAACGGGAAGCGTTACTTCTACTAAAGAAATGTTTAGCCTTGCTAGTACAGAAAAGTTAAGTAATGAAATGCCTGCGTTAACATCATTAAATACATATCCTAATCCAACAACTGATTATGTCTTATTAACCCTTGAAAACGAAAGCACTGAAAATTTAGAAGTAAAAGTAAGCGACTTAACACTAGGCAGAGTAATGATTCAAGATGTTTATGAAAAAACTGGCGTAAAATTCTCTCAAAAAATAAGCCTTAGTGACTTACCTGTTGGAAGTTATGCAATAGAAGTAGTTCAAGGAAAAGATCAAATGGTGAAAAAAATCATTAAGACAAATTAGAATAAACTTAGCTGCCCTATAATTTTTTTAGTGGCAGCTAAGTATGGTTTTCTTTTTCCTGTATTAATTAATTTTACATCTGTCCTAAAAACCGTTCCTAATTGCATTTGGCTACGTTGTTTTCGGGAACAGCTCACCCACAAAACTGGAACTTTTTGACCTTCTTTTGGGCGTACTCTTATTCTTTTACTTTTAGCATCGTAAATTGTTGATAAAAATATATCCTTAAAATAAATTGATTCAGCCATAACCTTTTAGTATTTAAGCAATTACAATTTAAGCAAAATCATTCATATTCAATAAAGGAAGACTTCTATTTAATTGGAAGTCTTCTTTGTTTTAAACCCATTACTGAGGTTCTCTTCCATCAAAAAACTTCATTTCTTAGTAATATTTTACAAAAAGACAATTAAAATCATATTTTTTGTTGATAAGTTTATATAATTTTACAAAACTAAAGATTACTTAACCAAAAACAATTACTAAACATTAAATAAGGGTGCATTTTGGCTTGATTTAGCCAAAACTGTTCCTGATATTGAATAGACAAATACCATGTCAAAATTAAAATACTTTTTCCTTTACTTATGCTGTATGCTAAGTATGGATTTATTGGCTTCACCAGCTAAACAAATAACGGTGGCGAAAGATGGTAGCGGAGATTTTAAAAGTATCCAAGAAGCTTTTGATGCTATTCCTCTTAACAATAATAGCCCTGTTTTTATCTTTGTTAAAAACGGCACATATAAAGAAAAAGTCGTACTAGATTCTACCAAAAATATGGTGACGCTCGTCGGAGAAAATGCTTCTGGGACTATTTTAACTTTCGATGATTATTCTGGGAAATTAGGGAAAAACGGCATAAAAATAAGTACTACCACTTCTGCATCGGCAAGAATTGTTGCAGATGATTTTACTGCCGTAAACATTACTTTTGCAAATGGTGCTGGTCCTGTAGGACAAGCAGTAGCGATGTTGGTTGATGGCGATAAAGCTCGTTTTATCAATTGTCGCTTTCTAGGGTTTCAAGATACATTATATCCTAAGCGTGCTGGTACTCGACAATATTATAAAAACTGCTATATTGAAGGCACTGTCGATTTTATCTTTGGTTGGGCAATTGCTTATTTTGACCATTGCCAATTAAATGGTAAATTAGATGCAGGTTTTTTTACGGCTGCCTCAACACCAGAGAATCAATCTCATGGTTTTGTTTTTAACCGTTGTACTTTAACGGGAAGCGCCCCAGCCGCTACTTATTATTTAGGAAGACCGTGGCGAGATTATGCCAAAACTGTATTTTTATGTTGCGAAATGTCGAACATCATTAAGCCAGAAGGATGGCACAATTGGCATAAAGTAAATGCCGAAAAAACTGCTTTCTATGCAGAGTATCATTCAAAAGAAGTTGGTGGAATTTCGCAAGCAAGAGTACAATGGTCGAAACAATTAGAGAAATCAGACCTCAAGAAATATACAGTACAAAACGTACTTGGAGGAAATGACCAGTGGAAAGCGACAAAAGGACTTTCAAAACTGGTTAAAACAAAAGTTTAAGAACCCTCTTTGCTTTCAATTTGTAATTCAGCCTTGTATCATTCTGATGCAGGGCTTTTTTCTTGTTCCTCTGCCTTAGCCTCTTCTTGTTAAAAATCTTTCTTTCTAACAAAAAACACCCTATTTTTGCATTCTGATATGCAAAAAAAATCTTTCATAATACGGTTATTTAGCACATTATTGATGTGTCAAATATTGGTGTTTTCTGTTTATGGAAGAACTCTTTCGGTAAAACAGGCACAGTATTTTGGCAAACACAAATGCAAAATTGAAAGTCCTAGCGAACAACAAACCCTTGGCTCAAATATTAGAGTATTTATAGACTTAAACGCTACAGACGAGCAGCCCGAAACGTTATCAATCCTTTCTTGCATTCAAAATACCAATCCTTTAGCATTCCAGTTTGAAACGCCCTCTCATTTTAAACGATATTTTTATCAGATTTTATTTGAGCATTTTATCGCTAAAAATGCCCCTTGAGTTTCTTCTTGAAAACAATTTCACAAAAGCTTTACAAAGTTTTTGATGATTTTACGTTATTCAATCACTAGTTTTATCAATTTATCGCTTTCCATTTATTAGAAAAATCTAAAAATGAAAGGCAATATCCTTACTGATTCCTGATTGTTTATTCAGGAAATAATCCTTTTGTTGCTACATCAGGATTCCAAAATCATATCATTATGTGGAATACAATTGCCAAATTAATCATCCAATATCGCATACTCTGGATAGGAATTATTCTCAGTTCAACGATTTTTATGGGTTATGAAGCTAGCAGAATTGAGCTTTCTTATGAAATTGCTAGGATTCTTCCCGCCTACGACCCTATCGAAAAAGAGTACCAAGATTTTCGTAAAACTTTTGGTGAAGACGGTAGTATCATGGTAATCGGCTGGCAGTCGCCAAAGCTTTTTGAATTAGAAAAGTATCAAAATCTGGTTAAGCTAACAGAAGATATTAAACAATTAGAAGGTATCAAAAACATTATTTCGATTGCCAATCTATACGAATTAAAGCGAAATGATGCCCTCAAAAAATTTGAAGTTGTGCCAATTCATGGCAATACTTCTATTTCTCAAGTACAATTAGATTCTATTCAGCAAAAGGTTTTAGCCTTGAAATTTTACGACGGAAAGGTAATTAATCAAGAAAGCAATACGGCTTTGATGGCAATTACTTTCAATGAAAAAACATTGAATTCAGCCAATAGAATTGCCATTGTAAATCAGATAAAAAAACTGGCGACAGATTACTCCATTAAAAATCAGACCGAATTACACTTTTCGGGTATGCCCTTTATCCGTACCGCTACAATGCTAAAGGTTTCGAAGGAAATGAAACTGTTTATGGGTTTAGCCATTTTGATTACGGGTGTTATTCTCTGGTTCTTCTTCCGCTCAGTGCGCTTTACGCTTATTTCAATCGTTGTGGTACTGGTTGGTGTGATTTTTTCACTGGGAACGCTTCAATTAATTGGCTATAAAATCACAATTCTAACAGGATTAATTCCACCATTATTAGTTGTAATCGGTGTGCCAAATGCCATTTTCTTGATTAATAAATACCAAGCAGAATTAATTCAGCATGGCGATAAAGAGCTGGCGTTGAAAAATATGATTACTGGTATTGGGCTTTCTACTTTCTTGGCGAATGTCACCACAGCCATTGGTTTCGGCGTTTTTTACTTTACCAACAGTAGCCTTTTAGTTGAATTTGGTGTCATTGCCGCACTCAATGTCATGATTACTTATCTGCTTTGTATTCTATTAATTCCGATTGCGCTGTTTTACATGGGTTTGCCGAAGGCTCGTCATTTAAAACATTTGGAAGTAAAATGGATTAATAATTTTCTAGCAAAAATCAACTACTTGGTGCATCATCAACGAAAAGCCATTTATTCTGTGGTTTTGGTTGTAGTTCTGATTTCAGCTTATGGCATCACCAAAGTACAAGTGATTGGTTATGTGGTTGATGATTTACCAAAAAATGACCCAATCTACACGGATTTAAGATTTTTCGAGAAAAACTTCAATGGTGTTTTGCCTTTCGAAATCATGATTGATACAAAAAAGCCAAATGGAGTTTTTGCAGATCAGGCTCGTACTTTATACAAAATCAAGGCTTTACAAAACAAAATGAGAGCCTATAAGGAATTCTCAAAACCATTATCAATTGTTGAAGCAACTAGGTTTTTATATCAATCATATCGTGGTGGCGATGCTAAGTATTTTGTATTGCCGAACGTGTTGGAACTTGCTAAATTGACGGAATATGTACAGAATGGTAGCGCTTCTTCAAAACAATTCAAATCGTTTTTGAATGAAGATAAAAGTGTTACTCGTATCAGTTTCCAAATGGCTGATGTGGGTTCTGTACGTATTAAAGAATTAATAGATGAAATTCGCCCACAAGTAGATGAAATCTTCGACCCAAAAGAATACAAAGTAAGTTTAACAGGACATAGTTTGGTTTTCTTGAAAAGCAACGATTACTTACTTTCAAATCTTTACGAAAGTTTATTGATTGCCATTGGTTTAATTGCGATTGTTGGCATGGCACTTTTCCGTTCTATTCCAGTAATTATTCTCTCAAAACTTCCTTGTTTAATTCCTTTGGCATTAACAGCAGGTTTGATGGGTTTCTGGGATATTCACTTTAAACCTTCTACCATTTTGGTATTTAGCATTACTTTCGGAATTGCTTCCGACGGAACGGTTTACTTCCTAACAAGGTATCGTCAGGAATTATACGAAAGAGGTCATAGCGTTTCGCAAGCCATTACCAACAGTATTTTTGGCACGGGTTTAAGCATGGTTTATACCGCAATTATTCTTTTCTGTGGTTTCTCAATTTTTGCAGTTTCAAGTTTTGGTGGTACTGCGGCAATGGGCGTAATGGTTTCAATTACTTTATTGGTTGCGATGGTTACCAATTTGATTCTATTGCCATCATTATTACTAACGATTGCAGACTATCAACAAAAAAAGAAAACGGTTTAGTTGAAAGAGTAAAGTACTAGAACGTAATTAGTTATATGTCGAAATAAGGCATTTTAGCTGTTTTTCATTTAAAATATTGCCTTTGTTAAACTTTATTTAGACTTATTTCAAATAATGCTTGATTTAATTCTTTTTGAAGCTTAATTTTGAGGAAGATAAAAAATGAGAATCAATGTTATTTTCGAGTACTTACCAACATGAATTATTCACAACCCAAAAGGGAAGTGTGTTGCAATGCGATTTATCGGATAAAATTTATTTGAATTTTAAAGAATTGACCTTTGCTTTTAAAATTCAAGATTTTTTAGCTTTCAGAAGAAAAGTTCAAGCGGTTAATATTCATGAAATGATTTTTAACATTTCAGATCAATATGACTTTGAGATTCTTGAGTTTCCTCAAAATCAGCTTTCGCTTAAATTAACTTTATGTGATATTGTTCAATTAAGAGAATTGCTTGATGGAGCAAGATTCGCACTTGAAATGTATTCGATGTTGCACGAGGTATTGGGAGACTTCGAAGTTGTTTAGACTTAGTACAAATTCTAAGCATTTTTCTTCAATACCAAAGCTTTCTATTTCCTTTTTTAGTAATTTGACCTATATAAAAAAGAGAAACAACATGAAAGATTTATTAAGACTCCGTACTTCTCTTAAAGAAGAAATCGAAATAGCATTAAATGCTCAGTGCAAGATAGAAGCTGAGGCTTCTCAAAGATATTTAGCGATGGCTTCGTGGCTAGATAGAAATGGATATGCAAAGTCTGCTGAATATCTTTACAAACAAGCTGAAGAAGAAAGAGAACACTTCCTTAAGATTTTTAAATATATCACAGAAGTAGGCGGAACTGCCATCACACCAGTGATTGATGAAGTAGCGCAGGAATTTGCTTCTTTGAAAAGTGTTTTTGAAATCGCTTTACAAAGTGAAATTGCAGTAACCATTTCAATCAATAAAATTGTAGCAAAAGCTCGTGAAGTAAACGATTATGCTACTGAAGATTTTATGATGTGGTTTGTAACTGAACAAAGAGAAGAAGAAAAGAATGCTCGCAGAGCCTTAGAATTATTCGATTTGATTGATTCAGAAAGCCCAACAGGGAAATTTGTACTGGATAAAGAAATCGCAAAAATTGGTAGCGACGAGTAATAAAATCATTATAATGAAAAAGGGCTTTCTGAGTAATTCAGAAAGCCCTTTTTGCTTTAGCTTAAAATTATTTCCTTAAAAAGTTTATCTGCTTGCCATATCGAAACCTCAGTAAACCATTGATTACTGGGTTGAAAACACATCACCGGAGCATGCTTGCAATGATCGGTACATTCTATTTTGACTATACCGACGGTATCATCCATACCATGCTTTTTGATAGACTCCTTCAAAAATTTTCGGACATCTTTATGCTTGCCGCATTTTTTTCCATCGCATACAAAAATTGTTTTTTCTGGGAAGCTCATCTCTTTATCAATTAAAATACGAAACAAATATACATTGATATATCTATTTCGTATTTCAATTTGCCTTTTATTTCCAATCAGGAATTAGGACTTGAATTTGTCCATCATCTTGTATCTTTTCTCTAAAATCTTTCTTCTTAAAAGTTAATTTTTAAAAGAATACAAATCGCTATTAATCAGATATTTATTAATTAACGAACGAATTTCTGTTTGGCGTTGAGCAGTACTTTTAGCTTCTTTTTTCTTGAACCCTTCTACTAAATCATCTAATTCTTTCCACAACATTTTTCCATCTTCTGATTTAGCTTTTAGGCTTAATCCTTTGTTTTGGGCAATCAATTGTCCCCAAACGGCACGTACATCTACCCAATACTCTCTGTTTTTTGCCCAAAAATCAATGGCTTGTTTACATTTAGCATCATCTACTTTTTGATAATCGTTCAAGCCTTTTTCTTGAGCCAATAATTTATCACCCAAAGCATCACGAATTACTTTATCGTTATCTTGTTCGTGCAAATAACCCGCAGGCGTAACATGAATACGATTATTTCTTCTTAATACCTGATAATCAGAACGTTTAGTATATTCTCTTCTTGGAAGTGGCGCATCTGTAATATTTGCCCAAAGATGTTTTCCATCTTTATGAATCCACGAAGCCGTACCTTCATAACGTGGCATATCGTTTACTTCAAAAACAGATTGTGTCCATTGTCCTTTTACTTGGTTTTTAGGCAATTGGGTTGCTTTCCAAGTCATTCCTTTATCAAAAGCCAATAAATCTGTGTTTTCATATTGCCAATCTTCACGCCAGTGTTTTATGACCATGGTGTCATTAATAACCAATAAGTGCATTAACACTAATTTATCTTTGCTTTCTTCATCTATAAAAACCCATTCTCTTCCACCTGTTACATAACGGTCGTGAAATTGATAGCTTTTTTCTGGTGCAAACGTTTCGGCGTAGCTAAATTTTATATCAAAACAACCACATTGTCCTTTGATTGCCTTGATGTCTTCTGATTTTTGAGCATTTGCTAAGATTGATACTCCCATCAATACAATAGCGGTGAATAGTTTTTTCATGAAATTTTTGATATTACTTTTTGTGATCCTTCTTTGGAATGTTTAATCGTTTTTGACTGCTTTTTTTCCTTTTTTCTTCGACCCCACCAAATGTAAAAACCCGTAACAGGCAATGAAGCGGCAATAAACGAAGCCATAAAAGCCAATATCATACCCGTAAGTCCAAGTACTTTTCCGACATGAATATCATAAATCATCGCAGTGAATTTTTCTGCGCCTGTCTGTGTGTCGTAGGCTTTATTTTTGATTAGTTCTCCACTTTTTTGGTCGAATGTCAAGAAGCTTCTTTTGATATAATTATCGGCGTTGTGGTAAATATTGGCACGAATTGTCCCTTTGGCATTCTCTTTTTCTGGAAGGTTAAACATAAAAACCTTGCCCGCTGGCACTGTTTGATGTGCTTTGTCTGATACTTTCTGTAAAATGCGTGAAGTTTGAGCCGTCAATAAAGTATCTGAATTTACGGGTACTTCTTTGGCAGGAATATGCCCACCATTAGCTGTCCAAATCACCGTTGCTTTGAACCAATCGAAAGCAAACCAAAGCCCAGTAAGTGAAATACATAATGCTAACAATAAGCTATAAAAGCCCGGAACATTGTGTAAATCATAGTTTTTACGCTTCCATTGTGTTGTTTTTTTCCAGTCAAAACGAATACGTTGTTTTAGCGCTGCTTTATTTTTAGGCCACCAAAGGACTAAACCCGAAATCAATAAAACAATAAACATGACGGTACTCCAACCTACAATTTGTTTCCCGACTTTACCCAAAAGTAGATCGTAGTGCAAACGCAAAACAATTGGGAATAGCGTGTATTTTGTATTTTCTACATCCAATACTGCTCCGTTATAAGGATTAAGATAAACCGTATTATTGTACTCCCATTGTTGAAAATAATTCCACCCTTTAGCGTTGTATTTGAATGCTACAAATTGGTAACTTCCTTGCTTATCAACACTCGTAACAATACGAGTAATGGGTTTCTCTTTTCCTAATTGGGCTTGCGCAATGGCATGGAGATTGTCTAATGGCAAAGGTTGCTTTTGTGCCGAAACATAAAGCTTATCAGCTTTCCACCAATTTTGAAGTTCCTGTTCAAAACAGTAAATACAACCTGTTACCCCTAATATAAACACCACTAGCCCAGATACTAATCCGAGCCAGAGGTGTACTTGTCCAATGATTTTTTTAATGGTCATTTTATTAAAATTTGAAAGACATACTTACTGCGTAATTTCTTAATGGTTGTGCATAACCATAAGCATCCCAGTTTTTCTGGTCTGTTAGGTTATTCACTTTTAATCCAAATCTTACTTTTGGTAAATCGTAAAAAACAGTTGCATTCAGAAGTGTATAAGCTGGATAGTAGAAAGTATTGGCTGTTGAGAAAAACATTTTATCAACATAATAGCCTCCAAAGCCAAGTCCAAGGTTTTTAAGTGCTTTGTCTGTGAATTTATAACTAAGCCAGAAGTTGGCTACATTTTCAGGAGCAGAAGCTACTTTCTTACCTTCAGTAGTTTTATCGGTTGCTTTGATAATTCTGTTGTCGTTATAAGCATAGCCTGCGAAAATATTGAATCCCTTAAAGGGGTTGGCAACGATTTCAAATTCTAAACCTTTACTTTCCTGTTCTGCATCTTGAAAAGAAACGCCTTTTTCATCTCTACGAATGGCATCATCAATAGCGATATGATAATAGCTTAGTGTAAGATTTAGTTTTTTATCTAGCAATTCTGTTTTAATTCCTCCTTCTGACTGCACAGCATAAATCGGTTTTGGAACAAATTGCTCGCCCGTTGGCTGATTGATAGGCGCTTGGTTTTGGAAGCCACTCATATAATTTCCAAATACAACTACTTTATCTTTCAGTACTTGATAAACGAATCCTAATTTGGGTGCTAAAGCCGTTTGGTTGTATTTGGGCGTTGATGGAATTCCTTTATAATTGAAATTATCAATTCTCAAACTCAACATTGCAGAGATTCTATCGGTTAAATTCACCACATCAGAAATATAAACACTGGTTGTAATTTGGTCGGCAACATCAAAAGGAACCATTCCACCACGATTCAAAATAGCTTGGTCAATTTTAGCTTTGGTTAGTGGACTTGAGGCTTTGGTAACATTTACGGTATCTATAAAACCATTGTTACTTACTAAAGAGTAATCGAATGTACCATTAAAAAAGCGGTAATTAGCTCCTGCTAACATTTTATGGCTAATACTTCCTGTATTAAAAGTACCTGTAAAGTTTTGTTGGAAATTGGTATAATTATTGGCAATCGGGCCATAAATCAGGACGTTTCTGGCTACCAAAGTTGGCGAAAGCCAAGTAAGGTAGTTTTGATAACTGTGCTTTACATTTTCAGTCACGTATGAAAACAAGGTAGAAGAGTTCCAATTGCTAGCAATTTTATAATTAGCCTCTAAAAAGTATTTAGAAGAAAATGTTTCAGCATTGGCATCATCGTTGAAAAGGCTTTTCTTGTAATCTATCGGAAATTGCTCTGGACTAGTATAACCTGAAGGATTATTGACACGAGTATAAATAGAACGAGTTTGGTTGATGCTCAAAAATTCAATATCCGCCAAAATGCGTAAACGATTATTGATTTGATAAGAGAAACTTGGTGCAATCAAAAACGTATTATTATGTCCCTGACTTAAATGGCTGTACTGTCTGTTTACAACAGTATTTACTCTTAACAAAGCTGTTTTATCTTCATTCACAGGCGTATTAATATCGGCGGTAACACGATTAAGTCCGAAACTGCCCAAAGTATAAGAAACATCTCCTTTAAAAGTTTCAAAAGGTTTCTTTGTCACCAAATTCACCACGCCACCAAAAGATGAAATGGACGCTCCAAACAATGTTCCCGATGGACCTTTGATAACTTCAATGCGTTCAACATTTCCAATTTCAACGGATGAACGAGAAGCAGTTGTTTCCATTCCGTTGCGGGCATTGATTCCCGTAGAAAAACCTCTTGAAGTAATTCCAAAACCACCAGCAGGATAATTGATGGGTGCTGCTCCCACCGCATTTGCCAATGCTCCATTAATATTGGTTACTACTTGTTCTTGCAGTAATTCTTTAGGAATTACGGTGTAAACCTGTGGATTTTCAAGGTTTTTCAAAGGCAAACGAGCCACAAAATCCGTTTCTTTTTGCGAAAATTTATTGGAATTTGACTGTACAACAACTTCTTGTAACTGATTTGCATTTTCAGCTAAAGTAAAATCTACTACTAAAGTTTGCCCAGCTTTTACTTCAATTTCTTGTTCTTTGGTTTCAAGTCCAACCAAACTTACCTTTAGTTTATACGTTCCAGCTTTGATGCGTTCAATTTTGTATTCTCCATTTTCATTAGCAATTGTTCCTTTGTTCGTTCCATTTAATTGCACATTTACAAATTCGGCAGGTTTACCATCGGAAGTATTTATTTTCCCTTTGATGGTAGCATTTTGCCCAAATGACAAAATGCTACAGATGGTTAAGAGGTAGGTTAAATATAATTTCATGATTTCTATTTTCTATTAAAGAATAAAAGTTTAGAATTTAAGAATGAGGTTTGCTAAAATATTGAATGGTTTCTGAGGCGAACCTGCTGAACTCCAATATTGTTGGTCGAGCAGGTTATTGGCTTTTAGCGCTAATCTATATTTAGGTTGGTCATAAAAAATAGAGGCGTTGAGCAAAGTATAAGATGGAATAACGAAGACATTGGTACTCTCGAACCAAGATTCTCCAATGTAATTCCCTCCTACTCCCAAACCAATTCCTCTAAAATCTCCTTTTGTGAGGTAATAACTTACCCAAATATTGGCAACATCTTTCGGACTAGCCGTTAGCGATTTTCCATTTAAAGCTTCAGATGCTTTGGTATATTTATTCTCATTTTTGGCATAACCCGCAACGATATTTAAGCCAGAAATTGGGTTAGCAATAAGTTCTACGTCCCATCCTTTGCTATTCTGAGTGCCGTTTTGAAGCGTAAAACTCTGACCATTAATTACTTCTGTACGAGTAGCGTTTGTTACAGAAATATCATAATAACTGATAGAAGCATTCAGTTTGTTTTTTACCAAATCAAGCTTTACTCCTGTTTCCCACTGGTTGGCATATTGTGGTTTTAATACTAAAACAGTATTATCTGGCTGAGTAACAGGTGCTAAATTCACAAAGCCATTCATATAATTGGCAAAAAGAGCAACTTTTTCTTTTAATGGCTGATAAACTAATCCCATTTTTGGAGATAATGAAGTTTGTTCGTAACCTCCTTTAAATGTTCCTGTAGAAAGCGTATAATCACCTTTTGTTGAGTATCTATCTACTCGCAAGCTCAACATTGCCATTAATTCTGGCGTAATATTGATAACATCAGAAGCATATACTCCAAGAGATTTAGAATTGAAAGTGGTAGTCGTAAAACCTCTTTTTACTGATAATTCATTAATCTTATAGACATTAAAATCTTTTACGGCTTTATTAATATTCAGCGTATCATAAGTAATCGTTGAACGATTAAGTGCATTATAATTCACGCTATAATCGACACCAACAACCATTCTGTTTTTCAATGAACCTAGCGTAAAATCTCCAATAAAATTTTGTTGAAAATGTACATTCCCAAAAGTTTCAGGCGTTTGGTTTCTCACAGTTCGCATCACGGTAGAATCCGTTAGCATCGACAGCGTTGTCCAGTAAAAATGTTCGTAAGCTCCTTCTGAAAACAAAAATTTCGTTTCCGATTTCCAATTTTTAGAAAGCTTATACTCCATTTGCCCGCCAAAATTTGTCGCACGGTTTTGAACATCAACGTTATTATTGGTCAACGAACGATTATATCCAAGTTTTAACTCATCAAAACTTCTTGCTTTCACTCTTGCAAGCGAAGCAATGGCAAAACTTGACACCGTATAAGTACTTCTAGTAATATCAAGGTCAACTGTAAATTTTAAGCGGTCATTTACTTGGTAGGTAATCGTTGGAGCGATAGTAAAATTTCTAGCAAAACCTTGGTCTTGGAATGAATCTTCCGATTGCCATCCAGTGTTCAATCTGAAAAGTGCTGTTTTTTCATCATTCAATGGCACATTAACATCTGCGGCTACTCTTGAAAAACCAAAACTTCCTGCCGTAAAACTTACGTCTCCACCAAAAGTATCGTATGGTTTTTTCGTTACATAGTTAAAAACACCTCCAAAAGTAGCATTTCTATTTCCTCCGAATAAAGTCCCAGAAGGGCCTTTCAAGACTTCTACTCGTTCTAAAATAATTGGATTCATCGGAGCAACAGCACTGGTAATCATACCATTACGCATTCCAACGGTTGTAGCGAATCCTCTTGTTGTCATTCCTTGCGAGCCACCTGCTGAAAAATTTGGCACAGCTCCAGGAACATTTCGATATAAATCTGAACGTTCTGTAATTACTTGCTCTTGCATCAACGCTTTTCCAACCACACTATATACTTGTGAATTCTCCAGATTTTTTAACGGCATTCTAGCCACGCTTTCTGTTTCCTTTTGCGAAAATTTATTAGTATTTGACTGAACGACAACCTCTTGCAATTGATTAGCACTTTCAGCTAAGGCAAAATCAACCGTTAACATTTCCCCTGCTTTTACTTCAATTTGTTGCTCTTTCGTTTCCAGTCCAACCAGACCTACTTTTAGTTTATATGTTCCTGCTTTGATGCGTTCTATTTTGTATTCTCCATTTTCATTAGAGATTGTTCCCTTGTTCGTTCCGTTTAATTGTACATTTACAAATTCGGCAGGTTTGTCATCAGAAGTACTTATTTTTCCCTTTATCGTAGCATTTTGAGCAAATGCTACGACATTAAAGAGTAAAAACACTATGGTAAAATATGATTTCATTTCGATTTTTTTTATTGGGTTTTTCGGAAAATATTAAAAAGCATAGCCAACGCTCAACATCCAGTTGCGTGGTGCGCCCGGGAACATTCTGATTTTATCGTATCCGCCCACCCAATAAGTTTTATTGGTTAAGTTGTTAGCGTTTAATTGAATCTGGCATTTAGCAATCTTATAGTAAATTGCTCCTGTAAAAAGCTGATATGTTGGAATTACTTGTGGTTCAGCATTCGCAGCTACAATTGAGCCCAAACGTTCGGTGGCAAAATTGGTTCCTAAACCAATGCCCAAACCGCTTAAACTGCCTTTTCCGATTACGTATTTTGTCCAGATATTTCCTTGATGTTTTGGAGCGTTTGGTTTCTGGCGACCAATTAAAGTCTCGTCTTTACTTTGGGTAAAAGTGGCATCGTTGTAAGAATAATTGATGATTAAATTCCAGTTGGTTGCCAATTGACCGATAACATCCAATTCTATTCCTTTTGATACTTCACGTCCTACTTGTGTCAATAAATCAGGTTGACCACTTATACCTGCATTGTACAAAGCACCATCAACCGTTAATTGATAAATTGAAACATTGGCTGTTAATCGCTTATCAAACCAATCAGATTTTGCGCCAACTTCATAAAGTGTACTGTAAAGTGGGTCGAAAGGACCGCCAGCATTTACGTTAGAAAGTGCTGTAGAAGTTTGTGGCTGATAACCTTTCACGAAAGTACCATAAGCATTCACGTTTTTATTTAGGCTATACACCAAGCCTAATCTTGGAATAAGAGCTTTTTGAGTTACTTTATTCTCGGTAGCTGTTTTATAATTTTCTAAATCTGTAAAATAATCTTGACGTAAACCTAAGAGTACTTGTAGCTTTTTATAAGTAATCTGGTCTTGCAAATACACGCCTTGCGTTGAATAAAACGTTGGTGCATAGTCTGTTCTTTGATAGAAATATTTACTCATATCCGCCAAAAAGTAAGGATTTGCTGCTGTTAAATCATAATGGGCAACATTTGGTACTGGATTTCCTTTGGCATCTAATAAGTAATTAGCTTTTTTCGTTGGGTCATAAGTATTGATACTTCCTGTGTTCGTAGCGTTTCTATAACCTCTTGCCGTTAGTTGAGAACCGCCTGCGGCTAATACTTCTTGGGCATAATCATAACCAAAAACTACTTTATGGGCAGTTTGTCCTAAGTCAAAATCAATGTTGAAGTAATTAGAAACATTATCGACATTGAAGGTTCTTTTACGAATAAAAACCTGCATTTCTATCTCTGAATCTATCAATCCGCCCGCCGCATTTTTAGCATAAGTATTGGCTGAACGATGTTCCAATAAATCTTCGTCATAAGCAGTACGCATGAATGAAGAATTGAAACTAACATGATTTGAAAACTTATGATTTAAGGAAATCGTAGCATTATATACGTTTTCTTTCAAATAATCATTTGAACGGTTTAATGATTTAGAAATGGGCGTAGAATATAAATCTCCTGTTCCCAAAACTGATTGACCTCTATCTAATCGAGAATTACCATTTTGTAGAACAATATCAAAATTTAAACGGGTTTTATTATTGGGTAAGAAGGAAAAGGACGGAGCAATGATATAGTTTTTTTCGAATTGTAAATCTCGGAATGAACCAGAATTTTCATAGCCCAAATTCAAACGATACAAGAGTGTTTTCTCTTCGTTCATTGGCCCTGTAAAATCGGCTGTAGTACGAAAATTAGCAAAACTTCCCATCGAAATATTGAAAGCTTGACGTTTTTCGTCCAAAGGTTTTTTCGTTACACGATTCAACGAACCGCCCGCCGCAGCATTTCCAAATAATGCTGATGATGGTCCCTTGATGACTTCTACTCGTTCGATATGTGGAATCAATTGTTGTTTCCAGAAACTTGTAAAAGCACGCATTCCGTTTACTAACATCGAATAATTATCGTTTCCACTTACACGATGCCCTCTGATAGTCAAGTCATTATAAAATGAAAACTGACTTACACCACTCATGTTTTTTACAATATCATTTACCCGAAAAGCAGCTTGGTCTTGAATCAATTCTTTGGTAACATAACTGATTGACTGCGGTAAATCTTTCAATGCAGTTGCCGATTTTGAACCGATAAACGTTGAATTGTTCTTGTATTCAGTCTCTTTTCTACCTGTAATTTCAACGGTTTGTAATTCCGTTAGCGATTCATTTAATTGAATCACTAACGGTGAATTTTCAGAGGTAACTTTTATTTTTTGAAGAATCGTTTCATAACCAATTCCAGAAAGCTGTAAAGTATATTCGCCTTCTTTGATGTTGGCAATTGAGAAAAAACCATCTTGGTTAGTCGTTGTTCCAAACTTTGTACCTTTCAATATTACATTGATGCCCGGCAATTTTGTATTTTTTGTGTCAGAAATGCTTCCTGACAAAGTACTTTTCTGAGCAAAAACACACAAGCTCAGAAAAGTAAAAATACTTGTTAAATATAATTTCATGAACGATTAGATTTAAAATTTGAAAGTAACGCTACCCATTAAACGACGAGGCATTTGTGGTTCTACGGTTGACCAACCACTGAAATACTCTTTGTTGGTCAGGTTATCTACTTTTAAGCCCACTCTGAATTTTTGTACACCATAAAATACCGTTGCATTCAACACCGTATAACTTGGCAAAGTAAATACGCCCGTTATCGCATTGTTGGTAATTTCGTTTTTGCCAGCATAATTTCCACCAAAACCTAAACCTAAGCCTTTTACTTGTCCTTTTAGGAAAGTGTAGCTCGCCCAAAAATTCACTAAATCGGCTGGTCCAGCACTATTTGGACGACGGTTCAATAAACTTTCAGCTACTTTAATTTGCTTGCTGTCGTTATGAGCATAACCAAACATTACATTTAAACCATTGATAGGATTCGCAACTAAATCAAATTCAACACCTTTACTTTGTTGAGAACCATCTTGAACAGTAACATTATATTGTCTTCCATCACGAATCAGGATGTCTGAACGAGTTATGTTATCAACCATAATATCATAATAACTTGCCGTTAAACTCAAGCGATTATGCAAAAGATCAAGCTTAACACCACCTTCGTATTGGTTAGCTTGTTGTGGTTTAAAAGTTCCGTCGATGTCTGCAAAGGGCTGCGTAACAGGCGCTACATTTCTGAAACCATTCATGTAATTACCAAAAATGGCTACTTTATCTTTTAGCAATTGATACACCAAACCCAATTTTGGCGAAAAAGCATCTTGTTTGTACTTACCAGTAGTTATACCTGTGGCAAAATTGGTTGTTCCTACATTTTCAAAATGGTCGAAACGCAAACTTGCCATTACCATTAACTTTTCTGTAAGATTAAATACATCCGAAACATAAGCACTGTAGGTTTTAGATTCAGTTTGTGATTTCGTTGGTGCAGTATTGGTAGCCAATTTTGCATCTAAAGCTTGTTTCGTTAACATCGCATAACGTGAGTCGTTTTCTTTACTGGTATTTATTTGGTCGAATAAAATATAAGCCGAGCTATTGTTATGCGTAATGAGTTGTAGGTAATCTACACCAACCAAAAAGCGGTTACGAATTTTACCGATGTTGAAATCGCCAATAAAGTTTTGTTGAAGATTTGTCGTTGTTCCTGTGGCAGTTTGGTCGCTAATCAAGCGGTTAATCAAAGTATCACTTGCTTGTTGATACATTATATAAGAATAGTAACCATCTGAATTTCTGACACTTTTAGAAATATTCGTTTGCGAAGTCCATTTATCAGAAATCTTGTAATTTGCTTGACCAAAGACATTTAGCGTGTTGTTTGTAATCGTAATATCGTTACTTGTATAAGAACGGAAATAATTAAACTGTAATTCTTCTGGCGTTTTTGCGATTAATGGACGAGCTCTATTCAAGAAAATCATCAATGGATTTGTACCCGTTTGCGTCATGAATTCTGTCGTAATATTCACCGACAATTTATCATTCACTTTATAAGTAAGGCTTGGTGCCACAAAAGTACTTTTTCTAAAACCTGCATCTTGGAAACTGCCTTGGTAATTCGTAGAACCATTGATTCTCAACAAAGCATGTTGTTCTTTATCAAGTGGCGTATTGACATCCACGGCAAGTCTGCTCAAATCATAACCTCCTAAAGAATAACTAATTTCTCCTCCAAAGCTTTCATAAGGTTTCTTGGTAACAATGTTCAACAAACCGCCAAAAGAAATCAAACTACTGCCAAAAAGTGTTCCTGATGGTCCTTTGATACTTTCAATTCGTTCGATATTAGCTGGGTCAATTCCTCCGTTGGTTTGTCCAGCTACACCATTGATCATGGTTGGTTGTACCGAAAAACCACGCATCGAAAAATATCCCGCACCGTCTCCACCCCTTCCTGTGGCTGTCCAAAGTCGATTGACACCCGGCGCATTTTTAATGGCATCGTCAAAACTTGTTACCAATTGTTCTTTCAAAAGCTCTTTACTTACCACATTATAAGCTTGTGGATTTTCAAGATTTTTCAAAGGCATCCTCGCCACAAAATCCGTTTCTTTTTGTGCGAATTTATTGTTGGCAGATACGACTACTTCTTGCAATTGATTGGCTGTTTCGGCTAAAGTAAAATCTACAACTAACGTTTTTCCTGCTTTTACTTCTATGCGTTGTTCTTTCGTTTCTAATCCGATTAAACTTACTTTAATCGTAAAACTTCCTGCCTTTACACGCTCCAAACGATATGCTCCGTTTACGTCAGAAATTGTTCCTTTCGTCATGCCATTCAATTGTACATTTACAAATTCGGCTGGCTTACCATCGGCAGTAGTTATTTTCCCTTTGATAATGGCATTTTGAGCAAAAACAGCATTGACAGTCATCAACAAAATGATGACGATGACTGTACTCTTTCTAAAAAAGTATAAATTTTTCATGGGTTAATTATTGATTGTACTCAGTATTTTTAAGAATTTATTGAGGTTTTAACATGGAAACCCCTTACCCCAAAATTTCATATTTGGGGCGTTAATAGATTTTTAATAAACTTTACTTTGATAAACGATTCAAAACAAAACCACGCTTTTAGCTATATACTTTGCTACTGACAGTAGCTGTGGTTTGCTTTTTTCTTCTGCCCCACCAGATAAATACGCCTGAAACGGGTAAACTAGCTGCAACTAAACTCACTAAAAAGGCAAGTACTTTTCCAGCAAAACCAAAGATTGCCCCAACGTGAATATCATAATTCATTCTGATGACTTTGTCTGCTAATTTTGCTTCATGGAATCTGCCATAAAGATGATTTACCGATAATTCTTTCAAAGAATATTGGTCAAAGTATCGGTAATCTATTTTCCAATATGTTCCGATTTCAGTATTCACGTTGACGGCAATGGATGCTGAATCAGACTCTGGAATGTGTACTTCTATAGTTGTAGCATCTGGGTGTTCTACCAACATTTTCTGCCAAACCCTATCAATGGCTGGCGATTGTACCGTTACTGTTGTTTTCTGTTTTATATCTGAATAAGCTTCGGTAAATACCGTTGATTTCTCGCCACCTAAACGCCAATAAACAGAATTAGCAAACCATTGAAAGCCCCAAACTAAACCCGTTAAGGCAATTATTAAGACAATCCAAGCTGAGTAAAAACCCAAAACATTGTGCAAATCATAGTTTTTACGTTTCCATTTTGTAGTGTTTTTCCAGCGAAACCAGAAGCGTTGTTTGGCGGCACTTTCGTTTTTGGGCCACCACAAGATGATACCAGAAATCAGCATCACGACAAAAACCAAAGTTGAAATCGCAACCGTTGGCTGACCAATAGTTGGCGGAAGCCATAAGTAATAATGACCCATGAGTACGATTCTGAAAAAATCGCTGTCCATATCCTTTACTTTCAGCACTTCGCCTGTGTAAGGATTGAGGTAAGCAATGTAATAGTACGATGGTTCGTAATGAAAAAAAATAGCCTGAGCCGACTTTGTTTTTCCCGAATACATCACCGCATGAAGCTGTTTGTTTGGCAAAGCTTTTTTGGCAATTGCTTCTAACTTAGAAGGTTCCAAAAATGCTTTATTTTGAGCTTCCACAAAACGAAATGGCTGAGTAAGGTCTTGTATTTCCTCTTGAAAAGCGTATGAACAGCCTGTAATAGAAACAATAAACACCACAAGACCAGAAGCAAGCCCAAGCCAAAGGTGAATATTTCCTATGATTTTTTTAAAATTTTGCATACAATCTTACTAAAGATGGCTTAAAACTTATAATTAATACTCAATCTAGCATTACGCAAAGCCTCTGTTTGTGAATAATAATAATTGTTCCAAGCGTAATACGAACCTCCCGTTATTAGATAAGCATTGAAAAGGTTATTGACATTCAAGGCTATTCCAAATTTATCGAACTGATAAGATACCACTCCGTCAAAACGAGTATAGTTTGGCATTGAAGGATCAACATCTTTGTTGTAAGCTCCGTACCAATTACTTCTTCCTGCTAAATGTTGTACACCAAACGATAAACCCAACCCTTTTGCTTTTCCAGATTGAAAACGATAATTCAACCAAGTATTAAAAATATTTTTGTCAGTTCCTGGTACTTGTCTGCTTACTTGCGAGCCGTCTGTATCTTTCGTTACTTTTGCATCTGTTATCGCATAATTCATCGTGAGTTCTAAGCCCTCAAGAACTTGTCCTCTTACATCAAATTCTAAACCCTGTGTTTGTGTTTGTCCTAACTGAATAGAGAAATTCAAATGATTTGGGTCTTCTGTCAGTACATTGTTTTTCGTGATTTTATAGGCTGCAACTGATGCCATCCAACGACCGTTCAACCATTCTCTTTTTAGACCAATTTCTTTGTTGTCACCGATGATTGGGTCAAACTTCTTTCCTTCATAAGTACCGCCAGCTTGTGGGATAAAGGCTTTGTCATAAACTGCATACACGCTAGTACTTTTATCAATTGAATAACTCAAACCTACTCTTGGCGTAAATTTACTTACCCCAACTGTTCCAGAATAAGGGTCAGTATCATTCGTTGTTGTGTAACGACCTGCTAAAGTAAAACGGAGTTTATCATTCAGAAATCTTATTTCATCCTGAGCATAAAATGCCGTGTAGCTATTGTTATAATGTACTCCACGCTCACGAATATCTAAACTGCGGTCGAATTTTGGATAGTCTTTAGAAGCCACTTGCCCATAAACAGGATTATACACATTCAGATTGCCAATAACACCTGCTTGAGCCCAGTCATGATAATAGTTTTTATCTCCCATGTCAATTCCTGCCAAAATACGGTGCTTGATACTTCCTGTTTCTACATCACCATTTAAAAAGAATTGCCCGACTTTCGTTTCTCCTAAAATATCCCAAATAGAAGTCGTTCTTTTTAAAGTATCGCCACTAAAACCCGATGCCCAAAGGCTTTGTCCTACTTGGTCGTAATGCAAATACGCTAGTTGTCCCGTAAACTTCCAATTGGCATTAATGCTGTGCGAAAGCGTTAGGAACAAAGATTGGTCTTTGATTGTCGTTGGTTTTAAATTAGGTTCTAATGTGGTGAAATTATAAGGTAAATCGCTAATACCTTTTGCCGAAAAAGCATAAGCCGAACCAATTGCCGACATTTCAACGCCCTGATAAGTATATTCGGCTGTTAATGAAGTATTTGGATTAATTTGGTATTTAATTACAGGAGCTATCGAAACTCTATTATTGTATTCAAAATTACGATGAGTACCTTTCATTTGTCCCATTACGTTCAGACGATACAGTATTTTACCGTCTTTACTCAATTTTCCATCAAAATCTGCAGTACTGCGGTACGTTCCGAAGCTTCCGACCGTCATGCCAATTTCTGATTTAGTAATCCCTGTTGGTTTTTTAGTTACTACATTATAAAAACCACTTGGTTCACCACTGGCAAGCATAAATCCTGCTGGACCTTTTACGATTTCAATGCGTTCTACCATACTCATATCTTCCGTGAGTGGGCCCCATACTTCGGTTACGTTCATACCATTTCTGAAAGCGGCAATTCTTGAACCACGCATCACAATACGGGCGTAAGTTTCCCAATGTTCTGAACGTGACGCACCACTTACATTACGAGTAACGCCTTCGGACATATCAAAAATCTGTTGGTCTTTTAATGCTTGTGCCGTAACCACTTGAATATTTTGTGGAAGTTCCAATAATGGTGTTTTCAAACGAAGTGAAATAGAAGGATAATCCGTTACGTACTTACTTGGATTTGATACGACCACGACTTCTCTTAGTTGTTTACTATCTTCTGTTAAAGTAAAATTGATTTCTTTACTTTCTCCTGCCGCAAGTATTATGCTTTCTTTCTGTGCTTCTAGTCCTACAAAACTTGCTTGTACCGTATATTTTCCGGGTTTTATCTCAGTAATTTCATAAGCACCATTGACATCTGCAATAACGCCTTTGTTTGTTCCTTTCAACACGACATTTACAAATTCTGCTGCTTTTCCATCACTTGTAAATACTTTTCCTTTTACTGTTGCTGTATTCTGAGCAAAGGCAATCACACTATTTAAAAATATAACGCTACTGAAAACAATCTTTATGACCTGTTTTGATAACTGTTTTTTCATGATAATTTTTATAAGGATTAAAAAACTGTATTCGTCAATGTGGTTTTGACTCTGCAAATATTATACTTATTTAGACTAATTCAAAATAATTTCCGTTTTTATTTGGAATCTTTCTAAATAATCATTTACCTTTGTCATGCTTCTTTGGGAGACGAAAGAGTCAAGATGCAAGAGACAAGACGAATTGTGTGGACTTGAAGACTTTAGGACTCTAAGACACAAGAAGAAAAGAGAAAAGAAGTAATTGTTTATTCTTGAAATTTGAAACTTGAGGCATTTAAAGATAATTTCAATATTTTTCATCGAAACCTATTCAATCAATAAAATACTATTTAGAAAGCTGAGAACCGAAAAAAGGATGCTCATTATCAATAATCTTATGAAGGGGTTTATTTCCTTACTATTAATAATTTATACTTTAAACATGTTTGGACAACAGAAACATGTGGCAAATGATAGTTTAAAAACAAGTAATTTGAATGAAGTTGTTGTAACCGCTACTCGCAATGAAAGGGCTTTAAACGCTGTACCCATGCCTGTAACACTGATTGGGCAGAAACAGATTCGGGCAATGGGTTCATTGCGATTAAGTGAAGTGTTGGCAGAACAAACGGGACTTTTTATCGTGAATGATCACGGACAAGGCATTCAAATTCAAGGCTTTAATCCAGATTATACTTTAATACTCTTAGACGGTGAACCTTTAGTTGGGCGAACAGCGGGTACTTTAGAATTATCAAGATTGGCAGTTGCCAACATTAAACAGATTGAAATTGTAAAAGGTCCGTCTTCAAGTTTGTATGGTTCTGAAGCTTTGGCTGGCGTGGTCAATATTATTACTGAAAGACCCAACGGAACAAAAGGTTCTTTTTCAGCAAGATATGGAACGAATCAGACGAGTGATTTAGCTAGTAATTTAAGCATGAAAACGAAAAAATCAGGTTTCAATCTTTTCTTAAATCGTTATGCTTCTGGCGGTTATGATTTTACGCCTGAAACTTTCGGAGCAACGGTTTCGCCTTTTCAGAATTATACTATTACACCAAAGTTTACTCATGATTTTTCTAAAAATATTAGTTTGAATATTTCTACAAGGTATAATATTGAAAATCAACAAAGTAGCTTATTAGTTGGAAGTGACCAAATCACTGGAACGGGTTCTGTAAAAGATTGGAACATTAATCCAAGCCTGAGGATTGCCTTCAATCAAAACTTAAAAGCAGTTTTCAGATTTTATAATACGCATTACAAAACCAATTCTGAGCTTTTATATCAGAAAGACAATAACGTATATGATGCTACGTACTTTTCTCAAACCTTTCAAAGACCCGAAATTCAGGTGGATTATGCTTTAGGGGAAAAGCAATTTTTAACACTGGGCGTCGGTAAAATTTGGGAAAGTGTAGAAGCAACTCGATACGACGATACCAAAAGATTTGAAACCAATTATGGTTTCTTTCAATACGAAAATTTACTGGTGAATTCTCTAAACCTAACAGTTGGCGGTCGTTTTGACGCTCACTCCGCTTACAAAGCTCAGTTTAGCCCCAAAGTATCGGTGGCTTACGACTTATCTAAAAAGGTAAGGCTCAACGGCTCTGTTGGAGTGGGTTTCAAAGCACCAGATTTCCGACAATTGTATCTTAATTTCACCAATGCTGTGGCTGGTTATAGTGTGTTTGGTACGCAAGAAGTTGCTTATAATTTGGCTCGTTTACAAGCCGAAAATCAGATTTCAGAAGTACTTTTTGATGTTAATAGACTCGGAGAATTAAAAGCTGAAAGTTCACTTGCTTATAATTTTGGCGGAAAAGTTGATTTGGATAATGGTCTGAAAATCAAAGTAAATACTTTTAGAAATGATATTTCAAACTTGATTCAAACCCAAGCAGTTGCGCTAAAAACCAACGGACAAAGTGTTTTTAGCTACATGAATCTTACCAAAGCTTTTACACAAGGCATTGAATTGGATGCTAGTTATACCATTTCAAACCAACAATCGCCCATTACGCTGAGTGCGGGCTATCAGTTTCTGGAAGCAAAAGATAAAGAAGTGGTTGACAAAATTGAAAAAGGAGAACTGTTTAGAAGAGACCCTGAAACTTTAATTACCGAAAGAGTAAAAGCATCTGATTATGAAGGACTTTTCAATCGTTCACGTCATTCAGCTAATTTTAAAGTATTCTACGAAAATACAAAAAATGGATTAACAGCCTCATTAAGAGGAATTTATAGAAGTAGATACGGTTTTGCTGATTATAATGGAAATGGGATTGCTGATGTTGACAATGAATTTGTAAAAGGCTATGTTACTTGGAATATTTCAGCCAGTAAAACCTTTAAAGAACAATTCAGAGTACAGGCTGGGATTGATAATGCACTTGGTTATACAAACACTAAAAACATTCCAAATTTGGCAGGAAGGCTCATTTGGTTAAGCGTAGGAATAAACCTTGAAAAACACAAGATTACAGAACAATAGTAGTGGATTCTGATTGTGGGAAGACTTAGAATTCACAAGAATAAGTAAATGACTACAATTTTATCATAGTCATTTCTAATCGATTTCGTTTTATTTTTTCTTTTCGTTCACATGGTACAAAAACAGTCTTGGCTTATCAAGGCTGTTTTTAAAAAGCTTTCTACTAAACTTTATCAAGATGAAAGAGACACAACAAAAACATATCATTTTAATCGAAACAGATAATGCCAGCGCTTGGCAATGCAAGTGTTGTAATGAAATACAAATTCAATTTAAAAACACATTGATGACTTTTGAATGGCTTTCCATGATTCGTTTTTTGAAAAAATTAAATGAAGCACCTCATGCAGAAAAATTTTATGTCATAGAATTGTGCAATTTAAGAGATATTCCATCAAT
Organism: Arcicella lustrica; assembly: GCF_034930985.1. Lineage (NCBI taxonomy): Bacteria > Pseudomonadati > Bacteroidota > Cytophagia > Cytophagales > Flectobacillaceae > Arcicella > Arcicella lustrica. The sequence continues at coordinate 96,308 of NZ_JAYGIM010000020.1, forward strand.
ACAAACAGATGTATTTTCATCAGGAATTTGTTTAAGTAATGCCGAAATGAAAGAGTTTTTATTTGTATTACACACAGCCTGTGAAAGAATTGATTTAGACTTGATTTTCAGAAATACACTTCATAACAACTAAGCCAATGGTGCAGATTGAAACGCATTTTAAATGCCCTGTTTTTTCAATGAAAATCAGTGGAAAAACAACTCAGGAAGATACCAGAAGCTATTTATCAGAAATGAGTAAGTTGATTGGTAAAAATGAAAACTTCGGTTTACTCTTCGATTATCCAGAAGGAAATCTTTGTCGTGAAAGGGGTGTCATCAAACTAGAAACTACTTGGTTTAAACATTATCGTAGAGAGTTTTCAAAACAGTGTTTTGGCATTGCAATCGTTACAAAATCATTTTTCATGGCAAACGTCTATCACCATATTGTACAATATTTAGCCAAACGTACTTATGGCTGTCCTGTAAATATTTTTGAAACTCGCTCCGATGCTCAAAGATGGTTAATGGACTTGTATTTAACTCCTAAACAATAAAATCAATCAGATGGAAACATTAGTGTTTAAAACAAACATTGCCTCTCCTATTGGCATACAAGCCATTTGGGACGCACTCAAGTCAATCGGAATTAGCAATTTCAACATTGATTTTCACGATGTGAACAAGATTTTAAAAATTGTATCTGAACAATTTACACCTTGTGAAAAAATTATCAATGCTCTTGCAGGCTTAGGTTACCAATGCGAGAAAATATCTTAACATCAAATTAAACAGCTTTGGGCTAAAGGCTCAAAGCTTTCATTATCATACAATTAACTCACACACAATGAATTCTTTTCAAAAATTTACCTTATCAACCTTAGTAATTAGTACACTTTTTTCTGCTTGCAAAAAAGACGATGACGTTGTAGTACAACCTGTAAAATCTGAAACAGTAAAAGATCTACCCGCTGACCCAACCACTTCTGTGGGAGCAAACGGACAGCCAACTGGCACAGGAAAATACACTTTTTTTAGTTTTAAAAATGGTATCGTAGCCAGTACAGACTCTGCAAGTTTGAAATGGGACATTGGTTTTAAGGCAACGACAATCATCACAAATGGTGGAACTTCGGGTAGCGGACAAGCAGGTGCCGTAGTCCTAAACGGCATTTTTAATGAAATTACTGAAGTACCTGCATCGGCAACTTTTGCACAAGACTCAAAAACAGCATTCGCTATTCCGACAGGCTCTGGAAATGGCTGGTATAGCTATGCAAATGGCATTATTTCGCCAACTGCAGGAAAAGTAATTTTAATCAAAACGGCGGAAGGGAAATACGCAAAAGTAGAAATTTTGAGCTATTACAAAGGTGCGCCAACAACGCCAGCTGCCACCGATGCTGCTCGTTATTATACTTTCAGATATGTGTATCAACCTGAAACGAGTACAAAGTTTAACTGATCATATTGAATCGCTCAATGAGAGAGTAAAAGACATCACTCTCTTGCATAAACTGCCACTGCTTTGCGGTGGTAGTTTTTCTTAAATTTCGGATGTTGAATATCGGAAATTTAAGATTCAATACTGCGTCTTCAACAATTTTCTTAGCTCAAAACTTCTTGCTAAAAGCTATTTTTATGGAAAATTCACACGATTTCAATACACTAACCGAAAATGAAAACGGTTATATTGGCTATTGTCCATGTTGCAGGAAGTACAACCTTGCATACAAAAATTCCTTATTCATTCTCAATGAATTTGAGTTCGGTGCTTTTCAAGAAATGTTAGAAAATAGAGTTGGCATTCTTGATTTTTGGACTTCACACGGCAAAGAATTCATGATGCGAACGCCCTTGAAAAATTATTATATTTTGTGGAAAGAGAGCGAAATTGACGAAGTATTGGAAATGATGGAAGAGATTGCTTTGTTGGTAGAAGCTCATAGAGTTGTCAATATCAATAAAAACTAAACTTTTAAGTGCTGAATTTGGAGTGTAGCATGACGAGTGAAACTTATTTGTTATTCATCACTCCACACTCCAAACTCAACATTTATTTCAGTTCTTTTCCTGCAATGTCTTCCCATTTGTAGAAATGGAAAGTACGGTCGTCGCTCATGGCGATGAATAGTCCTTTCTTGAAAGTACTGTTTAAAGGCACAGAAACCACTTCTGAGCCATCACTTTGTACGGCTTTTACTTTCACCACTTTCAATAATGGATGCTCGTTTGGATTTTGAGCTGTTCCCTCACGACTAAAAATATGAAACTGGTTCGCTCCTTGGTCTGAAACCAAAATGTATCCTGTCTTTTTTGAAGTCTGATAAATAGAAATTCCTTCATGGTCTTCTGTAAAACCTGTAGTAGCAAACAAAGCCAATTCTTGATTTCCTTTTGAAGGTTCAGCAAAATACTTTCTTACACCAACGCCTTCGTCAGAATAATAGATATAACCCAATTCGTCATCAACAGCAATGGATTCTATTTCTTTTTTGCCACTGTAAGCTCCAAATTTTCTAACTAAAGTAGCTTTTACTTGTCCTGTTCCATCATCTTCTAAAAGATATTGCCAAAGATAAGTACCATCAGTTGGACCAGATTTTCTTCCGACAATAGCATAAATTTTCCCTGTTTTATTTTTGTACAATGCAATACCCATCAAATCACGAAACTCCGCTCCTGTTTCATTTTCAAAAACTTCAATGCCGCCATTGTCAACGGGTTTCATATCGGGCAAAGTGTAAATTCTAAGCTTATGCGTAAAACGTTCTGTTGTTACCGCAATGTCTGTAGCTTTATTATTGAGTATTAAGCCATACTCAATATCCACATTATCAGGCCTTTTCAGGTTACGAACTACTTTATCTTCTTGAATTTTTCCTTGTAAATCATACACATACAAAGCTCCGTCAATATCTTTATCTGTGCCGATGATAAGGCTTTTACTGACATCTTGTGGGTTAATCCAAACCGCAGGGTCGTCGGTATCGTGTTTTACAGGTTCAGTGATAAAAGTAGGCTGAATAATCTGTTGTTCGCTGTTATTAGTTTTTGTTTGAACTGCCACTTGTTTACAAGCAGTAAGCGAAAAGCCAAGCAAAAAAATGCTTAAAAACCGTTGGTTCATTATCTATCTCTTTTTTAATTGTGAGTTAGATATTGAGTGAATTAGTGAGTTGTGATTGAGTGATTAAAAATTAATCACTCATCAAAAATTCAATCATTGTTATTTGTTTGATTTTTATTTTATCAATCACTAATTCACTCAATCACAACTCACTCAATCACAATTCAAAACTATTTAGCTCCAAAAGCACCAATATATGAAGCTGGTTCTGGTGATTTGTAGGTTTGTCCATTTATCGAAAGACCTTCTTTGAAATTTCTGCTAAAAGTAGTAATTCCTTTGTTCAAAGCTGGCGAACCAGTAGCCAAGTGGAAATCCCAAGTAGTTGAGAAGTCAGCATTTGATTGACTCGTACTTACTGGATAATTCACAAATTTAGGGTCATTATCGCCTGCTTTATTGCTAATAATATCGTTTGTTCCAGTTATGATTTCAGTACTTGGTTGGAATTGAGTTGCTCCTTCTTGAGAATACGAATAATACAAAGAATTACTTGCCTTAGAACGACTATCTTCTGGTTTTTTCACATCTCTTTTAATACCAAAACGACAGTTTGCCATTAAATTATTGTACAATTCTGCACGCACACTTGCTTCTACCCAAATAGAACCGCCTTTAATCGTTGGTCTTCTCCAACCTGTGTTTACAATCGTATTATTGTAAGCCACCACATAAGCTTGCGGAGTACGGTCGCCAGAATTTGATAATTTCAAGGCATTTGTATTGGTGCTGTAAATCAAATTATAAGCAACATCAGCCACACAACCCGATTTAATATTGATGCCTTCGCCGCCGCTTTCGCCTGTTGTATGAAAAATATTATTGGTAAAAATGATACTTCCCCCTTCTAAATAAGTACAGTCATCATGCCAGAAACGAACTGTTGAGTTTTGCATCACCAATTTCCCTGCTGTGTTAGAAAACCAGATTGCTGGGTCGAATTCACCACTAACGGCTTTGTATAAACCTTGCTTTACAGAAGTTGAAGATTCTGTCGTTACTGCTCCGCCATATTCTAAAATTGCATTACTGATAACTAATTCCGAACAAGTTTTTGAAGCTAAAATTCCGCCCCATAATTTACCAAATTTGTTTTTGGTAATTCTTGCACTTTCTGGAACGGTCAATTTTACTGGACTTGCTGTACTTCCTAATACATACAAATTACCGTTTACGATGATTTCTGGCTTAGTCGTTGTATCCATTACTACGGTTACGCCTTCTTCAATCGTCAAACTTTTTCCTGCTGGAATAATGATGTCCGTTTTTACTTGAATGATAGAACCTTTTGTCCAAGTTCCTGATACTTCGCCTGTTACCGATTGTTCTACGACTGGCGTTGTCGTGTTATCGTCTTTGCTACACGCAGCGAACAAGGTCATCAATAAAAAGATGCCCACAAACATTTTTGAATTTTTCATGATAAGGATTTAATTTTTTGTTTTAGTATTTGAATTTTATGCCGATTAGATAACTCCTTTGGTAAAAATCTTCCCGAATCAAAGTTTTGCCATTACTGTTTGCTTGGTCTGGAATATTATTGTTTACGGGATTGGTATTTTTGATGAAAACTCGCATCGGTGTATTCAATAAATTGTTGGCTTTGGCGAAAATCACCCAACGGTCATTCAGCTTTTTTTCTACCGAAAAATCCATCTGAATAAAGGCTTCTTGCCATAAATCATTATCTAAAAACTGCGAAACGGTATTGATACGCTCGCCTGTGTACGAAGCCGCTAACTGGGCATCCCAACCTGTTTTATTATTTTTATAGAGTAAAGAAAAATTTCCGATATGTTCTGACTGTCCGTACAAAGGACGAGTTTGATTGACAGCTATTGAACTCAAATTTCCTGCACTATCACGCACTCTGATATTCTTTTTGGTGGTAATTGAAGAATGGGTATAAGTATAATTCGCTTTGATTCCGAAGTTTCTGAAGTACTTGATAGCATCCAATTCAAACCCATAATTATTGGCATTTCCAAAATTTCCGGGTGTGTAAAATACATCTTGTCCACGAGTTTCATCTACTTGCAAAGTGTATTCAATCGGATTTTTGATTGCTTTATAAAAAATCCCAGCCATTACTTGGTCTGAAGGATTTGGAAAGTACTCGTATCGCAAATCAACATTATCTGCTACGGCACGCTGTAAATCTGGATTTCCTCTTTCTTGAAATTCTTCGTTCACTACTTTTCCCGGTACAATTTCAAAAAAACCTGGGCGATTGATGGAACGGAAATAAGAAGTACGCAAATTTTGAGCATTGCTTAAGCTATGTTTGATATTCAAACTTGGTAAAAAATCTGTATAAACCTGATTGCCCGAAGGACGAAGTTCTCCCAATGGAAACAGCATTTGATAACCTTGGTCTGTATTTTCTACCCGAAGTCCACCGATAATTTGCGTAGCTTTCGTATTCAATTTTGCCATTAAATAACCTGCAGCAATTTTTTCAGTAGCATCATAATTCAGAGCAGAAGCCACCGTTCCTCTTGGATTTTGAACGGTAAAATTTACTTCGTCGTAGCTATTAAAATCTTTTCCGTAAACCGCCAAAAGATTGGTTGGCTGTAAGATGTAATTATTATAGAAATTACTTCTGTGCTTATCTCGATACAATACTCCAGTACTGATTTCCAATGGATTAGCTTTCCAAGCACTTAAATAAGTAAGATTCAAATAAGTCGCTAAATCTCGGTCGTCGTTATGTTCCCAGCGTCGGCTACTTTGTTGTGGATAGATTTTTGTTTCTACAAAATTTTCTCTTTTACCCAATACGCTGAAACTGGTATTATCAGGCATTTGATTTGAAGCCGTAGAATACACCGCCGACCAATTGAATTTTAATTTGTCGTTTAATTGATGCGTTCCTTGCAAAGTACTGTTGAAAATTTGTTGTTGCGTTACTCTTGAACGAATGCTGAAGGTTAAGCCTGCATTTCCTTTTTCAGGGTCGTAGCCCCCCGAAGAGTATTCTGTGGTTTTGGTATCACGCAATTGTTCATTCAGCAAATTCATGTAAGCGTTGTACCACTGAATTTTATTGTTTTCGTTCAAACGAAAATCAATTTTAGCGTGCAATCCCAAACGCTCCTGACGCTCAGAATATTGGCGCTCTGATAAACTGGTAATTCTTGATGTTTTTTCGGTGTCATAAACCGTTGAAGAATAGAATTTGCTATTACTTCCACGATAAGTATTTTGAAAACTTCCTGCTAAAATTACACCCAAACGATTTTGTAGAAAACGGTTTCCAATAGATAAACCGCCAACAATATTTGGAATAGGTTTTTTAGTTTGAAGTGTTAGTGTTCCTTTCGGGAAATCTTTTGCTGTGGAAGAGTATGTACTTCCGTTCAATTCATAAGGCGACAATTGCTGAATTTGACTGGCATCAAAACTTGTAAAACCACGATTCATAAATAATTCGTTGTAACCGCCAGCCAAATTTCCTTTGATTTCCAACTGATTCGGGGCATCTTTCATCACCATATTTACCACACCTCCAACGGCATCGCCTTCTAAATCAGGCGTTAAGGTTTTAAATACTTCTAATCGCCCTAATAATTCTGAAGGAAAAATATCTAAAGGAACATAACGATACTTGTTGTCTGGACTTGGAATTTTGATACCATTCACCAAAGTATAATTGTAACGTTTGTCCATCCCTCGCAAAATGGCATATTGTCCATCGCCATTACTGTTTCGTTCAATAGAAACGCCCGATACTCTTTGTATTAAATTCGCAACCGTTAAATCTGGTGAAATTTCAATCGCTCTTCCCGAAACAATATTCATCAACTGATTGGCTTTTCGTTCAGAAAAACGAGCTGAATTTTCGGTTGATTTATCCGTACTGGCTCTTACGACAACTTCATTCAAGGATTGTTTAACATCTGGTTCTAAATTAAAGCTTAGAAAAACATCTTCTTTGCCAATACTTATTTCTCTAGTAATCGTTTGATAAGCTACATAACTAATTTTCACTTGATATTTCCCTGCTGGAAGATGCTTAATACTGAAAGAACCATCTAAACCAGTAGCATCATAAAAGCCTTTTTTATCCAATCTGATATTTGCTCCAATTAATGGTTCGCCCGTTTCTTTGTCGATTACTTTCCCGCTTAATGTTCCTGAAAAAGCTGCGAAGGAAGTAAGGATAAAAAAACTAATCAGGCTGTAAATTCTGTTCATGTTTTCTTTGTATTGTTTTTATTTCGCTTACTGGCACTTTACTTGTCAGAGAAATAAAAATTATTTGCACTCATTTTTTTGATGAAGCAAAGGTGCAAATACAATCAGAACAGAAACAAATTTCGAGCGTTACAAAAAGGCAACAGCGTTACAAAGCACATAAACAAGAAGGCAACAAGGGAAACAAAAATAATGCAATTAACTGATTATCAGTAGTATAAAAATTTATATTCGCTACATTATCAAATTATTACCGTTACATTTCCGAATCGTTAAGTACTTATAAAGCTTGAATAAATGCCGAAAGACTATCGCCTTGAGCAAGGTTTAATTTCTTTCTCAATCGGTATCGAACTACTCGTAAACTATCTTGTGAGATGCCCAACAACGAAGAAATATCCGCAGAATTTAGATTCATTTTTAGCAGTGCAATCAATCGTAAATCGTTCGCAGTAAGATTCTCTGAACTAGCCTTTAGTTTATCAAAAAAGCTTTGATGTACTTGTTCAAAAATTCCTCTGAATTCTTCCCAATACTGGTCATGATTAAAACTTTGGTTGATTTCCTGCATGATTTGTCGAAGCTGACGTTTAGGATCTCGGCGGTCGTCTTTAATCATTTCTTCTAATCGGTGATAGAGTTTTTCAAGCAATTGATTTTTCTGAATAACGTGTAACGTGTGCGAACTCAATTCTTTTGATTTGATTTCCAAAAGATTTTTTAGGTTTTCTTCCTCCAGTACTTTGTTGCGTAAATCGACTTCCATCAAAGCTTTTTGCGTTTCATAAACATGGTTTCTTTCTTCATTCAAAAATCGTTCACTCTTAATTTTCAACCGCTGGCGACTGATAATTACTGTGGCTAAAGCTGCCAACAAAATCGTAACGATTCCAATCGCTAAACCAATGATTTGATTCGTCTTTCTCGCATTATTAAGTTGTTCTATCTCATTATTCTTTTTGGTAATATCGTACATTACTTGTAGCAAAGCCAATTGCTTATTGCTGTTTTCATCATAAATATCCAAGGCTGTTTTTCGGCTTAATTCTAAATAATGAAAAGCACTGTCGTTTCGTCCCATCAAATTATAGGCTTTCGCAATGTCTCGATAAGCTCCCGATAATTGATAGGTTTCTTTAGAATCTAGGGCTAAATCCAAAGCTTTTTTTGAATATATTAAACCTTCATTTAGCTTTCCTGTTTTTCTCAAAACATCGCCTAAATTATTCAAAACCTCAATTTGAGCAATTTGATTCTTTGTTTTTTGATTGATTGTAAAAGATTGCTGATAATAAAAATAAGCGGAATCGTAACGAGCTAAATCTTCATAAATACTTCCAATGTTTTCATAAATCTTAGACATTCCCTGTCGATTATTGATTTTTTGATAATGACTCATCGCTTGTCGCTGATAGGTAAAAGCACTATCGTACTTCTGTTGTTTTTCGTACAGTTGCCCGATTTTGCCCAAAGTATTTGCCATGCCCAAATCGTTATGAGTACTTTTATAAATAGCAAAAGCTTCGTCATAATGTTGACGAGCAAGATTTCGCTGACGATTATAATAATACAAAACGCCTAAATCGTTTAGATTTTCTGCCAATAAATCCTTCTTTTGATTCGCCTTAAATATTTTACTTGCTTGTAAATGGAAATCCAAAGCCTGTGGATAATGCCCAAAATGGTAACAGATTTGTCCCATTTGCTGTAAGTAAATGCCAGCTTGGACAATATCTTTTTGTTCGTTGGCTTTATTATATTTTTCTTTCAAAAGCCGAAAAGTAGCATCTGGATTATGAGAGAATAATCCAATATTTTCATTCTCTTCTTGTTTAAGCGACTGCGAAAAAAGGTTGGGAAGAAAAAGAATGATTAGCAAAAAGCTTTTCAGAAAACGAAACAAGGAGTAATGTTTGAAGTAATTCATAAGGAGTATCGAATAAAGATTCTTTCAAATTTCCACTTGATACTTCTCATAATTTGTACGCCACACAGAAGTTTAACAAATATTTAATGTAATGATGATGTCCTTAGCCTTTTTAAATTTGACTTTTGTGCCGATTTGATGAAGGAAAAGAATAGAATAAAACAAGTTTTTGATTTTTGACTAATTATGGGCTAAATTGCTTTTAGAGATTTTACAAATCATCAATTCACTTCAACAAATTTTAAAGCCTATCAATTTTTGATAGTATTTCAAATGAAAAAATCAACAAAACTATTCTTCTTCGTTCTTTCATATTTGTGCTTGTTTAGTGGCTTTTCTCAGGATTTAACACAGCAAATCATTCCTAACCGTACAAATAGCCAAGAACAGCAACAAAAACCTTATGTTATTTTAATTTCGGCAGATGGTTTTAGAGCAGATTTTACAGATAAATATCAGGCAAAAAATCTTCGTAAATTAAGTAATGATGGCGTAACGGCTTCGTTCATGCTTCCGTCTTTCCCTTCGCTTACTTTCCCGAATCATTATAGCATTGTTACAGGAATGTATCCATCGCATCATGGTTTGGTTGATAATTCATTTTATGATGCTCAACGCCAAGAAAATTATGGAATGAGCAATAAAAAAGCCGTTGCCGACGGCTCTTGGTATGGCGGAACGCCACTTTGGGTTTTAGCAGAAAAACAGCAAATGCTCAGTGCCAGCTTTTACTGGGTAGCTTCTGAAAGTAATATTCAAGGTACTTTGCCTACTTATTATTACAATTACAACGAGAAAATTGATATTGATACTCGTATCCAAACCGTAAAAAATTGGTTGCAATTGCCAGAAGATAAACGCCCGCATATTATTACTTTCTATTTTCCAGAAGTAGATCACGAAGCGCATACTTATGGTCCAGACTCAAAAGAAACCGAAGAAGCCGTACATTTTGTCGATAAAAGTGTTGGGAAACTCGTTGCTACGGTAGATTCTCTTCATTTACCAGTAAACTTCGTTTTCGTTTCTGATCACGGAATGACAAAAGTTGAGAACGAACATCCAATGCTTTTACCTACAGCAATTGACCCCGCTAAATTCATCATTCCTCGTGGCGATGCTTTGTTACAGCTTTATGCAAAAGATAAAAAGGATATTTTGCCAACTTACAAAGCTTTGAAAAAAGAGGCAAAAGATTTTGATGTGTATTTGAAGAAAAATATTCCAAGTCGTTGGCATTATGCCAAAAAAGACGACAAGTATAATCGTATTGGTGATATTTTACTTGTGCCTCATTTACCAAAAGTATTTGGCATTACAGGAAAATCAACTACTCCAGGCAAACACGGTTTCGACCCTGCTTTGGAAGATATGCACGCCACATTTTTTGCTTGGGGACCAGCTTTTAAAGCACAAACAAAAATTGATGGTTTTGAAAACGTAAATATTTACCCAATGATTAGCAAAATACTTGACTTGAAATACGAACACAAAATAGACGGTAAACTGAAAGTTTTAGACGGAATTTTAAAGAAGTAAAACGAAAAAGCTCAGATGGTCAAAATGTCCATTTGAGCTTTTTTTAATAATCGGCGATTTCTATCTGGTCAATTATTTTTCCTAATGGACATTTTGACCATCTGACAAATACCTAGTTTAATATCAATTTGAATTCTTGTAAAGCGATTTCAACAGCTTCAAAAGCTTCAATACTTCTGGTTTGATAAGCTTCATTAATCGTACTTAATACTTTGTTATATTTTTCTTGAGCAATGTCGATTTGATTATTCTCAGTACTTTTCTCTTTTGTTACTTGTTGTAAAATCTCATCTACTTTTTCAATATCATCAATCGACTGGTTTTCTTCATTCGATTTTGCTAGTAACTGAATCTTATTTTTGTCAACTTTCTTCTTACCCGAAAGTACTTCATTACGAAGTGTTGGCGTTAGTTTTTCTAATCCTTCTGCAAAAGCAGCATCTCTCCTAATCGTTTTTTCTCCAACGTTATATTCTTTCGCTAATCTTTCCGCAGTAGTGATTTTAGGCTCTTTTTCCAAATGGACATTTTGACCATTTGAGTCTATTTCTTCTTTTTTGCCTTGTAAATTACCAATAACATCGTTTTTCTCAGTGTTATAGCGCAATCCACGTAAATACGACACCTGTTGTGCATTCAGGTTTCTTCGTCCCAATTGCAAATCAATCATGTGTTCTTTTACTTCTTTAAAAGAATTAAACGACAATAATTGAACATTGAAAGTAATTCCAAATTCCTTGCAAATTCCGTAGCGATTATGCCCGTCAATTAACACATAAGCTGGTTCGAATTCGCTTCCTAAGCCAATAATATCTTTGGTGGTTTCCCAAAGTAACAAAGGGTCTTTACAGCCATTTGCCAATAAATTTGCTTTTAGTTGCGCCAATTCAGAGTCCAACAGTGGCGGAATAAAGCTTTTTAATTCTTCAAGAACAGTAATATTCTGTTTAATCGACTCCAAAGGCGAAAAACTACTATTTGTGATAGCTACTCTTGCTTTCTCTGCAATCGACATTTTGATGTTCTTTGCCATTTTCTAAAATGTTAATTGGTTTAAAATAATGATAAGTATTCGTCACAAAATTCTTCGTAGCATTTTGCCGCTTCTGAATCTTTATCAAACGTTCTGATAGGAATTTGCTCAATTTGCGCTTTCTGAAAAGCAATTAAATGTTTAATTTCTTTATCAAATACTTTGGTATGTGGGAAAATACTTCTCACAGTCTCTTTTATGCCATCGTGAACGGTATTTTTTCTAACCATCGTAAACACAATGCCATCCACTTGCAAAGCTGGATTAAATATCTGACGTGCTTCCGAAATACGTTCTAATAAAGTATTTAAGCCTTTTAAAGCCGACATTTCAGGCAAAAGAGTAATCAAACAACTATTCGAAGCCTGCATCGCACTCATTGTAAGAATATTCAATGACGGTGGGCAGTCAATCAATATGAAATCATAATTCTGACTCAATCTTGCAATCAGTATTTTCAAACGTTGCTCTCCTCCTACTTTATTCACCAATTCTGTTTCAGCTTTTGCTAATTCAATATCAGAGGGCGCAATGTCCAGATTTTCGCCAATATTATAGATTGGTAAATCGGCTAATTTTACCAAACTTGTATATACTTGTTGCTCATCACGAATCTGTACATCAAAAATTTGGCTTAGATTTCCCTGAGGGTCTAAATCAATAATCAATACTTTAAAGCCTTTTTTAGCAATTGCTTCACCCAAATATCCCGTTGTAGTAGTTTTGCCCACTCCACCTTTGTGATTGATTACCGAAACAACTCTAGCCTTTTCATACAAATCAATTGAAAACCCATAAGAAGTAACCACAGGCAAAAGTAACTCTAAATGTTTTTCACTTAAGTTACGTTCTCCTTTCAATGCTTTGGCTAAAGTATCCTTCGCAAGTCCAGCTTCTCTTTCCAATGTCGCCACTGAAATTGCATTTCTTCTTCTGAGAAACCTCAATAATAATTCTTGAGTCAACATTTATATAATGATTTGAAATGAAAATATTATCAAATGTACTGTTTTTGCATGATATATTATGCGATGTAATCAAAAAAGCATAAAATTTCATACATGAATTACGTTATAAGTTCTTTTAAAAAAGACAAAGAAAAAAGAATCACTCTCTCAAATCTTTTTCTTTTTTGAGAGAGGCTTTTTTAATATATTTTTAAAAGAGTTTTTTAATATATTTTTTAGCACCTCTGTAACTAATTGAAAAACAATATCTTATATCATATTTTGGCAACAAATTGTAGGTGGTTTGGCAACAAATTGTAGGTAATTAAGCAACAAATTGTAGGTGATAGGCAACAAGTTGTAGGTAATTAAGCAACAAAATGTAGGTGGTAGGCAACAAATTGTAGGTATTAAGCAACAAAATGTAGGTTGTTGTTGATTATGAATAAAATCAATATTCTTTAAGTTGATGATTTATAGATATTTATAAAATCATTAGGCAACAAAATGTAGGTGTGAGTACAAATTACTAGAAAAAAACTTGGAAATGTCGATAATCTTCTCGCTTTGAAGTATTAGGCAACAAATTGTAGGTAAAAGCTCTTTTTTTAGTTTTTAAAATTACTTTCAAAAATGTGTTTTTCCTTCCTCTTTCCTTATCCATTTTGTTTATAAAGCTTCAAGTAAAATGATACATCTTTTCTATTAATTAGGCAACAAATTGTAGGTTGTTTTTGGGGGCTTTATAGACTTCTTTTTTCTTGAATTAAGCAACAAATTGTAGGTAAAAATAAGAAATATGTCTTGTTTACTATTTCTACCACATCTTCTGCTTCTTTTTCGACTAATTAAGCAACAAATTGTAGGTAAAACAGATATACGCTAGTCTATATACTTCCTTTATGATAATCTAACATTAATTCTTAGGTATTTCAACCAATTTCATGGTTTAAAAAGATATATTTTCCATTCAATATCTTAATTATGCAACAAATTGTAGGTATTCTTATGAAATATAGGCTTTTCGTCCTGATTAAATCATATTTTATTAGGCAACAAAATGTAGGTGAACGATTAGTTAAAGGCAATTGTCAGATGATAATCTTTGTTTTTAGGTGTTAAAATAACAATCAAATGATTCTGTAAAAAAATGGATTACTTTGGAAACATTTTTTTGTAAAGTTGCCAAAAGAAATTAGTTTTGTATAGGTAACCAATATGCAGATGAAAAATGAATTAGAACCAAGCTTGAGTATTGAATTATTTCAGAATAATCCAGATTATCTGATTTTCAATAATCCATTAGCCAATCCAAAATTCATTAGAAGAATTTCTAAGAATGAATCGGTTTCGGTAGATGATATTTATACCAGAAAACTATTCATTGAAATAGCTTCTCGTCTAAAGCCCTCACATTTATTCGGAATGGAGCAAAACGAAAGTGTTTGTTTTACCATTCATATTAAAGACTTTTTAGAAAGAATAGGAGTAACTCACAAAAAGGGCTATAATTATTTGATAGAAAGTGCTGAAATGCTTCAAACTACTTTATTAAAGTGGCGTGAAGGAAAATTGGAAGTAAGTACGACCATTATTTCCCAAATGATTCATGACGAAGGTTCTGGGAAAATACAGCTTTTCATTGTGCGAGATTTAGCTCAAAAGATTCTGGAAGTAAACGAAAGAGAAAACTTCAGTTTCTTAAAAGAGAATTTCTTTAGATTACAGAACAGCCAATCAATTAAATTGTATCCATTCTTCAAGTCTTGGTTAAACAAAGGCTTTTATGAAATAGACATTGAACGCTTCAAAATTCAATTTGAATATAATACCAGCGGATACTTGAAATTCTCTAATCTTGAGAAAAGAGTACTCATTCCAGCCATTGAAGAAATCAATGATAAAACAGACATCTTTATTACTTATCAAAAGAAAGGAACGAACCTTGATAAATTACGCCCGAAAATCACAGGATTATTGTTTTTCATTAAGTTAAAAAAGAAAGCCTCATCAACAGGCGACGACGATGCTTTTAGAATGATTGAATTCAAAAGGTTCTCAGAAATGACAGAACCCTTGAAACAAGAAGAACAGCCCGATAATAATACATATTTATATACACTCTTCAAGAAAATCAATTTAGTAGAGAAGCCAGAAGTAAATACCATAGAAATAGAAATAGATACGTATGTTGAAAAAAATGGGAGAGAAGTAGTAGAAGATTGTTTCAATGCTTTAATAGATAAAAAAGTAGTAGTACGAAGTATGGCATACTTTAGTACGAAAAATTTGTTCGAGCAGCATCAAGGCTACACCAAACAGAAAAAAAAGAAAGTAGAAGAGAAAAAACAGAAGATTAAACAGGAAGCAGAAAAAGCAAATAAACAAGAAGAGTTTAAAAGACTTGTAATTCTATTTAAAGAAGCAGAACTAAATTACTTTGAAAGAAGATATGATGCTTTGAACGATAACGATAAGCTTACCTTAATAAATGAAATGCAAGAAGCAGGCCGAAATAGTGAATGGTATTTTAGTGCGGACAAGCAACCCACTCAAATTGCCAAACAGCACATGGGCATGATTTTCTCCTTAAGAGATTTATATAATCCATATAACCGCCTTGAAAAATTCCAATATTGGATGAGTAAAGAAGGAAGAGAGGTAGAAATATCTGATGATATGATACAATTACTAAATTATTAGGCTGTTATTCATCAGCATGGTCGTAAATATCCAAGTTACTTTCAAAAAGTAGCTTGGATATTTTAGTTTTATGTAGAGTTGATTTAATTCTTTCAAAAACCCAATATGTTTATTTTTTGTATTTTTATAATTATTTCAATTGTGAAAAATTGAGTAGTTTTCGTCATTACTTTTTAATCGTTTTTTATTGAAAATATTTTTCATTTTAACTTATTGATAAACAGAGTATTTGCGAAAACTTTTAAAAAAAGTTGATTTTTTTTGGTGTGGAGTCATTGTATTTACAAATAAAGCTTGCATCTTTGCACTCCCAAACGACGCCAACGGGCTGAGGGAATAAGGGGAGATAGAGTAATTAGGAAGATAATTGCTAGCTAAATTTGGTAAGATTAAGAGATTAATTGAGCTGAGTTAAA
>NZ_JAYGIM010000021.1:0-95640 GCF_034930985.1 Arcicella lustrica
TCAATCTGCAATTCATTATATCTGATAATATTTTTACTGCTCAACTTACTTCTTCTTAGCAACGAAAATATCCTAGCGACTAACTCTGATACTTCATAAGGTTTATTCAAAAAATCATCAGCACCTTGGTATAAAGCATCTATCTTTTTTTGGAAAGAATTATCAGAGGAAATAACAATAAGTCCGGCATGCTTATTAGCTTTCTTTATTTCTTTAATGAGTTGTAAGCCTTTGTTTTCCTCGAATGTCAAGTCAACTACAATACAATCGTATATAGAATTTTTAATTTTTTGCTTCAATTCTAGGGCGTTTATTACGAACTCTGTCCTATGTCCCATTCCTAATAAATCATTGGCAATCTCATCGCTAAACTTCCCAGAACTTTCCATTATGAGAATTTCCATGTCACAAAATAAATAGTGAATTCTGAATTTTTTTTAAATTAATCTAATTCTAAATAATATTTTTGACGACTTTAGCTTTTAGAATCATTTGGAAAACCTTTTTTATTGTAGATAAACTTACTTTTGAATATTTAAAACCAATATACAACCCAGAAGGATAGAGCAATCAAGTAATTTTATTTTCTCAAACGAGTCAAGCAACTAATGAATATTTAATTAAATAAAACCCTTTACGGTAAATTGTAAGCGTTCGTTGCGTTACTAAAAAATATTTTTAATCTTGTGTTCACAAGTAATAGCACTTTATTTATAAACTTTAGCAAACTATGAAGCTTTTATTGGTAGAAGATGAGCAATTTCTTTTAGAAGAAATGGATACTTACCTGACTGAACAAGGTTATCGTTGCGAAAAAGCAACAACATACACTGAAGGGCAGGAAAAACTACATTTGTATCATTACGATGCCATCGTATTAGATATTACTCTTCCTGGTGGTAACGGATTATCACTACTTGAAATATTAAAAAAGCAACATAAAAATGTTGGAGTCTTGATTTTATCAGCCAAAGATTCTTTGTATGACAAAATAACAGGTTTGGAAATGGGTGCTGATGATTATATCACAAAGCCTTTTCATCTGGAAGAACTCAATGCTAGAATTTTCTCCTTGCTAAGAAGAAGAACTTTTGATGGAGAAAATGAAGTAAAGTTTGACAGTCTTGTTATTAATATGGTTACTAAGACTGTAAGTTATAAAGACGAATCTATTGTTTTAACTAAAAAGGAATATGAACTGCTATTATATTTTATTGTCAATAAAAATCGTGTTGTAAGTAAACAAGCTATAGCAGAACACCTTTGGGGAGATCATTATGATATGGCCGAAAATTATGATACTGTATATGTTTATACGATGAATTTACGAAAAAAAATCACCACATACACAGGAATTGACTATATCAAAACGGTATATGGAATGGGATATAAATGGATTGCGTAATGAATAAATAAAACGTTTTAGTTTAGAAAATGACTTTACTTCATAAAACTACAAGAGACTATTTAATTGCCTCTGTATCTATTCTAATATTTACGGGATTTACCCTTTTTGTGATACTCCAAAAAGCAGTAAGTGATGAAATGAATGAGCAATTAGAATTGCAAGCAGATCAAATTTTTGAGAGCATCAGGTTCGGGAATCATGTCAATGCACCATTAATTAAAATAGATAAAGTTACTGATAATAATACATCCTTAGGACTGGTTTTTGGAGATTCTATGGTTTATGATAGAGTTCAAAAAGAAATGGAAGAATATCATTACCTTAAAGAAACACAAGTAATAGGAGACTCTAGATATCATGTAACAGTGATGAGTTCACATATTGGTTGGGATAATTATTATCTTACCATTTTCTTCATTTTTCTATTAACGGCTATTTTACTTACTCTGTCTGGCATTTTAATTAACTATTTTTCTAATAAGAAGATTCTGAAACCTTTTTTTGAAAACTTAAAGAATGTCCAAGCCTTTTCGGTTAGCTCACCATATACTCTTCAACTTCATGACTCGACTATTACAGAGTTTAAAGAATTAAATTTTACGCTAAAAGACCTAACGGAAAGAAGTAAAAAAGAATATTTGGCACTCCGAGAATTTACAGAGAATGCCTCGCACGAAATTCAAATACCTTTAAGTATTATTCAATCTAAGCTCGATAGGATGAGCCAGCTTGAGATTACAGAACAAATGGCTGGCTATATTACACAGGCAAAATCTGGTGTAAATCGTCTATCAAAGATGAACAAAAGCCTTTTATTACTGGCAAAATTAGATAATCAGCTATTTACAGAACAACATGAAATTGTTTTTAGCGATGTTTTAGATTCACATCTTCGGAATATGGAAGATCTTTTTTTAGCTAAAAATATTAATTTAATAGAAACATTAAACAAGACAATCATCTATTCCCATCAATATTTGATAGATATATTAATTTCAAATTTTCTTTCGAATGTACTTAAGTACACTTCAACAAATGGTACAGTTAAAATAAATCTGAAAAACAATGTATTTATAATTTCCAATACTGGTTCTCCCTTAGGTTTTCCAGATGAATACATTTTTGATAGATTCACAAAGAATCCAGAGAATACTTCATCAACAGGTTTGGGCTTAGCAATTATTAAAGAAATTTGTGTGTTAAATCATTGGACTTTAACTTATGATTTCCAAAATGGATGGCATACATTTATCATTGTTTTAAAACAAATAAATTAACTAATACATATTCGTTCTGAAGTCAAGAAATAAAAGGTAGTCTCAAATAATATTATTAGGATAGTTTTCTTATTCTTTCCATTATTGGAAGTTTTAAACGGGTGCAAGATACTACTCTTGTCATTGTCTTTCCGTTATAAAACGATGGGAAGTATTTTCTGTTAGCTTAACACAGTCTAAGGAAAGCTATCGAGATGTTTTGTTTTTTTGTAAATGCTAAAAGTATTTAGTTATAAAGTCTAAATTAAGTTGATAATTCTTTATGATAACTCCCAATCGTCACTTTCCGATGCCTCAAATATTTATAAAGAGTCATTTTAGAAACTCCGATTTCTAAGGCGATTTGATTTACACCCATTTTGCCTTCCTTGTAATAAGTTTCGGCTAAAATTGCTTTTTGTTCTGCTTCTTTAGTCATGCCTTGGCGACGGCCACCTTTTCTTCCTCTGGCACGAGCTGCTTCTAAGCCAGCCTTTGTTCTTTCTCTGATTAAGTCTCTTTCAAATTCTGCAAAGCAAGCAGAGATATTAAAAAACAAACGTCCTTTGGGAGTAGTCGTATCAATGGCATCGCTGATACTTTGAATTCCAATTTGTTTATCGTTTAGGTGAGCTACTACTTCCAACAAATGTTTTAAAGACCTTCCCAATCTATCCAGTTTATAAACCACTACTATATCTCCTTTGCGAATCTGGCTTAGCATTTTGGTAAGTTCAATTCTATCTGTTTTTGCACCCGAAGCCGTTTCCGTAAAAATGATTTCGCAACCAGCTTTTGTCAAAGCATCAGTTTGCATTTCGAGGTTTTGATCTTTGGTACTAACTCTAGCGTATCCTATCTTCATTTGTATATAGTTATTCATGTAAAAGTAAAGATATTTATACTTTGTATAATATACAAGTATTTTATACAAATGAAAGTGTCTACAGATAGTTTTAGATTATTTCTCCAATAAATTTATTAGATTGTAAAATTGTATAATTAAACGCACTTGGAAATAGAATTTTTAGCTTCTTTAAAATCTAATAAGAAAATATCGAAACAATTTCTTTAGATAACATAGTCAGTATTTTATTTTAGAAAGCCGGAAATATACCAATGAACGATAGAAGAGAAATTGGGACTAAGTGCAATGCAACAAATTAAAAAACTATCCTCTTCTCAAAGTCAATCCAATTCTCAAAGTCAATCCAAAATAAACACAGATAGATTTCTCAATATTATACTGTGCCTAATTTTTATAAAAATAAACCCTAAATGGATAAATGGAAATATCCAAAAAGATAGAGAATATATCTTATATTCATGTTTAAAATAGGGATCAAATATTTTTAGATTGCCCAAAAAATTTATTAGCTATTGTAATAAATATATATTTTTTTGAATAAAAGTCATGAGTCAAAGAGTATCATAGCACTTAATTTACCTCTTTAATAAAACTTCTATTACGATTTTTAATATTTATGAAAACGGCAAATAGAGTTTCCTATGAGGAAACAGAGCTTAGTCGATTATGGCTCCATTTTAAAAATGGAAGTGGAGAGGCTTTTGACCAAATTTTTTTAATGAGATACAAAGAATTATACAATTATGCTACACGTTTTACAAAAGATAAAGAGTTAATCAAAGATTGTCTTCAAGATCTTTTTCTTGAATTATGGTCACATAGAGAAAGGCTACTTCCAGAAAACCCCTATGTTACAATTTATCTTATTAAGGCATTTAAAAATAATTTATTTAGAAAATTAAAAATAGAAAAACGCCTAGGGAATGTCATCGATATTGATGATTATGCAACCTTAACAGATGGAGAGTCAATAGAAAGTGAATGGATTGCAGAGGAGTTTTTACAAGAAAATGAGAAAACAATTCGTCAGGCAATAAAACAACTGCCGAAGCGTCAACAGGAGGTAATATATTTAAAATATTATAAGGGTTTTTCTAATGAAGAAATAGCTTCAATTATGGATATTGAACGCCAAACTGTGGCCAACTTCTTGCATCGATCAATTTTAAACTTAAAAAGAAACTTGCTGACAGCAGTTGAAATTTTAATCATCCCATTCTTAAAGGCACTGTTTTTTTCTCTCTAGTTGTCACAATTAAACTATTATATTACTGCCAAACATTTAGGGCTGAGTAGTGTTTACTCAGCCCTAAATGTTTGAAATGAAATTTATTTTAAAAAAATCGTAAAAATAAATTAAATAAAAAGGGTATTGTTCTTAATTAAAATACTATTTCAGTGTATAAAAGCTAAAATACAAATTTATCTATGGAAGATTATACAAAGTATTCAATCAAAGATTTCGTTTTAGATGAATTCTTTTGTCGATGGGTAATCCTAAATTCAACCGAAGATACCATATTTTGGGAAAACTGGCTGAATCAACACCCAGACCAAACAAAGACAGTTTGGGCAGCAAAAGAGCTTATTGAGAAAATACATAATGCTCATGAAGAATTAACAGAAACCGAATTGGAAACAGAGTTAATTCGTTTGACAAAGAGTAGAAATGAATTTGTGGATAAAAGACCAAATCACTTAATCAATTTAACTAAACTATGGAGAATTGCAGCAGTTTTTACTGTTGGGATACTTGCATTATTATATATTATAACACAACTATCTATCAATCCTTTTATCAATAATACTGCATACGAAAAACGTACTGATAATAAGAGGGAGTCATTGGTTGAAGTAATAAATAAAGACCAAAACGAAAAACTTGTGCATCTGCCAGATGGGAGCCAAATAACACTGAAAGCAAAAAGTAGAGTTAGTTATCCAAAGGTATTTGCAAGCACTCATCGTGAAATTTACTTGAGTGGAGAAGCCTTTTTTGAAGTTACCAAAAATCCTTCAAAACCTTTTATTGTTTATGCGAATGAACTTGTTACAAAAGTGTTAGGAACAAGCTTCACAATAAGCTCCTATGATAGTGATAAAGAAGTCAAGGTTATTGTAAAGACTGGAAAGGTGGCAGTATATTCTTCTGAAAAAGATAAAGAAGTTTCAACAAAACAAGTCCAACTAACTCTTACTCCAAACCAGGAGGCAATATTTAATCGAGCTGAAAAACAATTAAAGAGAACCTTGATTGAATTGCCTAGTCCTGTTAAACCTTTAGACATTACCAATAAAATGTTGGTTTTTGAAAATACGCCAGTGCATGAGGTTTTTGATTCGCTGGAAAAAATTTATGGAATAACGATAAAATATGACAGGCAGCTACTTTCTAAATGTCAGCTTACAGCAGCGTTAGAAAGTCAGTCTTTGTATGAAAAACTAACATTAATCTGTAGAGCTATCAATGCAAGTTATCAAGTAATTGATGGAGAAATAGTAATTAATGGAAATAAATGTAATTAAATCAGTAAGTCTCAATGAAATCTCTTTAAACAAATAACTATGCAGATAATGAACCAATTGTACTAATCCCTTTAACATTTTCTAAATGAAAATGTCGAAGATGTGCCAGCATCTTCGACAAATTTTCTCCTCCATGTTGCTTAAAGCAACAACCGACTTAAACTTTAGTTTTAGGTCGGGTGGATTTCTTTTTACTAAAAATTAAAAAAGTTAAGTCAAGTTATGAAAAAATTTACAAAACAAAACAAGATTTTGTTGAAAATCATGCGTTTTTCTCTTTATCAAATTGTAATAACATTTCTATGTGCAACCTTTGCCATTGCTCATAATAATATGGGGCAGGAATTCCTGAACCAAAAGGTGGCTTTGCATGTAGAAAATAAGTCTTTGGATTTGGCACTTCATCAGATTCAAAAATCGACATCTGTTAAATTTATATACAGTCCCCAAGTAATAGGTTCTGAAAGAATTGTTTCAATTGATGTTCAGAACGAGCCTCTTAGGAATGTACTTGTTAGGTTACTAAAGCCCTTAGATCTTTCTTATGAAACCGTAGGTTCGACCATTATTCTGAATCGAACGGCAAAGCCTATATTATTACCAATGAATTCACTTTCGGTTTCATTGGGGAGTTATATTACTGAAAAAAATGTAACAGGAACGATTGTTGACGAAAAAAACCAGCCCATGCCAGGTGTAAGTGTCTCTATAAAAGGGACATCCAAAGGTGTTAGCTCATTGTCAGATGGCAAGTATTCCATTCAATTACCAAGTGGAAATAGCACGTTAGTTTTCTCGTTTGTGGGTTATGTTACTCAAGAAGTAGAGGTAAATAACCGCTCAAAAATAGATATTGCTATGCAGGTTGATAATAAAGCACTTGACGAAGTAGTGGTTGTTGGCTATGGCGAACAAAAGAAAGAAAGTGTAGTTGGAGCCATCACAACAGTAAAAATTAATGATATAAAATCTGCTGCACCACGGTCTTTAAATAATGCTTTAGCAGGAAAAGTAGCTGGAATTATTGCGGTTCAAAGAAATGGAGAACCGGGGTACGACGATGCTCAGTTTTGGGTTCGTGGTATTAGTACTTTCGGAGCAGGAGCGTCGCCATTGGTGCTTGTAGATGGTGTTGAGCGACCAATCAATAACATAGAGCCAGAAGAGATAGAATCCTTTTCGGTATTAAAAGATGCCTCAGCAACAGCTGTTTATGGGATTAGAGGAGCCAATGGTGTAATTTTAGTTACCACAAGAAGAGGGAATAACGATAAACCTACGGTGAGCTTTAAGTATGAAACAGGTTTAAACTCACCAACACGCTTACCAGAGTTGGTTGATGGTATAACCTATTTGAATTTGTATAACGAAGCACAGTTGGCATCAAATCCAAACTTTGTAACGCCTTATACCCCTGCCATTATTGAAAAATACGCTTCAGGTGAAGACCCATACTTATATCCTAATGTTAATTGGTTGGATTTAATGGTGAAAAAAAATACACCTACTAAACGTGCAAACCTTAATATTACAGGAGGCTCAAGCAATGCTAAATACTTTGTATCTGCAACCTATTATGATGAACAAGGAATTTGGAAAGGGGATAATCTGAATACTTACAATACTAATGCAGGCTTAAAGCGATATAATTTCCGAGCCAACACCGATGTTAGATTAGGTAAAAACACAGAATTGAAATTAGGTTTAGGCGGTATTTTGATTACCTCAAATTATCCGGGAGCTTCTGCTTCAAGTATTTGGGGGGAGGTTTATTTTAATACACCTATCGGTTATGCACCAACTTATCCATTCAATAATCCAGCTGGATTTGTATATGGCGGTGTAAACGGAGTAACGAACCCTTATATGCTTCTTACAGGAAAAGGGTTTTCTACTGAATGGAGAAATAATATTCAATCGGATATTACACTTAATCAAGATTTATCTAATGTAGTAAAAGGCTTGAAATTCTCTGGAAAATTTGCTTTTGATGGATATAATTTTCACAATATCGGCAGAATCAGGTCTGCAGTTGATACTTATATTGCTACGGGAAGAAATACCAATGGTGATTTAACGCTAAATAAATTTGTGAATGGTAACGCTGATTTAGGGTTTTCAAAATCTTCAGGAGGGAACAGACGTATTTACATGCAAGCAAATTTTAATTATGATAAAACCATTGGTAACCATGCTATTAGCGGACTTTTATTGTATAATCAACAAGATTATCAATCGGCTGATGCCAATGATGCAATCAGTTCATTACCATATAGATTGCAAGGTTTAGTTAGCCGTGTATCTTATAACTACAAATCGAAATACTTCTTCGAATTCAATGCTGGGTATAATGGTTCTGAAAACTTTGCAAAAGGTAGTCGATTTGGGTTTTTTCCTGCTTATGCTTTAGGTTGGATAGTTTCGCAAGAGCCGTTCTTCAGAGACAATGATTTTATACAGTATTTGAAACTAAGAGGCTCTTATGGTACAAAGGGAAATGACCAGATTGGCGGACGTCGTTTTGCTTACTTAACAACAGTGGGAGGGGGGAATGGCGGATATACTTTTGGTATGGACGTAAATAATGGATTTTCGGGACGAGGAGAAGACCAATGGGGTGCAGACCTCACATGGGAGAAAGAAATCGAAAGCAATATTGGTATAGAGATGCGTTTCTTACGTGGATTCTACGTGCAAGCAGATATTTTCCATAGAAATCGTTCTGGAATCTTTATGCAAAGAAACTCTCTACCTGCCATAATGGGTCTTCAAAACAACCCTTGGGGAAATATTGGAGAGTTTGAGAACAAAGGTATTGATGCTAATATGGAGTATAATAAAAAGCTAGGAAAATTAAACTTAGGCTTAAAAGCGAATGTAACTTATGTTCAAAATAAGCTTATTAATGATGATGCTCCAGACTATAAATATACTTATCAAAACAGACGAGGAAAGCGTTATCAACAACCTTTTGGGCTGATTGCAGATGGTTTATTTACTAGCCAAGACGAAATAAATAGTTCTCCTGTTCAAACGTTTGGACCAGTGCGTGTCGGAGACTTAAAATACAAAGATGTGAACGAAGATGGAAAAATTGACGCATTTGATGAAGTTGCTATTGGAAATCCTAGCACTCCACAATTAGTATATGGTTTTGGTGTATCGCTCGGCTTCAAAGGCTTTGACTTTTCAGCTTTTTTACAAGGTGCAGGGACAATGAGCTTTATGCTCGGAGGTGTTGGTTTTTACCCATTTGCAGAAGGAGGAATTCGTGGAAATATCAATACAAATGTGTTAAACCGTTGGACTCCCGAAAACCCAAGCCAGGATGTTATTTTCCCTAGACTTTCTTTTGGTCCTAATACAAACAACTTTCGTTCATCTACTTGGTGGCAAAGAGACGCTAGTTATATACGTTTAAAAACAGCCGAAATAGGCTATACAATCCCTAAGAAGCTTACTCAAAAATTAAAAGTTAATACATTTAGAGTGTATGTTTCAGGTTTGAACCTTCTTACTTGGAGTACCTTTAATTTCTGGGATCCAGAATTAGGTGATGGAAGAGGTGCAGTATATCCTATTCAAAAAAACCTAAATATGGGCGTAAATATTAATTTTTAGGAAAATATATTTTTAAATAACTGGTAGTTGAAATAAAAATCAGCTTCATAATTATAAGTACAAAACTATGAAAAGAATATCCATCTTTCTTTTATTTATAGCAGGCATTATTGGTTTTTCTTGTGAAGATTATCTTGACAAACAGCCAGATGATATGCTTACCATTGATGCTGTGTTCACAACAAGACTAGAGGTAGAAAAATACCTTGCTAACGTCTATAGCTACTTGCCTGACCCAGCAGAACCTTATGCCAATTTAACGCCAACATCTGACGAAGGAGATTTTGTTTGGACAACAATCGGGGCGAATAATATCAATACAGGTAACTGGGGTCCTACTTCTATTCCTTATGATAGATATTCATTTTATTACAAAGCAATTCGGGCGGCTTCGGTTTATATTAATCAAGTAGAACGCTGTATTGAGTGTGATGGCGTTACTCCGGGCATTAATATTCGAACGAAAGCTGAAGCTCGTGCTTTGAGAGCATATTACTATTTTCTTTTGTTAGAACAATATGGTCCTGTAGTCATTTTAACGAATGCCATTCCTGTTGATGCCACAAGTGCAGAAACACTTCGTCCACGTAATTCTTATGATGAATGTGTGAAATATATTGTTGATGAACTAGACTTAGCAGCTAAAGATTTACCTAGTACTATACCCAATGTAATAGATTATGGCAGAATGGATAAGCGTGCAACAATGGCGATTAAAGCCCGTGTATTATTATATGCAGCTAGTCCTTTATTTAATGGGAATAATCAAGATTATGCCGATTTCAAAAATTCAGATGGGAAGGCACTAATGACAAATACTTATGATGCAAATAAATGGAAACTAGCAGCTGATGCCGCTAAGGCTGTAATAGATATGATGCCTGGTGGATTATATAAAAAATTTACAAGTAATGGAGATTTAGACCCTTTTGCTTCCTATCGTGATGTGTTTATTGATCGTTGGAATAGTGAAGTAATTTGGGGAAGACCAAGTGCTAATACTAATAAATGGACTATCCATGCTGCCCCAAGACAAATGAAGGGCTGGAATGGTTTAGCAATTACACAACAAATGGTAGATGCCTATCATATGGCTAATGGAAAACGGATTAACGATGCTGGTTCTGGTTATATAGAAACAGGGCTTTCAACTAGCGATACTAAATTTACCAAAACACTAGACTGGAATATGTATTTAAACCGTGAACCTAGATTTTATGTAAGTGTATTGTATAACCATGACACATGGGTTTTTTCGGGTGCTTCTGGTACACCTATTCAATTGTATGCTACTGGTGCTTCTGGTAAAAATGGGTCACACGATCATTCCAAAACAGGTTATTTGCTTACAAAATTCGTAAGTCCTAATAGCGATGTGCCTAATAATAGATACACCCAACAGTCTTGGATTTACTTTAGACTGGCAGAGATGTACCTGAATTATGCTGAAGCCCTAAATGAACATAGCCCTAATAATGCTGATATAGCTAAATATATCAATCTAGTTCGTGAAAGAGCAGGTATTCCAGCGTTACCGACAGGCTTGACTCAGTCTGAAATGCGTGAACGTATCCGACACGAAAGAAGAATCGAGTTGGCCTTTGAAGAACACCGTTTATACGATGTGCGTAGATGGAAGATTGCTCAAGAAACACAAGGTGGACCTATGTATGGCATGAATATCAGCAAGGGAACAAGCTTTACCGATATAGAGTTTTATGAAAGGTCTATTTTTGAAACACGTGTTTTTGATAAGAAACACTATTTTTGGCCAATTCCTCAGTCGGAAATAGACAGAAATAAGCAAATGATGCAAAACCCTGGATGGTAATATTGCTATTAATGAATAATAATTTAGTTGTAGGCGGTATAATTATTATACTGTTTACAACTAAACTATTTAATTATTATGATTTTTCTCTTTTTTTATCCAAATTGCTTAAACGTTTATGCTTTAAAAACTATTACAATGATTATAACTAAATGTATTTTCCTAATCACTAAATAACAAAACAGATTTTTAACAAATTATCAGGTTTATATCCTGATAATTTGTTTTCTAAACTTTAAAGAAAGATATATGCTTAAAATATTCAAACTTATTTTATATACAACTGCAACACTACTAGTTTTTAATACTTTAGCACAAAAACAATTAGTAATAAACCCTGGAGAAAAGTGGGCAGATATGGATGGAAATCATATACAAGCTCATGGTGGTGGGGTAATAAAAATCGGGAAAACCTATTATTGGTACGGTGAACAGCGTAGCAAAGAATTTGATATTGATACGGTGCATCATTATGTGAGCTGCTATGCTTCAAAAGATTTAATCAACTGGAAATTCAAGGGGAATGCCATAAAACTTGCAAGACCTGATACAGCATTAGAAGGCAAGCATTGGGTACTAGAACGCCCTAAGGTGTATTACAACAAAAAAACTAAAAAGTACGTAATGTACATGCACATAGATGGCGTTGTAAAAGGTAAAAGATATGGTTTTGCAAGTGTAGGAGTAGCTATAAGTAATAAACCTGAAGGACCTTTTAAATATCTTAATGCATTTAGACCTTTAGGAAAAGAAAGTCGTGATATTGGGCAGTTTATTGATGATGATGGCTCGGCTTATCTTATTTTTGAGAGCCGTCCTTCTAAGGGTTTTTATATTGCAAAGCTATCAGATGATTTCCTGACAGTTGAAAAAGAAGTTTCATTTATTCAAGCTCCTTTGGAAGGCGGTGCCATTGTACATTACAAAGGCTTGTATTATGTTATTGGCTCTGCCTTAACAAGTTGGGCACCTAACCCTAATAAAGTGGCAACTGCAACATCTCTTGCTGGACCTTGGAGTACCTTTAGTGATATAGCTCCTCCCGAAACCAATACTTATAGCTCACAATCTACTATGTTACTTAAAGTAGAGGGGAAAAAACAAACAACAGTTTTGTATATGGGCGACCGTTGGAAACCATCTGCTCAGTGGGATTCTCGTTATTTATGGATGCCTGTTGAGATTCAAGAAGGAAAAGTTTGGATTCCTAAACCAAAACCTTGGCATATCAATGTAAAAACAGGAGAAGTAAGGTACATAGAACAAATTAACAAATAGCTTATATTCCACTAATTATAAACTGTTTTTCAATACTTATGAAGCTTTCAATAAAAAAGATTTTAATAGTTCTTATTTTCTTTGTTGCAGGAAACTATGTCACTTATGGGCAATCATACGAATTAGGGTCTCCGTCAAAAGACACAAAACTAATAGTAAAGGTTAATAGCGAAAAAGAATTGGTATATAGTATAGAACAAAAAGGTAGTCCAATACTCGCTTGGTCAGATTTAGGGCTACAACTAAAAAAGAAAGTAATAGGCCGGAACATCCGTGTACAAAAACAAAAAAAGCGCAGTGTTAAGCAACAATTAGCTTGGACACTAGGCGAAAACAGTACCATTACAAATCATTTTAATGAATTAACACTATTTTGCCAATCCAGTGGAATAGATTTTCAGGTAGTTTTCAGGGCTTTCAATGGCAGTATTGCCTTTCGTTATATTGTTCCTAAGCAAACACAATTAGTATCAGAAGAAATTCAAAAAGAACTAAGTACTTTTAATTTTACTGATAATTATACTTTGTATCAATACAACCAAGAATCTGTTTTTACTCCATTAGCTATTGATTCTTTAATAAAAACTTGTGATTTCCCTGCTACTTTAGTCAGCCAAAAGTATTATGTTTCTATTGGTGAGGCAGAAAACAACAGCTATACAAAAGCAGAGTTAACCAAAGGTAAACTCGCTAATTCTCTTGCAGTGGCTTTCCTCAAAGACTCTGTAAGGCTTACTACTGATCTCGCAACTCCGTGGAGAACCGTGAGTATTGCTAATAATGCCATTGGCTTACACCAATTCAGCGACTTGCCCTATCGGCTCAGTAAGCGCTTTGGCGATACCATTCCTACATGGATTAAACCCGGAAAAGTAGTTCGTTTGTCGCTCAATACACAAGATGGTATTACCGGTATCGACTTTGCTGCCGCACACAATTTTCAATACATTCTTTTTGATGCTGGATGGTACGGCCCAGAATTCAGATCAGCATCTGACCCAACACAGATTATCCCTGAATTAGATTTACACAGGGTAATTCAATATGGTAAAGAAAAAGGGATTGGAGTGATTTTATATGTAAATAAAGTAGGTCTGAGAGCCCATCTAGATGAAATTTTACCATTATATAAAAAATGGGGTGTTGCAGGGTTTAAATTTGGTTTTGTCGATGGGCTAAGTCAAGAGGGGATAGTTTGGCTAAACAATGCCATTAAAAAAACGTTAGATTATGGTTTTATCCTCAATATTCATGATAACTACAAACCTACAGGTCTTAGTCATACCTATCCCAATTTATTGACACAAGAAGGTATCAGAGGTAATGAAAATGCACCAGATGCTTATCATAATATGGTCTTACCTTTTACCAGATTTCTTGCAGGAGCTGCAGATTATACGTATTGTTATCCCAACAGTGTAAAATCTTTTGCAAATAAACTTCTTGTAAGTAAAGGACAACAATTGGCTTTATCAGTAGTGTATTTTAGTCCACTACAAGCCATATTTTGGTATGGGAATCCAGCAGATTATACGAATGAAACAGAGATAGAGTTTTTTAAATATGTACCAACTGTTTGGGATGAAAGCCACTATTTACAAGGAGAAATTGGTAAATATATCAGTGTTGCACGAAGAAAAGGCACTACTTGGTACTTGGGTAATGCCACAGGTTTTTCGGATTGGGAGGGGAATTTATCTTTAGATTTTTTGACATCTAATAAAACCTATAAAATGACCATCTTTGAAGATGATGAAACTAAAGGAATCCGCAAACGAGTGTTGGAATTAAAGAAAGGTTACCAATTAGCGATTAATCTTAAAGCCAAAGGAGGACAGGCAATTACGCTCGAAGAAGTGAATAGATAAAAAAGATAAATCCATAAAAGCAGATTAAATGACAAATTTGCTTTTATGGATTCGTTACTTTAGTTGTATTATTTTACTTGTATAATCTTTCTAATTTCCAACGCTAATTGATGGCTTGTATAAAATGGAGAAAAATTCTTTTTGAAGCCTGTAATATGAGTAATCAAAAAGCCATAAATGTGGTATTTTTTGTCTATCCAAGGATAAGCCCCAGCCCAAGAAGGGCTACTGATTAGTGTGGGTTCTCCTTTGTTGTTAACCTCTTCCCGCCATTCGCCTAATCCATAAATAGCGTTTCCTTTTGTGCCTCTTGCTCTTTCAACAAACTCGCCTGGGGCTACTTTTGCTTTACCAACTTGATCTGCTTGCATAAAACGGATGACTTTTTCAGATAATACTCTTTTCCCCTGATAAGTACCATTATTATAAATCATAGACAAAAAATTTACATAGTCATTCAGTGTTGACCTTGCTCCGCCTCCCAACATAGGAGCGTGCCCTCCTGCCGAATCTACTGGCGTAAAATGTGTCTGTGTCATTCCCAGAGGTTTTGCTATTTTTTCTTGAAAAAGTTCTTCCCAATTTTTTCCAGTCGCCAACTCAGCCATACGGCCTGCAACCTGCATGGCTAGTCCTCCATATTTAAACTTTTTCCCCACCAAGGTATCCGCAGGAAGTGGAATGATATTAGCAACAGAAGTCGCCAAATCTTGAGTTATATCTGTTGGTTTACCTTTGGGTTGATAATCGGGATAACCAGCCGTATGCGAAAGTAATTGAGCTAAAGTTGCTTCTCCTTTGCTATCCTTCAGCTCTGGAATCCATTGGTTGGCTTTATCTGTCCACTTTAATTTACCTTCATCTACCAACGCAGCAATGGTAGCCGCCGCCAACCATTTTCCTGCCGATGCTATATATACGACAGTTTGGGGTGTATAACTAC
Source organism: Arcicella lustrica (assembly GCF_034930985.1). Taxonomy (NCBI): domain Bacteria; kingdom Pseudomonadati; phylum Bacteroidota; class Cytophagia; order Cytophagales; family Flectobacillaceae; genus Arcicella; species Arcicella lustrica. Next base: position 15,600 of record NZ_JAYGIM010000021.1, read on the forward strand.
CGAAGAGTGATTGATACACAACTTTGTTTTGATGAGTAATCAAAAGGGCAGCACCTTTATAGTGTCCACTATCAACCCAAGCCTGTATTTGCTGTTGAATAGGTTCAAAACGCTTGTCAGTTCTTTGAGCGAAAATTGCAGTACTTATGTACAAACAGAATATTATCAAACAGAATGGTTTCATGTGGCTTTGTGTAATTATTGATATATTTCAAAACGTTGCTCTACAGGTTCGGCTGACTGTATTTTTCCTGCAATACCATACTGCCAAGCTATTACCGTAACCTTTATCGGAAACTTAGTTTTAGGCGGAATTTTTGTGAAAATTAAGCGCCCGTTTTCAACATAAGCAGGACCTTCTTTTACATAATAACTTACAGGCAAATTAGCACTAGATAAACCGTTTAAATTGATAGAACGAATGCCTTTTTTTTGATTTGGAATTACATCAAAGGCTATACTTTGAGCAGTTCCTTGTATATTCTTTAAAGGAAATTTTATTTCTAATTGTTGTACTGCCGATTTGTACGTATCATCACCATCGTTATGAGCAAGCAACCAAATACTATTACTCCTTTTTTGATTCTTGAAGCCCATTCGATAAAAACTCAATTGGAAGGTAGTATCGTTCAACTTTTTCACCGGTCCACAAATTCTATCAATCAATAATGGTGTTGTAGAATGCTTGCTAACTATATGTTTACGCAATGAGTCTGTGAAAAATGCTTCTAACTGAAAACTAATACCATCAGCCAAAGGTTTGAAAATAGGCTGATAAACAGCATGATTATTGACGGGAACAAGTATTTGCCCATCTTGCAAAAAACCTAAGTACTGCATTTTTTTTCTCCTGGCTTTGGCATAGAATACTTCTGTAACTTTAGCATGAGTTTCGTCGAAACACCAGGATGCCTCATACTTATTACCTTGATACAAATGATAAGGTTGTGGCTGTGTTGTTGGTAAACTATCTTTTCGCCAGCGATCTATCAGCCAGCCATTTTGAGGATATACAGGGTGTAAAGGCTGATTTTTTCCTTTGGGTAAACGATATTTAGCAGCCTTTTCGATAAAAAGAGCTACATAATCAACCATTACATCGTTATAGTCAAAATGCCCATGACCAGCATCGGCAAAAAATGTAATGGGTGTTTTAGGAAATTTAGCTACATGTTTAAAACCAGGTTCGAGGCGTTTTTCCCACCATTCGTATTCGCCCATGATAAATAAGCTTGGTACACCTTCAATATTTCGATTCTCCCAATCCACATTGGCACGTCCGTACCCTGTTAGGTTGGTTTGAGGAGTATCCCCATGTACCGAGATTACCGCCAATGTTCGTTCAGGATTCCAAGCGGCAAAGTTCCAAGGATAAGTTGCCATAGCAGAATGTCCAATAGGGACAATCGGTGCGGTGGACAATTCTTTATAACCCGATATTTCAGCCAAAGTATTCATCATGGATTGGAAATGTTTGGGGGCATGTCCATGAAAATCAAAAGGGAATTCTAAGGTAGGAGTAACCCAAATCTCGGCAAAGCCAATGTTGGATAACGTTTTCCTAAAGTTAGTATTCTCTAACATTCCTTCTTCAACCATATTGTGCATACCCAGTACAACTCCTTTCACTTCCTTACAATTTTCAGGAATCCATAAAAAAGCTTGAGGATTGGCATTGGTTTCAGAATGAATAATTCCTTCGACAGGAGCAGACCATTGCCATACTTGAGCAATAGTTGTGTGAAAAAGATTTAATATAAATACAATTGTAAAAGCGTTTTTTTTCATAGCAAGACAATAAATCAATTTTTATAAATCACAGTATGTAATATAAGTCTATTTAAAGAGATAATCTTTGTATCAACATACCCCATTAAAATACAGATATTATCTCTTAGTAAAAATTGCTGAGTTTTATATTAAACAAATAAAGAGCCACCAAAAGCGGCTCTTTATCATAAAACTTAATAGCACTTATCTTTGTAATATAAACTTGGAAACAGGTAACTGATTTACCTGAATTAGATAGACTCCATTTGTCATAAATGTCGGAAGGTCTATCGTTATAATATTTGAATCGGAATTTGAAACGATCTTATCCAGAACCATTGTGCCTGAGAAATTATAGATCCGTAATTGAGTTTCCGATCCGATAGCAATATCACTAGCAATTTTTACATAGCAAGTATTACTATTGACTGGGTTGGGATAGGTATATACATTTGCGGTTAGGTTTCTTTCTAATGGTCTCATTACTAGGTTATAATTTTCTACAATAGATGCAGGCTCTTCTCCTGAAATCAATACTCCTTTATGATACACCGTTATGTGTTTATTCAATAGCAAAGTATTATTGGGGGCATAAGAATAATCGTCGGTTTGATTGAAGTTAGACCAATCAGATTTTGCTAACCTATAATTAATATTACCTGAACTCGATAAAGGATAAAGTACACCAGTAGATTCGTTAAAGCCTAGTTCAAAATAAGTATCTCCACCCTGAACAGCAGGATTTACATTTACAAAATTTCCATAAACTTTGCCATTCCCTAATTTAACGTAATCGAAATAAACATTAAGGTTTGTGCCTCCATCCTTCGTAAACCAATACCTTACTTTTATGTCTTTATAATCGAGTGGAATATTTCCTTCATTATTAATAGCTACATAAGTACTTATTGTATTTGAATTAGCTATGGTCTTGGAGTCTGAATAAATTTTAATACTTTGTGATACTGTTGATTGCAAAGGTTCTGTTCCCCAAATTAATTTTCCATTTCTATAAGCAGTAATTTTATTTTGAAAAACGTAAGAAGAAGCATCTATCCATGAATAATCGTCATTTTCGCTTAACAGACTCCAATCTGTATTGGCTAATCTCGATTGAATAATACCAGAAACACTATTTGCATTGATGTTTCCAGCTGTAGGTAAGAAACTGTATTCTACATAACCCAATGCACCATTACGTGGCATTGGCAAGGCAACATAAGTCATTTTTACATTACTATTTCCTAAAGGTGTATAATCAATGAATGTATTAACCCCTGTATAATTCTCGGGGGTTAACCAATAGCGAATAGTAATTTCACTTAATGGGATTGTCTTTGTGCTTTCATTCACTAACGTTAAATATGGTCTGATTTGATTGTTGGTTGTATTTCTGTCGCCATCTTGATACTTGATTTTTATAGTTGAAAGAACCGTAAAAGTTTGAGAAACCTCCGAGGCAGCAATATAGGTAGCGTCACCCAACTGCAAAGCCGTGATTGTTACTGTTCCAACTCCAATAATCTGAACCTTACCATTCACGATTTTTGCAACAGAAGTGTCTGAACTAATAAAGGCTACAGCCAAACCAGATGAAGCTATTGCTACTATGTCGAAATCAGCATCATCAACATATTTTGCTGAGATAGATGACAACGAAATAGTCTGACTTAGTTTTGAAACTGTAAAAGATTGAGAAACGCTATTTGCTTTGTTATATAATTCATTTCCAGCTTGTAAAGCGGTAATCGTTGTACTTCCGGCTGCTACAATATGTATTTTCCCATTTAGAATGGTAGCAACGGTTGTATCAGAACTTATGTATGAAACGGGTAGTCCAGCACTAGTAATGGCTTGTGGGTCAAAGTCAGTATCTCCCACATATTTAGTAGGAATTTGATTAAAGCTAATAACTTGATTGTCCTTTACAGTTATCGTCATGGTGGTACTATTTGAACCAAACCCGTTAGATGCACCAATTGTTATTGGGAAAGTGCCTGCTGTAGTTGGTTTACCAGTTATTAAGCCCGTACAGGCGTTTAAGGTAAGCCCAGATGGTAAACTAGTAGTAGAAGTTAGTGTGGGATTGTTATTAGCACCAATAGTATAATTAAATACAGAGTCTACAGAAGTAACAGCATTGGTTATACCAGTTATTTGTGGTGCCGAGCCAAGTATTCCATAAAACTCAACCTCTGCAACATTACCAAAGCCATTATTGGGCGACAAATAACGTATATATCTAAACGGAGTATTGTTGCTAATAGTCTGTTCTGTTATTACTCCAACAGTTGGCGCTGTGGTTACTGTGTATAAAGTAGTAGGGTTACTAAAGTCTGCAGTATTTGAGCCTTGAAAAACACCCCCAATCATACGGTTTGCATTGGTTGACCGTGGAGCATATCGAACCTTATTGATAGAGCCCCAAATGCCTAAATCGTACCCAATCCAAGCAGTACCTACAGGGGCATCAAAAAATGTATTGATGTTTCCATCTACAGCGGCTTCTTTGGTGGCTGTAGCTACATTTCCCCATGAACCTGCTGTTCCTATTATTGTGCCTGAAAGTTTATTCGGAATGGATAAACTATTGGCTGTTCCATTTGAGCTTTCTCCAAACTGGTTAACTGCTGAAACCACGTAAAAAACATTATTGGCAGTACAATACGTATTACTGGAGTCTCCATAAGTATTTGTGGTAGCAGTACCAATGGTTGTATAGGCACCTGAACTAGAATTGGCTCTTTTGATATTATAAGAAGTTGCTCCATCAACAGCATTCCAATTTAAAGATACTTTATTGTTTGAACGATTCAGGTTTAACCCTGTGGGTGTTATGGGGGTATTGTTGCCAGCTAATATAGTTCCTGTAGTGGTAACATTATCAAAATATGCCGTTGTTGGTACTGTGCTTGTCCATCCATTACTTACAAATAATCCTGCATAATAAGATGAGCTTGCCATAGGAATTGTAGCTGAGCCAACTTCATACCATGTCACGCCATCTCGTGATTGATATGCTGTAAAGATGTTACCTGTACGTGTTAATTTAAACCAGACCGTAAGTGAAGTAAACATATTGCCGTTTGTCCAAGAACCATTGCTTCCTGTTGAAGTACGGCGAGTAAACCATACTTTTCTAAAACCATTATCATGAAGTCCAATAGATGCCATTGTAGCATTCGGACTAAAAGATTCACGCATGACGATACCAACTCTATCAGCACTGCTGCCTGATAAATCGACATCGTGTAAACGCCCAGAAATAGTAAAATCTCCAGAGACATTTACATATACAAACCCATGGCTATCCGAAGTTCCTCCAAAAGAAGACCCTGTTCCTTTTATAATAAAGGTTTTATTATTTACTGCATTATAGGTTGCAGTGGCAGTTACTGGTACTGTCCCAATATCTCTTATTGCCCAATCTTGTGGCATTGTAGAACTACCGTTTACAGGTGTAACGCTTACTTCAGAAGAATAGCTGCCAGTACCTGCACTATTGATGGCAGCGACTCTATAATAATAAGTTGTACCATTTGTTACACTTTCATCTACATAAAATAATTTTATATCGAAATTGTTAGTAGCTATGGTTTGAAACCCGCTACCAGAACTGGTTGAGCGTTGTATAACATAACCACTTGCGACATCTCCAGCAGGTTGATTCCAAGATAATTCTACACGAGATATACTCGTTTTAGCCGTTAGATTTGTAGGCGATGCTGGAATGGAAAGTGGTGTAAAAGGAGACAGCGTAGCATCTAATGTGAATGATAAAGCATTGTACCCAGAGTATTCTCCTGATGTGGGCTGAATGCCACGAAGTTTAAGCAATGCTTTAGTATAAGGAACATTAAGCCCTTTGTTAACAGCAAAATGATTGTATATTATCTCTAATTGCGGATTACCCGAAATCCTGCTAGACCCAAAAGGAGCGAGATAATAAAAATGATTATTGGAACAATCGTTATATTCTGTCCAGACTACTGGATAATTCAAATTATATTTACTATAGTATTCAGAGGCTGCTAATAATCTATTGTCAGCATAACTGAATAGGTCAATACCTTGATTATAGGCTGATTGACAAAACTCTGCAGCACAACCAGGCCCAATTTCGGCATGGGGTTGGTCACGCCCCATCTCGACAACTTGTCCAGTAACTGATGGAACCATATTGAGAATACTCCCACCGCCTGTGCCATTTTTGTAATAATCAACAGCTTCGTTGAATTTAGCTTGGTCATCACAAAAAATACCAATATAAAGAATATTGGCAGCAGCCGGTAAATCCCAACTAGACCAACTACCACAACCTCCAATAAAATTGTGACAAGCTGGATAAAAATAATTAAGACACATGTACTTAAATTTATCAATATCGGCCTGAGCCCAACCCGGATAAGTACGAGCTATTTCTGCTGCTTGTACCATCGTCATGATTGGTAATTGAAATAGTTCGCCTGTTACAACAGCATTGATTTTGTTCGACCAAGCATTTAATATATTCACAGCACATCGAGCATAGGTAGTATCACCTGTTACATGCCATCGTAATAAATTATAATATGCTGCTGTTGCATCTCTAGCAGCTTGCTGACGAATACCATTTGAGCCTCCAATAGTAGTAGAAGGGTTGGCAACATAGGTTTTTTGTGCCTTAGCATCCTGAATCATATTATTCCAGCCATCAATCCACGGGTGTTCTTGGGCTAATACCTTTGTTTTTATTCTATCCAAATCAGCCATAGTGTGTACTCCACCTGGATGCACAAATGTCTGAGCATTCAGCGTAGTTATACGCATAATAATCATTGTCAGTAAGACAATTAAGCATTTACTTTTTTTCATAATCAAAAAGGTTTTTAAATTTTATACATTTGTTAGCATTTATTATTTTTACTGTCATTATAATGGTTGTAAAAAACATATTTAAAATGTTTTTTAGAGGTAGAATGAGACTTCATTAAGTTTAGAGTTCTAGTTTTTGAATTTCGTTTTCTAGAATTTTAATTTATTTTTCATACACTGTTTCAAAGACCTATTTGAACTTTGTCAATACAATACCTTGTAAGTATGAAAGCTTTTTTAGGAAAGAAGATGATTGATAAAATGAGAATAGTATATCTTTATTCCTATGGTTTGCTGAAGCTTTATATCATATACTATTGTGTTAGGGTTGATTTTTTTATTTAATAAATTGTTTAATCGATTAAGCATTTACATGTAATTTTAATTTTTTTTGTCTCATCTTTTCTTCTGAAATGTTTTATACTTTTCTATACATACTGAAATAGTATGTATAGGATTTGTTATACTCTTTTTAATCGAAAAAATATTAATAATTTTAGAAAATATTTGTTTTAAGGGTAATGCTGGACAATAAATACATTAAATATGACAGCATGAGTCTAATAGGTTTTGAAATAAGCAATACTCATTAGGGGATGAGTAGATAAGTTTTATACATCCATAAGAAATTTGTTTAAATAAATAGAAAAACTATGAATTACGTCTAATAGTATATAGCTCTGTTTCTTGTTCTTTTCCTCTTAAAACCACCTTATCGGCAAGGGCAATTTCGTACTTTTTATGCGTACTTGACCATTTTTTTATATTTTTCGAAACCAATATGTCAACGTTATATTGGCTACAAAGGCTCATGATTCTGGCACAAGTATTCAGCACGTCTCCGTGATAAACAATACATTTTTTCATTGATTTAATTACAGTTACCGTAACAGTTCCTTCATGGATAGCGGCCCTGAAATGGGGTACTTCACCAAATGTTGCTAAAAAATGTTGTTTTTTGTGTTCAATTGCTCGGCAAAAATCAAAGTACAAATTGATAGGAGCAGCGGTTTTACTGGCATAATCGCTTTGCCAAAACAAAACGGCTTCATCACCCACAAACTGATACAAATTTGCCTTGTGCTGATAAAGGCAGTCGGTCAATAAGGCAAAACATTCATCTACCAACTGGCTGTATGTTTTATGACCAAGTTTTTCTGCCAAGCGTGTAGAAGATTTTAAATCAATAAAAATAAAGGTCAAAATTTCTTCTTTAGGTTGTTTGTATCGCCCAACTAGTGAATCTAAAATGGCAGCAGGTTCGAGGTATTCGGTAGCTGCTGCCCAAATATTTAGGGCAATACTAAACACCAGTAAATAAATAAAAACAGCGATGAAAGTATCGCTTTTGATAAAATTAGGGAGGTCGTTGAGAACATTCTCTATCGGTTCATTTTTATTTTCAAAAATGATAAATAAGCTAATTTCGCCCAAAATGATGGTAGTGATAATCAATCCATATTTATAAAGTACAAATTTTAGGAATGAATATTTTGTCCATTTTTCAAACACAAGTAATTCAGCTATGCCGATGACAAGCGAAATACAAAAGCCAATTGCCATACTTAGCGGAACAATCACAAAACGAGAGCTTTGTTTAATCAGAATGATTTCTTCTGTACCCAATAACTTTACATAAAAGAACAATCCAATTCCTGCAGTGTATAAAGCTGAAAGCATTAGTGTCGTGATGATTTTGTGATAAGGTATTTTAACATTTGCCATACATCTGTTTAGCCACTAATACACAGAGTAGCGTATCAGTGGCTAATGAAAAGTAAAAATTTTATTTACCAATTAAACTATTAAGTTCTGCCACAGCTACCAAGTAGGATAATTCGGCGGCATAAAGGTCTGCTTCGGCTTGTGCCAAATGGGCTTGTACTTCAAGCATTTCTGTTTTAATATTCATGCCTGATGCACTTTTATCGTGTTGTTCTTTAAGGGCATCGTGGCGGTACTTCACTACTTTTTGAGCAACGCCAATCAGAATTTTTGATTGATTTACTTTTCGCCAAGCTTTTTCTACTTCGCTATTCAACTGATTTTTAAGATAGGAAATATTTTCTTCGGCTTGCCTTACTTGAAAAATTCTTTGGTTCAACACTTCTTTGTTGGTGAAGAGGTCTTGCAAATTCCATTTCAGATTTAACCCAACAAAAAAGTTTACCGTTGGTAAAATCGGATTTCCGTATTGATACGAGTAACCTGCAACAGCTCCAAGGTCTGGAATATTTCCTTGTTGGGCCGCTTTTACGCCAAGTAAAGCTTTTTCCTTTGTAATTTGTGCTATTTGCAAATCTGGATTGGCGACAGCATCAGCTTTATATTCGTCCAATACTTTCAGCGATTCGTTACGCAAATCTATATCTTTTATGACTAATGAATCAGCCTTGATATTGCTTAGGTAGCTCAAATCACTGAGATAATCTTGAACTTGCATTGTCAGTTTCATATTGTTTTGTTCTTCTTCGGCAATACTTGCTTGTAAACCTGCAATGCTTACACTGATGATTTTCCCTGCATTCAACGCTCCTTCGGCATCATAAAGTTTGGCTTTGGCAAGTGCCAATTTTGCTTTTGATTCTTCTGCTTTTTTCTGAACGATTAATACGCCATAATACAGTTTTTCAATCGACAAACGTAATTGCTGACTGGCTTTTAGTTTTTCTTTTTCGGTTAATTGAATATCAAGACGGTTGAGGTCTAAACCTGTTTTGATTTTCCCTTGCTGACTAATAGGCTGATATACAGACAAACCTATGCCATAAGTATGGCGTTCGCCAAGGGTAAATTTGCTACTTTCTTGAGGTAACAATTGCTCTGTACCAGTATTGGTTGTTACCGAGCCAAGTACACCCGCAGGAATAGTCAATTCTGCCAGTTTGAAATTATATTGATAGTTTCCGTCCATTGATGCCGCAGGATATTTTCTAATATTATCTTCACTGAGTTTACTCTTTTTTTCCAGAATTTGCCAATCTTTAATCGTCAGTAATTGATTAGTTTTCATGGCTGATTCTACCAATTCTTGTAAAGAATATGTTTGCTTCGACTGTGCCTTCAAGCCAAAAGCATTCATTAATAAAACGAGGAGCAATACAATTTTGCTTTTGATATTAAGCTTCATGGGAAACAAGTGTTTTTTAATCTTGTGAAAATGGATTTTTATCTTTGGGATTTATCCAACCAATGTACAGCACTGGCACGGTTAGCAATGCCATAATCATACTCCAGACCACCCCAAAAGCAAGTACGCTGGCCAATGGTGCCCACATGGCAGATTTAGAAATAATCATGGGCATTACCCCAATAGCCGCCGCCATAGCCGTAAGAAAAATAGGACGCAAGCGACGTTGAGCTGCAAGGATAGCTGCCGTTCGGATGTCCATGCCTTGCTGAATCAAAATATTAGTATAGTCCACCAAAATAATGGCATTCCGAACTACAATTCCCGACAGGGCAATCAAGCCAATAAAAGCGGTGAAACTAAAGTTGTTTCCTGTAATGTATAATCCGAAGATTGCTCCAAACAAACTCAAAGGAATGGTTAGCATAATGATAAATGCTTCTTTGAGATTTTTGAACTGGAAAAGTAAGATAAAGAAAATCAGTACTAAACTAATCAGCATGGCACTCACCATATCAACAAATACTTCGTCTTTGTTGGCTTCTTCGCCGCCATATTCAATTCGATAACCGCTTGGCAATTGTAATTTTTCGGTGTCATCTTTTATTTCACCAAGCAATTCGGCTGGTAAAACATTTGGCATGGTTTCACTTTGTACCGTTAGGGTTCTTACGCCGTTTCGGTGCATTATTTTACCAGTTTGCCATTGTGGAATCAAGTCAGCAATTTGTCGTAGGGGTACATCTTCATTGGTTACAGGCGATGTCAGATATGTATTTTCTACATCTTGTGCATCTTTTCGGCGGTCTTTGTCCAAACGTAATACAATATTTACAGGATTATTTCCTTCATAAATCGTAGAAATTGGATAACCACTAAAGCCAGTATAGACCATCTGAGCAATACTTGACGTAGTAAAACCAAGTTTTTGGGCTTCTTCTTTTACTTTTATATCAATACCATAACTATCTTCTGCAAAATCATTTCTTACTAAAAAACTCCTTTTGCTTTTCTTCAAAATGCTTTCGACCTGGCTACCAATATTTTTAAGTTGAGCGATGTCTTCGCCTATAATTCGTACTTCAACGGGAGCAATCAATTGCGAACCTTGTTGCATGAGTTTTACAAAAAAAGTACCTTCGGTAGTAAGGGTTTTTACTTTTTCTCTGAGTTCTTCGCTAAGTTCTTCGGCCGTTTTTTCGTTGGTTGTGTTTACTAAAATAATTCCGTAATTGGTTGTTGGTACTTCTGGGGCGAAATTGTAATAAAATCTTGGTGCCGATGTACCCACAAACGTAGCGAAATCATTTACTCTTTTATCTTTTTTGATAAGTTTTTCGGCTTCTAAAATGACCTCTTGTGTTTTGGCAACTTTTGTGCCTGTGGGCATCCATACTTCTACGATAAACTGATTGCGTTCTGCTGGTGGAAAAAAGAGTTCTCTTACCCCATGAGTCATCAAAAAGTACGCTGCCATTACCGAAATCATACTTCCCAAAATGGTCAGTTTAGGAAATTTAACACACCAGTCTAATGCTACGTTGTAGCCATCTTGCATATAGGTCAAGACCGATTTTTTTTCTTTCTTGTGACTACTTTCATCGCCGTGGTTATGCAAACCTTTTTTGATAAAAGTATAGCACAACAAAGGCGTAAGTACCAAAGCCACAAAGTATGAGGCAATGAGGGCAATCGCAACCGTAATGGGCAAAGTAAAGATAAATTCACCGGTTGAACCTCTTAGCAAAACCATTGGCATAAACGAAGCAATAATGGTAATCGTAGCCGCTAAAACTGGAATGATGAGGTCGTAGGCACTTCGCCAAGCGGCATCCCAGCGGTTTACGCCTTCGTCTAACAGTTCAACATAATTATCAGCAATTACAATGGCATCATCCACAACCATTCCCAGTACTAAAATTAATGCAGCCAGTGAAACTTGATGTAATTCTATGCCAATGGTATTCATCAAAGCAAAAGTTAAAGCTACTGTTACGGGTATTGCCATCGCTGCTACCGAGGCAATTCTTAAAGGTAACAACAGGATTACAACCACAATTACCGAAACTATTGCCAGAAAAAACTCTTTGATGAAGTGTGAAATATTTTTATCGACCAAAGTGGGCTGCGATACCAAGGTGGTTACTTTGATATTGGAAGGAATCAACTTTTGGGCTTCCTTTATTTTTTTGTCTACTTGTTTGCCAAAATCTACGATGTTGTTGCCTTCGTGCATTTGTATAGAAAGCAACATGGCTTTGTTGCCATTTACGGTAATGATACTTTCTGGCTCGGCATAATCTCTTTGTAAAGAAGCCACATCGCCCAATTTCACCACTGCCCCAGCCGCAGAATTACCGATGATTTGATTCGCCAAATCGTTTTCTGTGCGGTAGTAGCCACTGGTATAAAGTGAAGTTTCAGCATTTTCGCTTTTTACTTTTCCCGTAGCATTGATGCTATTTTGTGATTGCAACAAATCGGCTACTTGTCCAAGATTGATGCGATAACGAGATAATTTTTCAGAACTCGACGACACCACAATTTCCTCTTGCTGTTCGCCGATGCGTTTTACTTTTGAAGCCGCAGGCAAAGTACGAATGGCGGCTTCCATTTTTTGGGTATAAGCCTTTAGCTGTTCATAAGTGGCACTATTACTTTCTAAGGCAATTACCATTGCTTCGGTATCGCCAAAGTCGGAGTCCACAACGGGGCCTTGCACGCCTTTGGGTAAATCTACTTCTTTTGAAATCAACAACTGATGTCTGAGCTTATTCCAAAAAATATCGGGTTGTTTTACTTTTTCGGTAAGTTCTACATTGATAATCACCATGCCGTCTTTGGTAGTAGAATAGGTTTTGGTTTTATCTACTTCTTCGTATTGAAAAAGATATTGCTCCAGTTTTTTGGTTACTTGGTTTTCTACTTGTACGGGTTTTGCTCCGGGAAATAGAGCAATCACAAGTCCCTGACGAATCGTCACTTTGGGGTCTTCTCGGCGAGGCATTTCGAGTAATGAATTTACGCCAATGGCAAAGAGCATCAACAAGACCGAGAGCGTAAGATGCTTATATTTAAGTGCTGCTTCTATAAAGTTCATGTGACTAATTATTTTGAAAGGGTGATAAGTGAGCCGTCTGAAAGCTTCGCTTGTCCTGATGTTACTACGGTTTCGCCCAAGGATAGGCCAGCAACTATTTCAATTTTGTTGTTGACAATTTTACCGAGGCTCACATTACGTTTGAAAGCCTTGCCCGATGTTTTGTCCACTACAAAAACATAACTTTGGCTATTGGCATCATTACCAATGCAAGAAGAGGGCAATAAAATACTTTCTTTGCTCTGGTTGTTATTCAATTTTACCTCAGCAATCATCCCCGGCCGAATGTGCAAACCTTTGTTTTCTACGGTAACTTTTACGGTAAATGCTCTGGTAGCTGGGTCAGCAACAGCTCCTACTTCGCTTACTTTTCCTTCAAAACTTTTACCCAATGCACCAATATAAATATGGGCTACTTGTCCGATGCGGATATGTTGGAGTTCAGATTCTGGAATAAAAGCCGATACAAGTACTTTTTGAATTGCTGAAAGTACAAATAGCGGCGTACCTACGCCCACAATTTCCCCAACTTCTGTTTGTTTACTTAGCAAAACACCACTGATAGGCGAATACAACTTGGTATCTTCTACATTTTTGGCTTGGAGTTTTTGTTGTAATTGGGCTTCTTCCAACGAAAAAGAAACTTTAGAGAAGTCACTTTCGCTAACGCTTCCTCTTGTACGTAACTGTTTCAAACGATTGTATTCATCGGTAGTGGCATTTACTTGTACATCCGACAATTGCTTGGCAATCAAATAATTACTGGGGTCTAAACTGGCTATTAGTTGCCCTTTTGAAACATTTTGTCCTTCTTTAGCGTGAATACTTTTTATTTTACCCGCCACCATAAACCCTAAACGGGCTGTATTAGAACCTTCAACGCTACCACTGATCGCAATTTCTGTGTTGATAGTTGTGCTTGCTACTTGTTCGGTTTTTACAAGAACGGCTTCTGTTTTTTGTACTTCTTTTGTTTGGCCACCGCACGCTATAAGCAATAGGGCAAGTGGCATGATATAAAATTTCATGTGCTTGTTAATTGATGGATTTGACGAATTGAATTAGAAGAAAAATTACTTGGGACATCATTAAGCAACAAAGTATTGCTCTTGCATGATGATATTTTTCATGCCTAAAAAATGGAGTACTTCATTGATTCTTTCTGAAAATTGAGGATTTCCCGAAATTGTAAAGCACATAGTTGGAGCAGTATTGGCATTGATAACCGCCTCGATATTGTCTTGATTCAGTAGACCGTCCTTTTCAGTGTAAGAAGATTCATAACTGATATACAATTGTGAGCTAAAATGACACTGGAGAATGTGTAATTCTTTCCGAAAATCGAAAAGATGATTAGATGAAAAATAAAGTAAAGAGACTTGGGCATGATTTGCCAGTCTTTCTTTGATAACAGGAAAAACAGAAGCGATTCCTGTATGATATGCCAAAAAGATATGATGCGTTTCCATATTTCTCTATGCCTTTTTGATTGATTAATGACAATGCAAAGCACGCATGAATTATGGTGAAAACTTTTCATATATATTAAAAAGTGAAAAAAGGCTGAAATTATTTTCTGCCTCTGATAACACTTAAAGTCTGTTGAGTAATGCCCAAATAAGAGGCAATATGCCCTAATGACGCTCGAAGTAAAATTTTAGGGCTTGTTTCAAGAAGATTGGCATAACGCTCTTCGGCATTATGAAATTGAAGATATTCAAGTTTGAGAGCAAAGGCATTGAGGATGTCTAAAGAAACACCAAAAAAGAAACGTTGAATACTTGGGTATTTGATGAATAAATCTTGTAAATCAGCATAATGAATTACTCGAAGCTTTGTTTCTTCTAAAGCTTCCCAGCCATAAGGCTCTTCTTTATTATAAAAAACACTGTTGAGTGGAGCAGTGAAGGTATCTTCATCAAAAAAGAAATGAGTAATGTCTTTTCCGTCTTTGTAATAATAACAACGAAGTAAACCTTTTTCGATAAAATAAACTTTTTTTGAAAAACTATGTGGTTGGATAATCGTAGTGCCTTTGGCATAGTCTTCTTCCTTAAAAGACTTTGCTAATACTTCGTTTTCTTCTTCTGTAAAATTTATTTCTTTATTGAAAAATTGTATTAAATCCATCGATTTTTAATATATGAGTAACACAAAAGTACATCTTTAATAGAAAGATGTACTTTTGTGTTAAGGGTTATTATTCATAAACGGAGTAAACTTTTGTATAATACTTTTTATAAAGCGATTGTGCTACCGCATTTACTTGATTTATACTTTGGGTAGGGAAGTTCTTTTGGCTTGTTACCCATTTCCATTCCCATTGTCTGATTTCTTTTTCAAAAGCCTCTGTATCCATTTTTTCGTCTTTTTCTAAGGCAAGCGCTACTTTATTGAAAAATTGTTGCCAACGAGGTTTATAAAAATCATTCAATAAACCACTCCATTGTCGATTGGCGTATTCGTGAAGAGGACTGTTGGCATCACCCCAGAGCGTAATTAAATCACGGGCATTTTGTTCGTACAAAGCTTTTTCGGCTGGATTTGTCCCTTGGTCACGAGCTGAGGCTATCCATGGACCAAGCATAAAATCTTTTCGGGTAGCCAATAGTTGGTCTAAATCTTCAATGAGTTCAATGTACTCCTGACTGTATTTTTTAAAATTCGCTAAGTCTTTCTGTCGATAAGCAGTTACCCATTTTTTCTGTAAAGGCAAGGCATAATTTGCCAATACTTGACGACTGATGTCGATTAAATCGTACTGGAAACCATCGTTTTTGCCACAATCTCCAATAGATTCTACCATCAATTTCCAAGCTGGTAAAAGGTCTTTAGGTAAATAGTTGAGTCTGGTTCTTGTCCAGATAGTAGTAGAATCGAAAGTCGGTCGACCTGTAATGATTGATTCTGCTCCATCACGAATATCTTTTCCGTTATAGGCTGTTTTTTTCAAAATTTGCCATACTTCTTGAGTTTTTGGCGTAAGTTTCCCATAACGATTCAGTATATAAGTATCCAACCATTTGTCTAAATCTAAAGGCGTATTTTCCCACACATGACGCATCGTGAGTTCATATAAAACAGGGTTTTGCTCGATGGCTTCCATCGTCAAACCTATTCCTTTCAAGTCTCCTTTATTCGGACTATTCAAGGCTTGAATTGGGCCATTGACTACGCCTTCGATTCTTCCAAAAAGGTTTACGTTTCCTCCAAAATTATGAAGCATGTTCCAAATCCACGGTTTGCCATAATATGCTTGTGTGCGTTTCCAAACGGGTTCAATTTCTGTTGCCAAATCCAAGAGTAACATTTTATCATTCGGAACAGCATCCAACAAAGCTTTGATTTGTGGTTCTTTCCAGAATTTTCTATCGCTATAAAATAGCCATCCTTGCATTACCCAAACGGCTTTTGGGTCGGCTTGTTTCATGCCTTCATATACTCTAGTACTTAGTTTTGATAAAAAAGCGGGGTCGTCGGTTGGTGGTTCGTTTTCGTTAAAAGTATCAGCCGAATAGAAGTGATTTGTTCCAAAAAGTTGTGTTTGTTTTTGTAGAAATTTCTTTCCGATTTCTGCAAAAAGTGGATCTTCCGAGTCGAGAATATAAGTATCTGCAAAGCCGTTTGTCCAGTTGGTCGCTTTTAGTTTTGCTTTTGGAAAATGCTCTTTGAAAGCCGACGGCACGTGTCCTGTGAAGGCAGGCAAAACGGGCGTCATGCCCAAAGATCTTTGGCGAGCAAGAATTTTTGTTTGTAAATTTTTATGGTTTTTCATCCAACTGATTGGGAGAGGCCCACCCCAGCCATCAAGATTTCCCATCCAAAACCATGAAAAATATGCTGGTCCGCTGAAAAACGAAGCTAAGTCGTTATCACTAAACCCCATTTCTTTATAAACTTCGTACCAAGTATATTCTTCGCCCGTGATTGCCAAAGGCATATTGATTCCGTGAAGAGCCATCCAGTCGATTTCCTTTTCCCAACGTTTCCAGTCCCACCAACTCATACTGTAATTGAAAGTACAGTAATTGAGATAATAGCGATATTCAAAAGAAGTGTTTTTATGAACTTTGGTTTTAAGAACGGGCAAGATTTTCGGAAGCTGTAAGTTTGTGCCATTCCAAGTGATTTGGCAGTGGCAGTACTCATTTAAGTAATGATTCAGAGCAGAAGCAATACTTACGCCCGAACTTCCTTTTAAGATGATTTTTCCGCTTTTACTTTCAATTTCAAAAACATCTTTCCCATTTTCTTGTGGAATATTGGCTACCTCAAAATACTGAGCTTTTTGCGGAATGATACGTTTGATTAATGCCTTTGAAGCTGCTAAATCTGCCTGACTATAAGCAAAATTCACAGCAAGTAAAAGCAATACAATACTTTGGTTAAATAATTTGGACATAGTTTTTAGGGGAGTATTGGATGATGATTTTGTTCTGATTCATAAAAGCGACTGAACTTGAAACTATACTTTCAAGAACCATTTCTGACGATATAAAAAGTATAAAAATCCTAATTGTACTATCACTATTCCGTCTGCCAAAGCTACTGCTTGCCATGAAGCCTCTATTTTACTAATCAATCCACCGAATAAGTAAATAGCAGTGGCTTCAAAATCAATTAAACCGTGAGCAGCCAAGTAAATCGTAATGGAGTTCATACCAATCCAAACGAATGGAGCTATCCAAAACTTGATTTCGAGTACGTCGATAATTAAGTAAAAGAAAGCCATGAAAAGTAAACTAAAACCACCTGAACAGAGTACAAAGGAACTCGTCCAAAGGATTTTATTGATAGGGAAAAATGGATTCCAAAGCCAAGCGAGTACAATTAGTAAAATGCCAACGGCAGCCATTGAAGCTACTTTTTTGAATTTAGAGAAGGTAGAGGAACGTAAGAAATGCCCTGTAAAAACGCCCAACAAAGCATTACAAATAGCAGGCAGTGTTGAAAGTAAACCTTCGGGGTCATATACTTTGCGGTGAAGCTTGCCGGGAAGAAAAAGTCTGTCAAGGTAAGCAGCTAAGTTTCCTTCTTTCGTCAATACGCCAGCTCCAAAATCTGGAACAGGAATGTATTTCATCATTAAAAAATAGCCCAGAAGGATACTAAAAAAGAGTATGATTTGGGTTCTGAGATTGGTATAAAGAAATATCAACCCTGCAAAGAAACAAGAAAGAGCTATTCGTCCTAAAACGCTGGCGATACGAGTATTTTCATAACCTTGCCATTTGAATAAACCATTGACAATAGTGCCGAGGATGATTAAAATAATGGCTCTTTTGAATAAACTTTTTAGAATATTGAATGGCGTATTTTTTGGGTTTTCCAATTGCCTGCCAATACTGTATGGCATAGAAATACCAGCAATGAAGATAAACAAAGGGAAAATTAGGTCGTAAAAGGTAAAACCATTCCATTCAGAATGATGCAATTGACTCGACATCCAGTTGGCAGTCGGATTGCCAGAGGCTTTGGCCCATTCATGAATAAGCCCTTCTCCACTAATAATCCAAAACATATCGAAGCCTCTGAGTGCATCCAGTGAAACTAAGCGAGCAGAAGTAATACTTTTTTGCATACTTTTAAACCACAAATATTTAAATCCTAATAATATTAGTTCTTGAACTAGTCAAGCATTCGGACAACGGTATCTCATATATTTTTTTCATTAGGATGAATAACTATACAAACATTAAAGGTTGATTTAATGCTGTATTTACACTTTAATTAAAGTTTGACTTCATAGATATCAAATTGATGTCTATTTTAAGCAAAGGTATTATTCATCATCAAACTAAATTGGCTATGTGTAAAACAGCATAGCCAATTTCACTACTTTATAATCTATTTTTCAATCTTACTCTCCGTAAACTTCAAACTCGCTTAAACCGATGATTGAGTTACTATTTGGTGTACTAAAAGCAATTCTAACCAGCCCAGCTTTTACTTTTTCTTTAAAAGTATGCGTAAGTAAAGTTTCTTTGCTTACTTGTGTGTGTTGCGTTGATAAGGTTATCCAATTGATGCCATCGTTACTAATTTCAATGCTGTAATCAACAAGGCCATCTTGCGGAAAGGCAAGTTTTATTTCTGTGAGGTGGTAGGTATTTTCTAAGTCGATTTGTAACCATGCCACTTTGTTATTGCCTTGTGCTTGCCAATAGGTTTGAAGCGAACCATCGTTTACATAACGCCCTGTATGGCTTGCTTCTTCGCTTGATACTCTGGTTGGACGGTTGAATACCAAATTCACTTTTCCTTTACGTTCGGCAGGCATGATGTCGTCAAATTTCACATAAGGACGTTCTGCAATTTTGGGTGTTTTACTCGCCAAATATACAGGGGCATTTTTAGAAATAATCGTGATAAAAGCATCGGGCAAGCCAGCCGAAGAGGCTTTTATCACCGACGTACCAGCATAATGTGAACGGAACTCAATCGCCGCTTTTCCATCTCTTATGGCAATATTAGATTTATTAGAGAAAGATATGGATGAACCACCTGGAAACTCGCCTGGGCCAGAAACCAAGGTGAGCGTTACATCGGGCGAACTGCTCAATTCTCTGCCTTGTGCATCCAGTACTGTTACCAACAAATGTACGTCGTCGGTGCCGTCGGCTTGTTGAATCACGGTTTTATCAGCACTCAATTTGAGTTGAACGGGTGTTCCTGCTACAGTTGGTGATGGCGGTTCTATGCCTCGGTATGATTTACGATACCAATACCATTTATTTTTTGGAATGCGTTGATAATCAATGATTCCCATTTGACCTAATTGCCCTGCATGAGTTCCATAATCAAAACCCGACCAAATGGCTTGTCCGCTTCTCCATTCAAATTGTGGTTGTGATTCCATATCACCCCAACCAGCGTCGTATTTGCCCGGACGAAAATCAATCACCGAACCATATTCGCTTACCACACTGGCAACACCCGGTTTGATAAACAACCTTGCACCGTCGCCATTGTAGCCAGCAATATCGCCCAATTTATCAATTTCGCCTCGTTGCGAACCACCGATAGCCGCCGCCCGTGTTGGGTCGAGTTCGTGGCTGTATGCTACCAATTCTTTCAAAAGTTCACGTACTTTTGGCATGGTACTTTGATGCGTAAAGAACGGCTCGTTACACATACTCCAAGTAATGATAGAAGGGTGATTGCGATTGACCCGAATCATTTCTCTTAAACTGGTTTTCAAACTTTCGCCAAAAGGCTTGCTATCTTCATCGTAGTAAGGGTAAGTACCTGGTCCTTGAAACCAACCACCTTCACCCGTAGCACCGCCAACACCCCAAAAATTATTTTCAGACCAAAACAACATCCCTAATTTATCGCAAGCATCGGCAAAAGCAGGGTCGTGTGGGTAATGCGACCCACGGATAAAGTCAAATCCTGCGTCTTTGATTAATTGCACATCTCGGTAAAAACCTGTATTCGTTACGGCACTCGACCAACCAGCATGGTCTTGGTGTACGTTTGCACCTTTGAAATAATAATGTTCGTCATTCAAGAAAAAGCCTTTATCAGCTGTCCATTCTACCCACCTGAAACCAAAAGGTGTTTCGTATTGATCAAGCAAGATCTTACCATTTTCATATAATTTGCTTACCAATTTATACATAAATGGATGTTCAGGATGCCAAAGTTTGGGCTGAGAAATGCTATTACCTGTTTGCTCGAATGTTGCCAAAGTATTGGCAGCAATCGTTTGGGTAGAAGAAAACGTATCAACCACTTTGCCAGTAGGGTCAAATACAGATGTGCGAAGCTCTATTTTTTTACTGCTATTACTTTTGTTTTCTACTTCGGTACTTACAGATACAAGGCCTTCTTTCGCCGAAACTTTCGGCGTTTTTACAAAAGTTCCGTACCATGCAACGTGCGTAGGATTGGTGACAATCAACGAAACGTCACGATAAATACCACCTGTAAAATTGTGGTCGCCGTTACGTGGGGCAATTCTCGGACTCCAGTGGTTCGACAAGCGAACAGCAAGGGTATTATCACCCACTTTCAGGGCTTTGGTAATATCTACAGCAAAGCCAGTGTAGCCACTTGCGTGTGTACCTACCAATGTACCATTGACAAATATTTCGGCTTCACGGAACGCTCCTTCAAATTCTAAAGCAATGTTTTTATTTTTCCAAGAAGCAGGTACGGTAATCGTTTTGCGGTACCAGCCAAAGCCCACATACCAGCGAGCTTCCTGAAAATACGGTAAGCTAAAATTGTGAGGAAGGTTGATGTTTTTCCATGATTTATCACTGAAAGTTGCTTTTTCGGCTTGAGTTGTATCGCCTAAAAAAAACTTCCACGCTCGGTTGATATTGATTTTACTCCTAACCGACTGTGCTTGCAAGTTACTGCTGAAAAGGCAAAGCAATGCCATTAACCCTATGGTTAGGGTAAACTTACTATTACATTTCATCTGTTAATAAAGATAAATTTTAAAGTGATTCTACAAGATAAACACGTCCTTTTGTGGTGTTGAAAGTGGTTGTATAGCCGAAAGAATCTTTTACAGATTTTACGGTAAGTCCCTTGATAGCTACTGGCGATTGAGTACGAATTACACATTTTTCGCCAACCAACGATTTGATGGTAGCTTGTTTCAAGCTTGCATTTTTCCACTGAATGGCTACTTCAAAGCCATTGCGTGCTTTCAAACCTTTCACCTCACCTTTTTCCCAAACGTTAGGAAGTGCAGGCAACAACTCTATTTCACCTCCGTGGCTTTGCATCAGCATTTCGGCAATACCAGCCGTTCCGCCAAAGTTTCCATCAATTTGGAAAGGCGGATGAGCACAGAAAAGGTTGTAATACGTGCCACCAGCATCCGACATATTAATGGTGTTATTGTAGGTAGGTTTCAGTAAGTTTTGCAATAATTGATGTGCTCGATTACCGTTTTTCAACCTTGCCCAAAAGCTAATTTTCCAAGCCAAGCTCCAGCCAGTACCCACATCGGTACGTACTTCCAACGATTTTTGAGCAGCTTTGGCGTAGTCTGGTGTTTTGTAGGCATCTATCCAAGTACCTGGATAAAGGGCGTACAAATGCGATACATGGCGATGGGTAATATCTCTTTCTTTAAATTCTTCTGCCCACTCCATCAACCTACCATCTGTACCAATTTTAGGAAGCATCAGGTTGTTGAGGGCTGTTTTTATTTTACTTAAAAGTGGATTGTTGTCGTTGAGGTCTTTGGCTGCCAATAACACAGTACTAAAAATTTCCTGAATTACTTCTTGGTCATGCGAAGGAGCCATACTCATCGAAACCACCGAGCCATCGGGGGCATAAAAATTGTTTTCGGGCGAGGAAGTAGGGCCAGAAACAAGCTTGCCTGTGCGTGGGTCTTGCACCAACCAATCTAAATAAAATTCAGCCGATTTGAGTAGCGTTGGATATACTTTTTGTAAATACGTTTTGTCTTTTGTGTAGGTATAATGTTGCCACAAATGTTGAGAAACCCAACCACCCGCAGCTATGTGCATACCCCAACTTGGATGCTCGCCCGGTGCGGTATAGCCCCACACGTTTGTTACAGGATGCACAATCCAACCTTTGGCTTTGTATTGAATAGCAGCCGTGCGTTCGCCGGGTTTTACAATTGACTGAATCAATTCGAGGATGGGCGTATTACATTCAGCAAGGTTTGTTACGTTGGCAGGCCAATAATTCATTTGAGCATTGATGTTCACGTGGTAGTCGCCATTCCAAGGGGTTTGGATTTTATTCGACCACATTCCTTGCAAATTGGCAGGCAAACTTCCTTTTCTCGAAGACGATACCAACAAATAGCGACCAAACTGAAAATACAATTCTTGTATATGCAAATCGTTGGCAGTAGAATTGTTGGTCAAGCGCACATCAGTTGGAATAGTATCAGTACTTATTTTTGATAAATTTAAACTTGCTTTGCTCATCAAAGATGAAAAATCTTGCGTATGATTTTTTAGTACCAACGCATAAGGCTTGGCTGTTACTTGAGCCAATTGTTTTTGCGTAGTTTCTACTGGATTGTCGCCAATAAAAGTTGGATATGCCTGTTTGTAATCGGTAGAAGCAACCACGTATAAAGTAACCTCATTGGCATTCTTCACTTCCAACACGCCATTCTGATAAGAGATACTTCCGCCTTGACTGAGGGCTTTCAAACGAGTAGCATATTTCATGCCATCGCCTTTGTTGCCATTATCCATGCTACCAGTCATCAATAATTGGTCTTTTAAGGTCTGTACTGCAAAACGTTCTGTGCGAGAAAGCGATGCCTTAAAGCTCAAAGCTCCTTTTTTATTGGTGGTAAAACGAATGAGCATGGCACGGTCTGGATAACTCACAAACACTTCTCTTCTAAAATCAACGCCTTCTTGGGTGTAGGCAATGTTTACAAGCCCTTTGCTTAGGTCTAACTTACGGGTATAATTGGAGTAAGTAGCATTTTTTTCAAAATCAATCTTTAAATCGCCTAATAATTGATAACTTCCATAAGGGTCGTTTGTGCCATTTCCTTTGCCCGTACCAACACCTTTGGCGATTTGAGTTTTATTGGTTAGTTCGTTGGCTTCTTTATATTTGCCTTCAAAAAGTAATTGCCTAATTTGGGTCAAATAAGCCGATGCGTCGGGGTTGTCGTTATCGCTTGGGCTTCCCGACCACAAGCTTTTTTCGTTGAGTTGAATGCGTTCTTGATTGACATCACCAAACACCATTCCACCCAAAAAGCCATTACCAATAGGAAAAGCTTTGAGCCATTCGGGGTCGTTGTTCCAACCTTTATTAACATCGGCAGTTGTGGCGTTGGCAGGTTGTTTGTACCACACGTTTAACGGGACTTGCTGTTGGGCAAAAGCCAAACGTACAAAAATACTACATAAAATACACGAAGTTGTAAACTTGTTTAACATCACGAGAGAGTCTTAGGTAAGTAATGATAATTTTGTCGTTATTAAATCTATGCAAAACTATCGTATTTTTATTATATTTTTGGCGGTATAAATATCCAAATAAGGAGGGTATTTCATTCAATCATGGGTATATTATACTATTTGGTGCTTCTTTTATTAAATTGAATAGTAATGATTATGGATGTGATATTTGATAAAATAAAAGGGGGTAAAGTTTTACTACTACTGGGATTCTTGTTGGTAAGTGTGGTCAAAAGTAAGGCTCAATTCGACCCCAATAAGTATAAATTTGAACGCCTGTCTGTAGAAGATGGGCTACCTCATAGCGATGCACTGGCAAGTGTACAAGACAAACAAGGGTTCGTTTGGATTGCTACGAACAAAGGTTTGTGCCGATATGACGGATATCAACTTAAGCCATATCATTTACCCCAAAACGACCAATTGATTTTGCCAAACGATAGAATACAATCGTTGTATGTGGGTAGCGATAGCCTTTTGTGGGTTGGTACAGAAAGTAACGGTATTTATATATATGACCCCACAAAAGATGGTTTTCAAGCATTAGATTTTACCTTGGTAAAAACGATGGTGGTGTTGGTGAAAACACTGAAAAGTGCCCATATTTCTTGTATTAGCTCCGATACGGAAGGTAATTTATGGGTTGGCACAGCTAAAAATGGACTTTATAAATTACAACGACGAAACAAAACAGCTATTACGGCTATCATACAAATTGCTCCTGCTCGGAGCAATCCCAATTTTCAGGTAAGTAACATAGGGATAGATGCCCAGGATAATATATTGGTTGGTACTTCTATTGGGCTTTTTTACGCTTTACCTCGCACTAATATGTTGGTAAATACACCTTGGTTTGAGGCGAAATACATAGACCAACTACTTATCGACCAACACAAAAATATATGGGTGGCAAGTGAAAATCATCTTTATTGGTTGCCCAATCAAAAGGGGCAATACCAAAAGCTCTACAGGCTGCAAAGTGAATATTCTGAGGTTTATGCGCTACATTTAGATTCGTATAATAATTTATGGATTGGAAGCGAAACCAAAGGTTTGGTCATGATTCAGTCAAAACCCAAGACTGTTGCAGGAGAGTTACCTTTGGTAGAAGAGAAAATGATTAAATTTGAAGACAACGAAACGGGTGGAGCTGATTTTAACCTAAGAAGAATTAGGCATATTTATGAAGATAAATTTAAAGTCTTATGGATTTCGACCCAAGCAGGTGGTGTAAGTAAGTTAGATTTGCAACAAAAACAGTTCGGACAGTTATGTCCCGACAAAATCGGTAGTCGTTTCAAACCTACCCATTACATCAAGGCAATTTGCAAAGACGAAGCCCGTCAGTTGCTTTGGATAGGTACTTGGGGAGGTATCGTTTCGTATGATTTTCGTAGTAAACAGTACAAAAAATACCATGTACAAAATGCAAACAATCGGCTTTTCAATTTTGATGTTTCGGTTATTGTAAAAGATAGTAGGCAAGATATTTGGGTAGGTACAAACTCACAAGGGCTTTATAAATTAGGCAATGATGGACAGTTCTATCTAGTAAAACATAAACTTGGTAAAGGTATTGTTTCGGCTCTATGTACAGATGCTTATGGACAAATGTGGCTGGCAATACCTTCCGTAGGCATTTGTTTGTTTAATCCTAATGACGAAAGTATCAAGCCTTTTTTCCCAGTAAAAACCTCTATTCAGCCTCAAGAAGTAACCTTTTTTTTCTATGATTCGAGTAAACATTTACTTTGGGTTGCATCTAAACAAGGATTGTATAAATACCAAATTCAACAAGGAGGGATTCGATTCTTACACCGATTTACGCACCAAGAAGGCGATGTACAAAGTCTAAAAAACAATTATATATGGGCTTTGCAACAAGACAAAAAAGGTAATCTGTGGATTGGTTCTATTGGCGGTGGCTTGCACAAACTGTATGTAAACGCCCAAGGGAAAGATGTCATTCAGCGTTATGATGCGTTTTTGCCAGAGCAAGACGTAGAAATTATTTTAGAAGATGAAAATGGTACTTTATGGATTGGTGGCACAGGACTTTATCGTTTTAATCCTGCAAACAATCAGTATATTAGGTATGATGTAAACGATGGGCTACAAAGTAACTCTTTCAAGGTAGGGGCAGCTTGGAAAGCTGTTGATGGAACGCTCTTCTTTGGGGGTATTAACGGCGTTTCTTATTTTCAACCCAATACCATTAAAATCAATACGTTTGCCCCTATTCCTCAGATTGTTGGCTTGCGTGTGGGTAACAAACTAGTACAGGTTGGTGATACACTTGATGGGCGGGTCTTACTCAATAAAGTTATAGATAAACAGACCAAAATTGTATTAAACTATTTTGAAAATAACTTTGCTATCGACTTTGTCGGACTTAATTATACCAATCCCCATAAAAATATTTACGCTTATCGCCTCATTGGGCTAAGTGACGATTGGATAACTACACAACAGCAACGCAACGTCAATTTTTCTAATCTTGCTCCAGGTACTTATACTTTTGAAGTAAAAGTAGCCAATGGGGATGGCATTTGGTCGAAAGAGCCAGCTACACTTTCGTTGGTAGTTTTGCCCCCGTGGTGGCAAACGTGGTGGGCTTATTTGATTTATACCCTGATCGTAGCCGGTGGTTTATGGATTTATTATCGAATTACTGAAACCCAACGAAAACTCAAAGAACAATTATTGATAGAAAGCTTAAAGTATGAAAAAGAAAAGGAGTTATCAGAAATGAAACTTAGTTTTTTTACTAATGTATCGCACGAATTACGCACGCCACTTACACTCATTTTAGGTCCAATCGAAGAATTAGTTACAGCCATTAGGTCGTCATCAAATGGTTTATCTGAAAAGGCCTATTTGGTACAACGCCAAACCCGTAAGCTTTTAGAGTTGGTTAATCAGCTTTTAGAGTTTAGAAAAGTAGAATCAGGGCTTATTTCTATGCAGTACAGAAAAACTGAAGCAATAACTTTTTTAAGAGAAATCTTCTGGATTTTTGGTATAAAAGGCGAAGAATTGGATATTGAATATACCCTTGAAATGCCCGATGAAGAGGTGTATTTTTATATTGATAGAGAAAAAATAGAAATTGTACTCCTCAATTTACTTTCTAATGCCTTTAAATTTACACCTGCCAAAGGTAACATCACCATGCGTATTTCCGTAGTTGGGTCATCTACACAGACTACGGTATGGAAAAACCAGCAATTGAATGATAACTTTTTGGTAATTAGTCTGAAAGATACAGGCATTGGCATTGAGGCAAAAGAATTATCAAAAATCTTTGACCCCTATTACCAAGCAGC
The DNA here is from genome assembly GCF_034930985.1 of Arcicella lustrica. Classification (NCBI taxonomy): domain Bacteria; kingdom Pseudomonadati; phylum Bacteroidota; class Cytophagia; order Cytophagales; family Flectobacillaceae; genus Arcicella; species Arcicella lustrica. Next base: position 42,714 of record NZ_JAYGIM010000021.1, read on the forward strand.
TCATACAGAGTCGCTCAAAGTAATGGGTACAGGCATTGGCTTGTCTTTAGTAAAGCAATTTGTAAAAGCACATGGCGGTGAAATAAGTGTAAGTAGTACCGTAGGAGTTGGCACAACGTTTACTGTTCATCTACCTTTAGGTAAAGAGCATATTTCTACCCAAAGCCTTATTAAAGAAGAAGATGTTTTTATGGAAAGTATCACCTCATCTGATGGTACAACACAAGCCGACCAATCATTATTTAAGACAGGGCATCAATCCAACTGGCATGTACTCATTGTAGAGGATAATGCCGAAATACGCCTGTATTTACAACAACTATTTGAAAAAGTATACCAAGTAAGTACTGCTACTGACGGACAAGAAGGCTACGAAAAAGCCCTAAGTACTATGCCAGATGTGATTATCAGTGATATTATGATGCCCGAGGTAAACGGCTTAGAGCTTTGTAAAATGATACGAAATAACCCCAAAACGCTTCATGTTCCGGTATTGTTACTTACTGCACGCACGGCATCTATCCATGAAATTGAGGGCTTGGAAATGGGGGCTGACGATTATATTAGCAAGCCCTTCAACCCCCATGTATTGCTTACAAAAGTGACAACGCTTTTACAAAACAGGCTCAAGATAAAGGAGTATTATAGCAAGCAAATTTTACAAGAACCAACCCACATTGTTATTCCAGACGAAGAGCGAGTATTTTTAGAAAAAGCTATGAGAATAGTCGAAGAAAATTTAGAAAACTCCGCCTTCAATGTGCAAGCTTTGTTGAAAGAATTAGGCATGAGTCAGCCTGTTTTATACCGAAAAATCAAAGGTATTACAGGCAAATCAGTCGTTGAGTTTATTCGAGATGTACGGCTTAAGCGGGCGGCGCAACTCTTGAGTACATCTAATTTAAGGGTTTCAGAAGTAACGGGAATGGTTGGCATAGAAGATTCAAAATATTTTCGACAACATTTTCAAGAGCTATTTGGGTGCTCGCCCTCGGAGTATGCTAAAACGAATAAAAAATAGCTTTGTACATAAAAATTGTTGCCTATGGCTAGTCAAGAGATAAAATAAATGAGGACGGTATTATTTCGCCCTCATTTTTGAATTAAATCCCCCCGATTTACTGCCTAAAGCTCACCTACATTTGTACTATTCAAATGATTATTTATGAAATAGCAGGAATTTTTACTTTTTTCTCATAAATAATACTTGAAAGCAAATGGTCATATCAATCAGGATTATTAGGCAACATCACTTATGAAACCTCATCTTTTACAAGTTGCAACTGTGCCGAATCGTTCATTCAGTATTCGTCAGGAACTCATGCCCAATGTCAATTCAAGATGGCATTGCCACGCCGAGGTAGAAATGGTGCTCTTTCACAGAGGCAGTGGCACTCAGTTTGTTGGTGACAGCATCCGTCGCTTTAAGGCTGGCGATGTTGTATTAATAGGTACAAATTTACCGCATTATTGGCATTACGATCATGAGGATTATGCCACTCATGCTAAGTTTCCTTATGCAACGGTTATACATTTTTCAGAAAATTTTTGGGGTGACAGATTTCTCAATTTACCCGAAAATAAAGGCATCAAGTATGTATTGGAACGAGCCAAAAGAGGTATTTTTTTGGAAGAAAACCTAAAACTAAAAGTAGCCGATTTAATAGAAAAATTATACCATGCAGAAGGCAGTTACCGCCTCATGTTATTGATGGAAAGTTTGCAAATTGCCAGTCAGTGCGATAATAGCAGTTTATTGGCTTCTATTGGTTTTCGGCACGAAACATCTGATATTGAAAACGAGCGACTCAATATAATATATAATTACACCCTGCAAAATTTTCATAACAAAATTAGTTTAGACGAAGTAGCATCTTTGGTAGGTTTAGCTCCCAATTCCTTTTGTAGGTATTTTAAATCGAAAACAGGCAAGCAATATTCTCGTTTTTTGTTGGAAGTACGGGTTGGCTATGCTTGTAAATTGTTGCTCAATGGTCATTTGACGCTCAAGCAAATTTGCTATGAAAGTGGCTTTAATAATTTTACTTGTTTTTACGAAAAATTTAAATTATTAACAGGTGCAAGCCCAGCTATTTATCAAAAAACCTATGTTCGATAAGTCATGCAAATGCTCTTATTGTTTGGGTATAAAGTGCTAATAATCAATCCACTAGTTCACAATTTTGCATTAGTACTTCATGATTAAAAAAGAGTTAAACGGTATGCTTATGTTTGGCATACTGTTTAACTCTTTTTTGTACCCCTTTGGTCATTAAGTGGTAATTGAAAATTGTAAGTGTCTTATAATTAATAAATTAACTCACAATTAACTCAATCACTAACTTAGTAGCCATCATTTTGAATGAGTTTAGGGTTGGCATCAATTGTACTTTGAGCAAGTGGCCACCAATAATGCTTAGTTGCTACAAATTTCTTCGCAGGCGTTACGTTGAGGGTTGGGCCTTTGGGTAAGTTGTTCAGAACAGCATCAGCAATTTTCCAACGGCGAATATCAAAATACCTTACTCCTTCGTAGCCTAATTCCCATTTTCTTTCATTTTGGATAGCTGTACGCATAGCATCTTTCGATAAACCTGTGGCTAAGTTGGGCAAACCAGCTCTGCTTCGAATTTGGTTGATAGCGGCATATACAGTTGCATCTGGGCCACTAATTTCGTTTTGAGCTTCGGCATACATGAGTAGTACATCGGCATATCTCAACACAATGGTATTGGGCGCTTGTTCGTTATCGTATGCTTGGTTTTTGGCAGATGGGTCAACACCTTTGCGAATAGACATCGGATATGCCGCTTGAAATGTACCACCAGGAAAACTGTTTACACGGTCGATATTAAAGATAGAGCCATCAGGCAATGTTGAAATGCCCGCCACAAAATAAGTTGTATAGAAACGAGGGTCTCTGTTTGCCCAAGGATTTGCTGCCGAATACAAGGGCGAAGTAGCGGCAGTTAAACCATCTTTCATCAAATATGAGTCGGCATATTCAGGCGTAATTGCCGAAGAACCCCAGCCACCAGCTACTCCACCTTGAGTTGGCAAAGTACGAGGACCAAAAGGAAGCAAATTATTACCACCTTCTTGCGAGTTGTTGGCGGTGTATTCAATATTGAATAGTACTTCTTTATTGTCTTCGTTGCTTACCGAGAAAATATTATCATAGCTCGATTCCAAACCAACTAAAGTAGGGTTCTGCGTAGCAATTGTCATCAACTCAGAAGCGGCAGTTTTAGCAGCTTCCCATTTTTTAGTATCACCAGAAGGATTGAAAAGTGGACTTGCCGCATAAGTTAAGGCTCTTACTTTCATCCCTAAAGCAGCCTGTTTAGTGGCTCTACCTTTTTGACTATTGAATGGAGTAAGCGACAATTTCTGTGCAGCTTCGTCGAGGTCGGCAACTACTTGTGTTAAAACCGATTCTTTTGAATCTCTCGGTACTTTTGCCTCACTAACAGGCAATTGTTTTAAAACCAAAGGAACATCGCCGTACAAACTTACCATTCGGAGGTAGGTAATTGCTCGTAAAAACTTTACTTCTCCTTCGTATATTTTTTTGGTATTGGCATCAATACTTGCCTTATCCATATTGTCTAATATGGTGTTGGCCCAACCAATAGCTCTGTAACCATAGTCCCAAATGAATCTTACGTTATCGGTAGTTGGGGCAAGGTTTCCGTTAGAAATATCGTACCAAGGTGTATGCCACGAAAACTGGAAGTATGCCGCATCACTGGCTACTTCCCAATACAAATCTCCAGCATAAACGCCGTTACGTCCAACATTTCCTTTGCCTTGCATATAGTTATATAGACCATTTACGGCAAGGTCAAAGTCTTCTTGTGTTTTGAAGAAATTTTGGGTACTTATCGAGTCTAAAGGACTTAGTTCCAGTTTATCAGTACATGCGTTCAATAAAAAACACATTACTGTTAGAATACATATTTTTTTCATAATCCAGTATATTACATCAATTAAAATTCAACATTTACGCCCGCAGAGAATATTTTCACTTGTGGAATACCACTTCTGTCTAATCGAGCACTCTTTTCTGGGTCAAATCCTTTGAAATTTGTCCACGTAAGTAAATTTTGACCACTTACATATACTTTAAGGCTTTTAAAGAAATTGGTTTTAACCAAATCTTTAAAGTTGTATTCCAACGTGATATTCTTCATTCTCAAGAACGAACGGTCTTGTACGAAGAAAGAGTTGGTCATTTGCGTATTTGGGCCAGAAGTATCCCATACACGAGGCATTGTTGTACTTGGGTTGCTTGGTGTCCAACGATTGAGCCACTGTTCGCCAAAGTTTGAGCCTTGGAACGTTGGTATAAAATACTCATAAGAGCCATACGTTTGAGCATCTCCAATGCCTTGGAATTGAGCCGATAAGGTAAACTTTTTGTACGATACCGAAGCATTAAATCCATACACCCAACTTGGAGACTCTTTCCCTAGTACTTGTCTATCGTTGGCATCAATTTTACCATCTTTGTTGAAGTCCTCGTATTTCAAATCGCCAGAAGCTGTACCACTGAATTGCTTAGGTGAGTTATCTACTTCGCTTTGATTTTGGAAAATACCTATAACTTTCAAGCCATAAAGGGCATCAACGGGTTGACCTCGCAAAAGGGCATAATTTCCATCGATTACTCTATCTTTCTCATCACTCGATTCAGGGTTGATGTAAACCAACTCGTTTTTGTTGTAGGCTGCATTGCCTCCAATGCTAAATGATACATCTCCAATTTTGTCGTTGTAGTTTACCGCCAATTCAATCCCTTTGTTTTGTACACTTGCTAAGTTTGAAGTAACAGAGGAGAAACCTGTATTAGAAGGCAGTGGCGTATTATAAATGATACCTTTAGCATTTTTCTGATAGGCATCGGCTACGATGCTAAGTTTTGATTTGAATAAGAACAAATCGAAACCAATATTGGTCGTAGTAGAAGTTTCCCATTTAAGGTCTGGGTTGCCATAAGTCGTTTGTACAGCACCGCCTACCGTAACATTGTTGAAGTTGTAGTTGTTACCAAAACCAATCAGTGCTACATAAGGGAAATCAGAGGAAGCATATTGGTTACCCAATTGTCCCCAAGAAGCTCTGATTTTCAAGAAGTCTATCACATTTTGTTGCTTCATGAAACTTTCGGAAGTCATTACCCAACCTAAAGAGAAAGCTGGAAAAACCCCAAAACGGTTATTTACCCCAAAACGAGAAGACCCATCTCTTCGTACTGTAGCTTCAAAAAGGTATTTACCATCATACGTGTAGTTGAATCTACCGAACTGAGAAACCAAGGCGTTTTGGGTAGCAGTACCTCCGTTGTTTTGAGTAGAAGGGTCGCCCGCCGAAAGGATTCTTGTTTCGTTTGATGAGAAATTTCTACGAGAAGTATAGTTGTAAGTCCATGTATTTTTCTCATAGCTATAGCCCCCCATGATTCCCATTTGGTGTTTGCCAATAGTTTTGTTGTATGATAATTGAGCATAAGGGTTGATTCTTTTTGATTCGCTGTTGGTCAATGTCAACGAAGACGTTGAAAGTGCACCTGTCAAATCACTCAATTTATACCCTTGTGTCAATAACTCTTGATAACGCCAGTTGTAGCCTGTAAGGTTTGATGCCCAGTCGAAGCGGTCGTAAGGGTTGATATTTACCGTAACGCTACCTCTTAAATGAAGGTCTTTGATAATTTCCCAATCGGCATAGCCCGAGCCTAAAAACGATTGTGTGGTAGAAACTACCTGATTGGCCGCCGACCTTGCCAAGGCATTACCTGCTTGGATAGAGTTGAGTGCCGAAAACGAATATCCATCCAAGATTGCCAACTTTCCATCGCTGGTATAAGCAGGCATTACAGGTGTAGCACGCATAGCATCAAGTACCGACACATACAAAATGTCGCTTGATGGCATATTTTGTTCGCCTCTACTGAATGTTAAGCTTGTTCCAACCTTGAAGTTGTTTAATACTTTTGAGTCAATGTTCAAACGAGTATTGTAGCGTTGATAATTCCCTTGTGTTACGATAGCATCTTGGTTCAATACACCAAATGAAATATAGTAATTGGTATTGGCATTACCACCAGAAATCGACAAGTCGTGTTGTGACATAGCTGCCGACTGTTTGAAAAGCAAGTCCATCCAATTGGTGTTCGTCATATTACCAAAACCTTTGTATGTATTCATGGTAGCAGTCGAGAAAGATGGAGACTTCCCACTGTTTACAGCAGCTTAGTTAGCTAAGGTCATGAAATCCATGGTATTAGAAACCATCTTAGGAAGACTCGTAGCCGAGCTTACCCCATAATAGCCATTGTACTTGATTGTGGGTTTTGCTGATTCTTTTCCTCTTTTAGTTGTCACCAAAATTACCCCATTTGAAGCTCTCGAACCATAAATAGAAGCAGCAGAGGCATCTTTTAATACGGTAATCGATTCAATATCAGTAGGGTCGATAGAATTGAGCGGGTTGATAGATTTGCTTGGTACACTTCCACCACTGGCATTGAATTGTGGTGTCGATTCGGTAGTAGCAATAACTCCATCAATAATGATTAAGGGGTCTGAGTTTCCGAGTGTTCCTGTTCCACGAATCACAATCTTAGAGTTGTCGTCACCTGCCAAACCTGAGTTTTGGTTAAGGTTTACACCAGCTACTTTACCTGCCAAAGCCTGTGCTGCGTTGGTCAATGGTTGGTTTTCAAATTGTGAGGCTTTGATTACCGACACCGAACCTGTAACGTCGTTTTTCTTTTGTGAGCCATAACCTACCACTACTACTTCGTCTAAGGCTTTGTTGTCGCTGGAAAGTACGATGTTAAAAACAGTTCTGCCACCCACTGTTACTTCTTGGGTTTTGTAGCCTATCATTGAAAACACCAATGTTACATCTCCTTTGTCAGGAATCGTAAATTTGAAGCTACCCTTACTGTCGGTGCTGGTACCTTTAGTAGTACCTTTAATCTTGATGTTGACACCTGGCAATCCTTGACCATTTTCGTCAACTACTTTGCCCGTAATTGTTTGGTCTTGGAAGAATTTAGACTCAATACGCTTATTATTAAAATAAGGTTGATTGATTGTTGACGCTAAAACCTGTGTGGAGTAAATTGCTAGAGAAGAAGCAACAACCGATGACAGAATTAGAGCATTCAAATGACGTAAAGTTTTGTTGTCCATAAAATGACTCAGCTAATCAATGATTGTAAATAATTTGATATAAAAGCTTTTAACGTATCTCAATGTTAGAAACGTAACTAAGGCCTTATTGTTAAACATTGAACGATACAAAGAAAATATATTAAAAAAGAGGCTTTTGGTGGTTATTATCTTTTTAGTAAGCTATCTTAACCTGTTGTAATATTTCTATAATAAATAATATATTTTAAGGATAAAAACCCCAATAAATGCTGTTTATTGGGGTTTTTAAACAATACAAGATTGAGTCAATTAGTTTATAGAAAATCTGCGTCGGTTAACGTAAAACTACTCAAAGGTTTTACTGTTAATTGTTTTACTTTATCTTTATAACGTATCGATACCTTGCCTGCTAAACGTGATTTTATAACGACTTTTGTAAGTTTGGTATTTTCCCAAAATACATCTACGGTGTAGCCACCTCTTGCTTTCAGACCTGTTACGTAACCAGTAGGATATTTCGAGGGCAAAGCAGGCAATAAGGCTATTTCGCCCCCTTGGCTCTGCATAAGCATTTCGCCTATGGCGGCAGTCATGCCGAGGTTGCCGTCAATTTGCCAAAATCCAGTAAACTGGCAGGTCAAATTGGTGTACAGGGCTTTTGAAAAATGTCTATCTAAAACCATTTGTACGCTGTCGCCTTCGGCTAATCTCGCCCAAAAGTTAGCAGCAAATGCCCCCGACCAACTTCCCGTGTTCATGGCATAAGCGGGTTTTCGATAGGTGATGGTTTGACGAATGGCTTTGGCTAAATCGGGCGTTTGATGAAGGGTGATTAAATCACTGGCAACAAGCCCCCAACCATGCGGTACTTGCCCGTTGAATGGCTCGGCGGCATCCCAGTCGTCGTTCCATTCTTGTAATTGCCCCGTTCGTGGACTTATTTTCATTGGGGCTAATCGGGCTAAGACACGGGCAATTTCTTGTTTTTGGGTTTGGTCTTTTCCCAAAATATCAAACGCTTGGAGGGTGTTTTTCAATAATGAACGGATAATTTGCATATCTTGTACAGCTCCTTCACAAGCCCATACTTTTTCTTTTTTGGCATTAAAATAATGATTTTCAAATGACTCAGACGGATTCGTAACTAAATAACCTTGGCCATCTTCTTGCAAATTATCGACATAAAAAAGGGATGCTTCGTATAAAATTGGAAAGTATTCGGCCAAAAATTGCTTATCCTGTGTAAACAAATAATGCTCCCAAATATGCTGGCATAGCCATGCTCCGCCCACTTGATAAATCGCCCAAAGGCCATTGCCGCCTACTGGCCAAGTGGTTCGCCATAAATCTATGTTATGATGAGCCATCCAACCACGGGAATTGTATAAGTTTTTGGCTGTTTTTTGACCATCTACTGTCGTTTCTCGAATTAAATTTAAAAGCGGTAAATGACATTCAGATAAATTGGCAAGCTCGACAGGCCAATAATTAATTTGAGCATTGCAGTTGATTGTCCAGTTGGCACTCCATGCTGGTTGTAATAAATTACTCCAAATGCCTTGTAAATTAGCTGGTTGCGAGCCTTTTCGAGAAGAAGAAATCAGTAAATACCTGCCAAACTGAAAATACAAGGCTGTAAGGGCTGGGTCTTTGTCTTTGTTATAGTTTTTGATGCGTTGGTCTAAAGGAAAATTATCTTCAGTACTTGTCCCCAAATGAAGATTTACACGTCCAAATAACGCTTGGTAATCTTTGATATGTGCCTGACGTATGGCTTGATATGACTTTCCCAACAAGCCTTTACTGTATGCTTCGCATTGCTTTTTTTCGTCTTTTCCTGCTGAAAAAGGGTCTTTATCAAAACCATTATAACTGGTGGCATCTACAAAAACTAAGGTAGCAAAAGAAGCATTTTGTAGTTTTAATTGGTTGCTATCAGCAAGAATTTGTCCATCGGTTTCAGTAATAAATAATCGCCCTTCAAAACGCATTCCATGCCCATCTTGGTAAATGGGAGGGTGTATGCCTTGATAATTGGGTTCTATATGAATGGGCGCTTGACCATTGATGATGAGCTGCTGGTTGGCAGAATGGGTTTGGTATTTGACCAAGCTTTGGAGAGATGCGATGAGATTGAGGGCCTTTTTTTTGTCTGCGGTAAGACGAATGATGATGGCTTGCTGTGGAAAAGAAGCAAAGATTTCTCTTTTGTAGTTGACTTCTTTTTGCTTGTAAGCTATCGTAACAATGCCTGTTGATAAATCTAATGACCTTTTATATGCTGTTGCTTGGGTTTCATCTTGATTCATTCGTAGTAAAATATCTGCCAAAGGCATATAACTTTGGTTCCAAGCACCAAGCATGTGGCTATTGATGAGCTTTTGGGCTTCTGAGGTATTGCCATGCTTTATTTGTTTTCTTATCTCTTCGAGGTATTGATATGTGCCAGGTTTTTGAAGATTACGGGGTTCTCCCGACCAAAAGGTATCGTCGTTTGTTTGGATAAGTTCTTGATTAACAGTGCCAAAAATCATACTACCCATTCTCCCATTGCCAATAGGAATAGCCTCGTTCCAGTTGGAGGCTGGTGTGTTAAAATAGTAATTTAGAGTATTTTTATGGTGACTTTGATTGGGGGGCTTTGCTATGTTCTTTAATAAAGAACAACATAAGAATGGCAAAAATAAAAGACTTCTAAGCATGGATTAGGATTATAAGTATATAAGTATAAATGATGCGTTGGTAGCTAAAAGAAATAATACTTTGGTTACTGCATTTTTGTAACTCGAAAGCTGTTGCAGACTTCGTCCTTCTAAAAAAAGTGGTGAGTGATACTTTTAAAAACCGACTATCAATTTTTAAAAGTATCACTCACCACTAAAAAATGTTACACTAATATTTGTAAGTTACCACAGATAATAAATGTAGTATTTCATATCTGTGGTAGGGTATTAATACTAGGACTTAGTATCCTGAATTTTGAACTAACCCTTTTGTACGGTCGATTTCAGTTTGTGGAATTGGCCAGTAATCAAAAGTAGTTTTGTAAATTTTCTTTTTAAGGTTGGTATTGCCTGGTACAATTTCAAAACCATTCAATTCTTGTATGGCAGTCCCCCATCTTCTTAAATCAAAATAACGGAAACCTTCAAGAGCCAATTCAACTCTGCGTTCGTGTCTGATTCTATCTCTCATTTGTGCTTGTGTCAAGCCTGTTGGTAAAGCAGGCATTCCAACTCTGGCACGAACTTGGTTGATAGCAGCATAAGCATTGGCTGGGCCATTGGCTTCGTTTTCAGCTTCTGCGTAGTTCAATAATACTTCTGCATAACGCATCAATACAATATCTTGGCTACTTACTGTACTATAACCAGGGTCACTTTGGGTTGGATCTAGGGTTTTCTTGATAGCCAAACCTGTAGTATTACTGTTGGTAAATGCTTTGAATACCGTTTGCGAACCATTGTATTTTTTCCATCCTTTCGATTCATCGTCACCATCTACAAAAACGGTCATTCTCAAACGAGGGTCACGGTTTTCGTAAGGAGTAGCAGCGTTGTACAATGGCGAAGATGAAGTTGGTAAACCATCTTTACATTCGTACTCACTGGCAAGGTCTAACGTAGGTTGTAATGCCAACCAGTTACCAATAACCAAGTCGATACCTTGTACAGGGTATGAATTTGGAGGTAAGTTCTTTACAGAGAATAGAATCTCGTTGTTATTGGTTTGTCCAGGCTTATAGAAAATTTCGCTGAAATTAGTTGAAAGTTTGAATTTACCTCCATCAATAACCGCTTTTGATAAAGTGGCAGCCTCAGCATATTTCTTTTGGAACAACAGTACTCTTGCTTTTAGTGTTTGAGCCGCACCTTTCACCACATGACCGTCAGTATATGCGATGTCTGGTAAACCAGCAATAGCCTTATCTAAATCTTGGATAACCAATGTCAGTACCTCATCTCTGGTTGATTTACTTTTAGACTCTTTGAAAGTAGTAGCTTCTGGCTGTGTTGTAATAATCACATTGCCATAAAGTTGAGCCAATTGGAAGTAAAAATACGCACGCAAGAAATTTGCTTCGGCAAGGTATTTGGTTTTTGCTGCGGCATCCATCGAAATATTTCCAGCGTTTGCCAACAGATTGTTTATAGCAGCGATAGCCTGATAGCTAACTGCATAACTATTGTAAACATAACCACCAGTATTTGGGGTTGGACCACTAAAGCTGATGTCTTGAATAGCAGCATCCCAAGGATATTGGCTATAAGCATCGTCTGTGAGGGCATCCCATCCTGCTTGGTAAAACAACGAAACAGGAGCACCACCAGTTTTTAAATAAGCATAACAACCCGCCAGAGCCGATTGTACGTCAGATTCTGTTTTCCAGAATACGGAAGTGGATAGCCTATCAAGAGGAGCTACTTCTAAGGCATTCTCTTTACATGACTGAAGTAAAGTAAGCGATAAAGCAAGCAGACAAGATACTTTTTTATATGTTTTCATAATAAAGAAGTTCAAATTTTAGAATTGAGCATTAAGACCAAATGTGAATACCTGATTTTGCGGATACGAAACGTAGTTACCACTGATACTTGTACGCTCAGGGTCAAGTCCAGGGAATTTGCTTATGGTTAGCAAGTTATCTCCTGCAAAATACACTCGTAAAGATTGAAGTTTCACTTTATCAAGCACTACTTTTGGAATGTTATAACCTATTTGTAAGTTTTTCAAGCGTACAAACGAAGCATCTTTCAAATAGAAAGTTGAAGCATAGTTTTGTACCGCAGGATAACCATCTGCAATGTAAATTCTTGGCATTGTAGTAGAAGGATTCGTAGGAGTCCATCTGTTTCTCCAATCAGTAGTAGGCACAGAACCCTGTCTAAACGGTTCTACCCCCCAACCATTCACATAAATTTTTTGACCAAATGAACCAAAAATCTGTGCCGATAAATCGAAGTTTTTCCACGTTAAACCTAAATTGACATTGTAAGAAGCCACAGGATAACGGCCAGGCGTGTAGGTTCTGTCGTTAGCATCAATTTTTCCATCGCCATTTACATCTTTAATTTTCAAATCTCCAGGTCTAGGAGTGATAGGCTGCGTTGGCCATGCGTCAATTTCAGCTTGGTTTTGGAAGATACCATCCCATTGGTATAAATAGAATTCATCTAAAGGACGACCTTCTTCACGAATCGTATTGCCACCAATTTCTTTAGCACCATACTCAACTAAAGTATTTTTATATGTTTGAATGTTACCTCCAATTTTATACCCTAAATCGTTAGTAATTTTATCTTGGTACTGTACATCCAACTCAAAACCTGTGTTTTTCACTCTACCGTTGTTTACAGTAGGTGCTCCTAAACCAACATAAAGAGGTACTTGATAGCCACGTAAGATATTGAAAGTTTGTTTGTCGTACCAATCAGCTGTAATATTCAAGCGACCATTTAATAAAGCAAGATCAAGACCAAAGTCTAAAGTTTGCGTAGTTTCCCAAGTAAGTGAAGGGTCCACTAAACCTCCAGCATAGTAGCCAGTTGTAAGGGAGCTACCAAATGGATAAGCTGTGGCAGTCAATACATTTTGATAAGGATAAGTACCGATATTTTGGTTTCCTAATTTACCCCAAGAACCTCTCAATTTTAAATCAGTCAACCAGCTAGCATCTTTCAAGAATGCTTCTTCCGATACTCTCCAACCACCAGAGAATGCGTAGAATAAACCCCAACGAGTATCAGTTGGAAGGCGAGAAGTACCATCATATCGAGTACTTAAACCTACAAGGTATTTGCCTTTATAGTCGTAGTTCAAACGACCATAAAACGACCTAATCGCCCATTCAGAAGCAGTACCACTGTTGTTCATGCCTTCTGCAGGTCCTGCGTCTAATTCTTGTACAAGGTTAGAAGCAAACTCTCTTCTGAAAGCACTCATGAACTGGTCTTTATTTTGTTCTTGTTGAGCTCCCGCCAAAGCATTTACGTGGTGGTCGCCAAAAGTTTTATCATAGTTCAACTGGCTATAAATTACCGTATATAAACTATTATTTTGTGATACATAAAGCCCTAATGTTCCTACGTCAACGTTCCCTGCTGCACTTAAATCAGAATACAAATACATCGGAATCTTTGGTCTAAAATCATAGGTCTTATAGAAAGTAAAGTTAGCTCCACCTCGTGTTTCCCAAACCAATCCTTTGGCCAAATTTACATTTACATAGCCGTTTACTTGTGCGTAGTAGTCGTCAGTAGAGGCATTTACGTTTTCAGCAATTGCCAAAGGGTTTTTGTTACCTGCTTCGTTCGAGAAAGCTCTGAATGTATAACGACCGCTACCATCCCACAATTTTGGTTTGTATAATGGAGACTGAGCTAAGGTTGCTAAAAATAAATCGCCCGAACCCTGTCTTGCACCCATACGTTTACCATAGCGGAGAAGGGTATTCGTACCAAATGAAATAAAATCGTTTACCTTAGAATTAAGGTTGAATTGCAAAGTATATTTTTTGTAATCAAAACCTTTCATTACACCTGGTTGGCTTGTATAACCCAAACCAACGCTGTAATTGGTATTGTCTTTGCCGCCACTTACGTTGAGGTAATGGTTTTGTACATTCACTTTTTGGAAAATATCGTCCAACCAATTGTGGTTAGGGTATTTCTCACGGTCAGTGGCGTTTCTATACAAATCAATTGTAGCTTGCGAATATATAGGGTTTAAGCCAGAGTTTACTCTTGCTTCGTTGTTCAACTCCATAAACTCGGCTGAATTAGTAATCAAGTCAGGAAGCTTAGTTGCTTGTGTGATACCATTGTTGTAGGTATAATTAAAGACCAGTTTTCCTGATTTCCCTTTTTTGGTAGTGATAAGCACTACCCCATTAGCACCTCTTGCCCCATAAATTGCAGCTGAAGATGCGTCTTTCAATACCGAAACCGTCTCAATGTCATTAGGGTTGATAGAGCTAAGGCTACCGGGCAAACCATCTACAATGACGAGTGGGTCATTACCCGCACCACTAAATGTACCAACACCACGAATTCTTAGACTAACACCTTCATTACCGGGTTCACCTGAACCTTGTACAACTTGTAAGCCAGGTAATTGACCTTGTAGCATTGTTGCAGGGTTGGTCGCAATACGTTTATTAAGCAGTTCACCAGAAGCTACCGCTACAGAACCCGTTAACTCTGTTTTCTTTTGAGTACCATAACCCACGACAACTACTTCTTGTAAATCTTTGGTATCAACACTCATTATAATATCAAGTGAATTCTTACTTCCAACAGTCACTTCTTGTGTTTTGTAACCAACTAACGAAAGTACAAGTATTGCATTTCCTTTGTCAGGAACTGAAAGTTTAAAATCACCATTGCTGTCGGTACTTGTACCTTTGGTAGTACCTTTGAGCTTGATGTTTACTCCAGGTAGGGCTTGACCATTTTCGTCAACTACTTTTCCTGTGATACCCCGATCTTGTAACGTATAATTTGCCTCAATTCGCTTATCACTATAATAAGGATGGTTGATACTGGGAACTGCCAAGACTTGTGTTGATTGTAATGTCAAAGAAGACGCTACAACTGAAGACAACAAAAGGGCACTCCAATTACGTAAAGTTTTGTTTTCCATAAATTTACTTAGCTAATCAATGTTATATTTGTCTGATTTTCAAGCTATTAATTCGTATCAATGATTTATAGCGAATAACTAAGGCCTTAGATTTGATATTTTCATTGAACGATACAAAGAAAATATATAAATAAAGTATCAATGAGAGGATTCTATCCATTTAATCAGCTATTTTAACATATTGTAATATTTTGGACTTTTATTTAAGTATTTAAAGCTGAGTGAAGGAGAGTTTTAAGGAGAATATAAGCAAATAGGTAAAAAATGGTTTCGGAGTGGCTGGGAAGGAATGATGGTTATTTAGATTTTATTTTTGCGTATGATTGAGATTGATATATTATCTCCAAATTGATTTTTTGGACTACTTTAATCAATTTATTACATCAAAGACCCTTTAAATACAAATCTATTCCCAAAATTGAACTCTTCTTATGGGTTAGGTTGAATCTTTCTGTCATAGAATTTTCATTAGGTTATACCAAAGAACACATACTCATTTTGATGCATGCTTTTTGAATCAAATCAGCATAAACCCAATAGCATTATTGAACACCACGGTCAGACCGAATCGCCGTTACGATGATGAACTAATTCACTCTTCTTTTTACGAATTTGCAGAGCCATTTTTAAAGGACGCACAGAACCTTTGGCTTCCAAAGTGGGTTGCAAAGTCCAATCAACAATCTTCCGAGACAAGGAAAACATAAGCAAATTCAACTATTTGCATTATTGATAATTAAATGATTCATTTGCATGAATTTTAAATGATATATCTTGCATTTTATACAAATTTATATACACTATATTAAAGGAAATTGTCATGAAACTTGATGAACTTAAAGCACATTTAAAGCCTGGAGAGGTGTATCGTAGAGCAGATTTAGAACAATGGTCTAAGTCTGTTGACCGTCATATCCATGCACTTGTTAAAAGCGATGTGCTTCAAAAGTTATCACAGGGACTTTATTACTGCCAAAAGAAAACAGTTTTTGGGCATACGCCACCAAATGAAGAAACCTTGGTACATCAATTTCTCAAAGATGATCGCTTTTTAGTGATGTCCCCTAATCTCTATAATACTTTAGGCGTTGGCACAACTCAACTCTATAATAAGCGTGTTGTGTATAATCATAAGCGTCATGGAGAGTTTATGCTTGGCAAAAGAACGTTTTCTTTTTGTATAAAGCCCCATTTTCCAAAGAAAGTAACTAAGGAATTTTTACTTGTTGACCTTGTTAATAATTTGGAAAATTTAGCTGAGGATAAGGAACATGTTTTGGAAAAGGTTTATTCAAAGAGACAATTCTTTGATGTAAAAAAATTAGAAAGAGCTACTAAAAATTATGGTAGTGTTAGAACCAAAAAACTTTTAAGAAAGCTTTTATCAGCAGAGTCCAATACAGCTTATACCATCTAAATATCTGCACCATCACAGAAATTTTGTTGATTTGCTCAGTGCCCTTGAAGAGGAAAAAGGCATTCAAGCAGCACTGAATGAAAAAGACTATTGGATTATGCACAAAAATGGCTTTACTTTTGAATTGAAAGAAGGAACATCCCTTTCCAAGGGATATATATCATTCATCGTTTCTCTGAGGACATTGATATTCATATCCAGCCACCTGCTGAATTTAACATTAACCCTAATCCTAAAAATACAAATCCAAAGAATTTCGAAGCAAGAAAGGATTTCTATGATTGGCTCGCTTCTAATATTAAAATAGATGGGATTATTGCTATTGAAAGAGATACCGAATTTGATGATACGGTACATTACCGCAGTGGTGGTATCAGGCTTTTCTATGATAGCAAGACTTCAAGGGTAGAAGGACTCAAGAGGGTATTTTGCTCGAAGTAGGCTTTGATAATGTCACTCCTAATCAACCAATTACCATTAGCTCATGGGCATACGATAAAGCCGAGAGTCTTATCAAAATTGTGGATAACAGAGCGATTGATATTACCTGTTATCAAGCTGGCTATACCTTAGTAGAGAAGCTTCAAACAATTGCTACAAAATTCAGACAGGAGCAACAGGATGGAAACCCGAAGCAAAATCTCTTGCGACAATACTATGATGTTGCCCATCTGCTGGATTTAGAGCAAGTTCAAGCGTTCATCGGTACTCAAGAGTATCTCTCACACAAAGAAGCACGCTTTCCCAAAGTTGATTTTGAAATACCAATTCAAGAGAATGAAGCATTCTTGCTTCGTGACCCAGATTTACGTGAAAGCTTTAGAAGACGGTATAAACAAACAGAAGCTCTTTATTATCAAGGGCAACCAGACTTCGATAGCTTATTAGCAAAAATAAAAGCTGTCATTGAACGGCTATAATAGAATATTGCGGAATAATTTTACTAACAAAACTAGTTTATATTGTCTTACTATCATAATAGTTTTTAAAGGTTTATTCAATTAATGGAACAAACCTTTGAAGCCATTACTGTAATAAATTTATTGAAGAGTAAAATTGTATAATTAAATGCACGTTTGATTGGACTAAAGAATGTAGATGACTGGTATTTAGGAAAGTTACTTCATGCAATAATTGAATAAGATTAAGAATTAGAAGATTTGAATTGAGAGACTATAATGATTTTGAAAACTAGCTAAGTCGTGCGATGGACAAACACAACTATTATATTTAATATATGATGTTAAAAACACTTAATAAGTACTGATGATTAGAGCACTTTATATTAAAATACCCTTGGTTACTAAGCAATAAAAACTTCTTTAGTATAATACAATTCACGTTAATTCTTCTTTAAAATATCAAAGAAATTGGTTTCTATTTTCAGCCAAAACTATCAAATATTTAATATTTTGGCTGAAAATTAATTTATTGTTAGCCGATATATATTTTCCTCTTTATTTAGAGATGCTGAAAACATGAATTAATCTTTAAAACACCTTTTGAAAAGGGTGGGGCTTTGAACAGAGATGAATTAGTAAAAAAAAAACAAATATTGCCTCTGGCGGCACAATGACAAAAATTTTAAATAGTGGGTTTATTGCTAAGCTTCCTAAGTTTGGATTAAAATTGGCTAACTAAGTTTATTGTATTTCAGATTTTTATACACTTTTCTATTTTCGATTTATTGATAAATCAGGTAAATATGAGCCCAACATTTGGTTGAATAAAATTGATAATCCAGCTTTTAGAACATGGTCTGGACTTGCTTTTGAGCAAGTTTGTTTTGCACATATTCCACAGATTAAAAGAGCATTGAATATTGGAGGCGTAGCTAGGGAAATATACTTTTGGAAAACGAAAGGGGAGGGTGGAACAAAAGGGTTGTCTAATAGATTTAGTAATTAATCGAATAGAACAATTAATTAACTATTTAAGATAAAGTTTTCAATTAATGAATTTGTAGTTACGAAAGAGTATGATGCGAAATTGCGACAAAAAATCCAGTCGTTTAAAGAAGCGACAACTACCAAAAAATATTTTTTTTTGACTATGCTGACTACTTTTGGTGTAAAACCCAATAAATATTCAAATTCGAGCATCCAGAATGAATTAACAATGGATGCTCTGTTTGAATGATATTTGCAAAACTTATGGCTAATAACAGTGGACTATGTGTTAAGAATCTTAGTTTTTTAAAAAGGGTAAAATACTTGCCCAAGTTGCGGGAAAGTTTTCGTTATGACAACCGTGTCCTGTATTTGGGATTATACTGATTTGGTGGTTTAGAATAGACCTTGCGGCACTCACCACACGTTCAACAGGATTGCCACCATCACGGTCACCTGCCATTACTAAAACTGGGCATTTTATAGTACTCAATAAATCTTTGCTAACCGTAACATTGTTGTAACAATTGGCTACTTGTGTGAATAAATCTTCCACTCTATTGGGTTCTGGCATCAATTTTAATTGTTGCTCCCAAAAAGGTTTATCCATTTCCATTGCCATTTTTGCCGTAAACTTAAATTCTCTTAGTCCTGGGCGAACTTCACCAGCACCAATGACAATCATTTTCTTTACTCGTTCTGGATACATTGCTCCTAATTTGTAAGCCGAATATCCTCCATCGCTAAAACCAAGTACAATAACGCTGTCTTTAGTGACAGCATTGATGACCGTCATGGCATCATTAGCTCTCTGCTCAAGCGTTAGTGGTTCAGTTCCTAATTCTGACTTTCCATGTCCACGAGTAGAAATCGCAATTACTTGAAATTTCTGCTTCAATTGGTCAATAAAATCAGCAAATTCAATGGTTGAACCAAATAAACCTCCGTGTAATAATACGATTGGTTGTCCTTTTCCGTACACCTCGTAATAGATTTTAGCATCCTTCGTTTGTACATAATGTCCTGCCTTGTGATTATTCCCGTATGGGATTTTATTCACCACATTCGCAGGTTGAAACGCTCTTATTAGCGGTTTTTGTGCCTGAATATCACTACAAACGAATAGCATAAATAGTGCTGTAATAACTCTTGAAATCATCTTTATAAATGGTTAATTGTGTCTTAGTATCTATTCGTAATCATAAAATCCTTTTCCTGCCTTTTTTCCCCATTCTCCTTTGGTGTATTTTTCAACAACTGTTGGCGAAGGTCTATCAGCTGGGTCACCTGATTCGCTGTATTTTTCCATACCTACATGATATGCCAAATCTATTCCTGTTAAGTCCAACAAAGAAAAAGGCCCCATCGGATAACCCAAACCGTTTTTGGCTGCGGTGTCAATGTCTTCAAAACTTGCTACGCCCATATCCAATAATTTGAGAGCTTCTTGTCTGGTGGCTTGTAACAAACGATTTACCAAAAAGCCATAAATTTCTTTGTGCAACAATACCGGGGTTTTACTCATTTTCGTTGCCACATTCATGACAGACTCTGCTGTTTCTTCCGAAACGTGTGAGCCTTTCACTACTTCTACACATTTCATCACCAAAGCGGGATTGAAAAAGTGCATATTGCAAACTCTATCAGGTCGATTGGTCGCATCGGCAATTTTAGAACTTACGATATAAGAACTGTTTGTAGCCAAAATCGTGTGAGTAGGACAAAGATTGTCCAACTCAGCAAAGAGTTTCCTTTTTATGTCCAATTTCTCAATAATGGCTTCAATTACAAGGTCGGCATCAGTTACAGATTCTTCTAAACTAAGCGTAAAAGCAATATTTGTTTGTACTTGTTTGGCAGCTTCTTCGCTTAACTTTCCTTTAGCTACTCGTTCTTTCAAATAGTTTTCAGCAAACGAAATCGCTTTTTCCAAAATATCAGGATTAGAATCCGTACATTTCACACTGAATCCCGATAAAGCGGCACACATTGCAATCTGATGCCCCATATTACCTGCTCCAATAACGGCTATTTTTTGTATTTCCATGTTTTTATGAGTGATAAGTTATAAGTGATGAGTTGTGAGTTGTGCTTTGTGCTTGCCTAAAATAGGTTGACATAAATTTCAACTTATTTATGAGCAAATCGAAATCAGAGTCTAAAAAAAGTACAAATTTAAAAATTCGTCAACGACGTATTTTTAGTGAATCGTTCAAACGAGAAAAAGTTCAAGAGTTAACTGCTGGACTTTATACTGTGCATTCTTTTAGTAAATTGTGGGGAGTAGCTCCTTATACGGTTTATCGTTGGATTTACAAATATTCTCCACAACATAAACAAGGAACAGTCATGGTTGTACAACAAGAAAGTGAAGCACAAAAGACTGCTGAACTACTAACTCAAGTCGCAAAACTTGAACGTCGCTTAGGACAAAAACAAATGCAAATAGACTATCTTGAAAAATTAGTAGAGCTTGCATCCAAAGAATATGATATTGATTTTAAAAAAAACTTCAAAGTCAAACTTTAGAATATTTTCGGTTACATACTCGTCACTATCCAATGAATGATTTATTCAAGCTTTGTGATATTTCAAGACAGGCTCATCATCAGCGACTTATCAGAGAAAAGAACTGGGCTTCATTAGAGTACTTGGTTGTCGGTTTAATTATGCAAATAAGGGAAATACATCCTGGCATGGGTTTAAGAGTGATTTACGACATTCTTAAACCCAATGGATTAGGTCGTGATACCTTTATTAGTATCGGACTTAGTTATGGATTTAGATTGATTACTTACAAAAATCAAATTAGAACCACTTTTTCAAGTCCATTTAGTCGTTACAAAAACCTGTTAGTTGATAAACTGCTCAATAATATTGACCAGTTGTGGACAAGTGATATTACTTACTATAACATCGCTGATAAATTTTACTATATCGTCATGATTATAGATGTTTATTCTCGAAAAATAATAGGCTATTCCACAGCTGATAATATGAGAGCAGAAAACAATTGTCAGGCTCTTGAAATGGCTTTCCATACTCGTAAAAAGAAAAAGTACATAGAGCTTATTCACCATTCTGACAGAGGTGGTCAGTATATAAGTGATGATTATGTCTCCTTGCTCAAGAATGCTAACATAGCGATAAGTATGTGTAATGAGGTACATGAAAATAGCCATATTGAAAGAGTGAATGGAACTATTAAAAATCAATATCTAAGATATTGGGAAAGTACAAGCCTTGAGGAGTTAAAAACTAACGTCAAAAAGGCTATCGATACTTACAACAATAAAAGACCACATAGTTCTTTAAATAAAAGAACGCCAGACTCGTTTGAACAATACATCAAAGAACTTGAGGTCGATAAAAGACCTAAATTAAACATTTGGACATCCGATGGAACAAAAAAAACAGACCCAAATCAAACTATATTACAATTTTAAGTACATTAAATATGATAATAAATCTGTCAACCTATTTTAGGCAAGCACACTTTGTCATTGCCTAAAATTTGGATTGAAAAATTATCCCATTCAAATACTCATCACTCATCACTACTCTTGTTTCTCCACCAATTAGCCAACAACGAACCCGAAATGGTCATCCACGGCACAGAAATAGCCGAAGCCAAACCTACAGTAACGATTTTACCCATTTGTAAGGCAATGCCCGAAGCGAGTCCTCCATTTTGCATTCCTACTTCTAACGAAATCGTGCGACATGATTTTTCGTCAAGTCCCATCAATCTACCACTCCAATATCCTAACAAATAGCCAATTGAGTGATGAATCATCGACGATAAAAATAGCAAAGGTCCAATCGCCAATAAGGAATCTCTTCCCGAAGAAACAATCACAATCAACATCATCAACACACCTGTCATGGAGATAATCGGCATAATCGTTTGCAACCATTTTACACCGTTTCTGATTAGTTTATTGATAATTAGTCCTAATCCAATTGGTACAAGAATAATTTCAACTACGTGAATCATCATTTTTACGAAATCAATTTCAATGTATTGGCCCGCCAATATTTTCATCAAAAATGGTGTCATAATGGGAGCTGCTAAAGTTGAAATCGCTGCAATGGTAACTGATAAAGGCATATTCGCTTTGGCAATAAAAGCAAGTACATTGGATGTTACACCACTTGGAACAGAGCCAATTAGGATAACTCCTGCTGCAATTTCGGGTGGAAATCCAAAGCTTTTTGCTAATACAACCGCCACCAAAGGCATAATAGTAAAATGACTTACCAATCCAATAATAACAGCTTTGGGTGTTTTTACCACTCCTTCAAAATCTTTCAAACTCATTTCAGTGCCCATTGAAAACATAATCAACTGAATGAGCGGAACAATCAGACTCGTAAACTTAAAGTCCCCTATTTGCTGGAAATATTGTGGATAATACATTCCTAAAGCGACTGCAGCGAATACCCAAATGGTAAAGGTCATTTGTTTGATAGTAGCTAAGCCTCGAGCTCCCAGTGCCAAAGAGACCAAAGAGCCTATCACAAAAGGCCCTGTGTCTATCATGCTACCTCCCCAAACCAACATTCCTATTGCTAAAATTCCTAAAACAACGGAACTTAAGAGTAAGAATTTATATAGATTATTCATAATAATGTGAAATGTTGATTTATCAAATTGGGTATGCTGAATCAAACTTTATGAATCAATTTGCCCAATTGCTAATTTTCGACTTAAATTTAATACACTCTCTCGTAAGAGATTTTCTACCTGTTCTTGTGTGAACTGAGTAGTGCCATCAATACGAGCTAACATAGGTACTGTCATAGCGGCTATGGCGTTACCATTCATGTCCAAAATAGGAAATGAAATGGCGTGAAGTCCTGCGTATTGCTTACTTTTAATAGAAGCAAAGCCTTTTAACTTTATTTCTTTTAAGCTATTACGAAAGACTTCTATGTCTTCATCAGGTTTATTGGGGAGACTTTCTTTAATCCTGATTTCTTTGATAACAGGGTCTTGAAAAGCCAATAAAACTAAACCTGATGCCGACGGAGCAACCTCAATTTCAGAACCTACACGGGTCATAAACCCAAGTCCATTTGGTGGTTGAATAGCCGCTACAACTGTCTGAACCCCATTATTATATACCCTCAAATCGCAAGGGAAAGAGACTAATCTCGAAAGTCCTTCCATAATCGGAAGTGCTTCTGTTAGTAAGCGATAGGTAGGTGGATGAAAATGAGATAGCTGAAATAATTTAGACGTAATGGTATAAGTATTAGCATAATTGGCAACATAATTTCGCTGTACCAAACAATTAAGCATTCGATAGATTTCACTCAAATTTCGCCCTAACTTACTGGCAATTTCTTGTTGTGTCAATCCATTTTCACTCTGACACAATACTTCTAAAATATCAAGCCCTTTCTCTAAGGCTGGGGCTGAATAAGAATTTTCCATTTACGATTGATTCGATTTTACGATTTACGATTGATTTGATGTAAAATTACAGTTATGAAGTATGAAAAATCGTAATTCGTAAATCTAAAATCGTAAATCATAATCACATTCCTATCTGATGCACCTCAATGATATTTCCATCTGGGTCATGGAAAAATACCTGATACCAGCCTTTCAAAGCCCATTTTCCATAGTCGGCATAAGGTATATTTAGTTCTTCTAATCTCTTTTTAAAGCCTTCAATATCATCCGTTCTAAAACAGTAATGCCCTTTTTGCATCGGATTTATCGGCATATTCTGGCGGAATCCCGTATTGTGGTCTTTAATAGCAATATGAAATTCAACCTGTCCGTCTGTTAAAAACTCTACTTGTCCTTCGTAGCGATTTACAGTATCCGTACTTGTAAATCCATGCTCCTCATCTTGGATTTGTGTTAGTTCAAAAACTGTCTTGTAAAAATTTGATAATCTTGGCACGTCCTCTGTGCAAAAATTCGTATGATGATACCTAAACTTCATTTTTTGTTGCTTTTAAGAATTAAAATATATTGCAAATATGAAATTACATTTTCATATATAAAAATATAATAATACTTTTGTTAGAAATTATATTAGTAAACATATTTATGTATGCAAGATTACCTTTCAGTATCTCCCATAAAATCCAAGGAACTATGCAGTTCAACAATGGTTCGTCGTGTGGCTGCCATGTTAGATTTAGAAACGCAATCATTTGCTGAGGGCGATATTCTTCCGAAGGGTTGGCATTTTTTTATGTTGGCTGGCGAAACTCGTAAATCTGAATTACGTAAAGATGGATTCCCTGGCTTAGGCGTTCCGATACCTGATTTGGGGCTTCCAAGACTTCTTTTAGGTGGTAGAACCGTAGCTTATCATGGGAAAATTGTGATTGGTTCGGTGATAGAAAAAAGTAGTTTTATCAAAAATATCACCGAAAAAACGACAAAAAATGGGCAAATGGCAATTGTTACCCTTCAACACGAATTATGCTCTATTGACGCAGATACGCCTGCCATTGTAGAAACGCAAACGTATATTTTACTGGAAGAACAGAAAATAAAGAATCAACCCGTATTAATGAATGAAAATGGGGAATTTACGATTGAAGGAAATGCAAATCAGATAATTCCCGATGAAACCCTTTTGTTTCAATATTCGGCTTTGGGATTTAATTCTCATAAAATTCATTTAGATAGAAATTACACGCAGCAAGTAGAGCGTTTACCTGATTTGGTTGTAAATGGTGGATTAGCGACACTCTTGATGACTGAGTTTTTGCGAAAAGAAAAGGGCGTTGACCTAAAAGCAATCAAAGTAAAACATATTGCTCCATTGTACTGCAATCGTCCTTTAAGATTAGAATACAAAAATGGCGAAGGGAAAATTTATGATGATATAGACAGTATTGCAGTGGAAATGGAAATTGAGGAATTTGCGATTGATTCGATTTAAGATTAACGATTTTTAAAACATACAAGAAATGGAATAAATCCACTTACAACTTGGAAATCAAATCATTCGTAAATCAAGCCAATCGTAAATTAAAGTAATCTAACAAATCGTAAATCAAAAAGATGTTTGAACCATTAAAAAATATCAAAATCCTTGATTTAACCTCCGTTGTAGTTGGTCCCGTGGCTACGTGGCGATTGGGACAATACGGAGCTGAAATCATCAAAGTTGAAAATCCCGCAGGTGATTTGATGCGTGGTTTGGGTGGAATGTCACCGACTGGACAGCACTCTGGAGCGTACTTACACCTAAACCGAGGGAAAAAAAATATTTATCTTGACTTGAAAAAGGAAGGTGGAAAAGACATTATTCAAAAATTAATAGAATGGGCTGACGTGATTGTCGCTAATATGCGACCAGATGCTCTGGAGCGTTTGGGCTTAGGTAGTCAAGCGATTCGAGCAAAATATCCCGAAAAAATTTATTGCTTGATTACTGGCTACGGCACAGATGGTCCCTATTCGGGACTACCGACTTACGATAGCGTTTTGCAGGGTGCTTCGGGTATGGCTGGACTTGCCTTAGCACGTGATGGCAAACCTACCTACGTACCCATGTTGATTTGTGACCATGTAGTTGGAGAAATCACGGCAGGTGTAGTAATGGCAGCTTTGATGCAAAAACAAAATACAGGCATTGGTGCAAGCCTTGAAATTCCGATGTTTGAGACGATGGCTTCATTTGTTTTGCAAGAACATTTGGCTCAACAAAGTTTTGAACCACCTATTGGAGTTGCGGGTGACCTTCGCTTATTGAGCCCTCATAATCAACCCGTTAAAACCAAAGATGGCTATATTTCTTTTACCATCAATACTGATGTTCAGGTAAAAGCATTTTTGAAAATTACAGACAGGACAGAATTCCTAAGTGATGAAAGGTTTCAGACCGTAGCAAGTAGAGCCAAGTACGTTTCGGAATGGTTCGAGATTCGTGGGGCGGCATTAGATAGCAAAACAACCAAAGAATGGCTTGAAATATTCCGCAAAGTTGATTTGCCAGCCATGCCTTGCCATACCCTTGAAACCCTGACACAAGACCCACACTTGAAAGCAGTTGAACTCATTGATTTTGAAAATCACCCAACAGAAGGAAAAACCGCTGTGATTCGTTCAACTATCCAAGTAGATGGCGTATATCCGTCTGCTCGTTCTTCGGCTGCTCCTTGCGGTTGGGATACGAAAGCGATTCTCCATGATTTGGGCTATTCTGATGAGGAAATGGAAAGTCTGATAAATGAGAATGCTACTTTTCAATTTACAGTATCTAAATAATTTATGCCACTAAGTCACAAATGGTTTTTTCAACACGGGTTGTTCAGATATCATTCCGCCTAATTTTGCTCATTTCCGCTTAAAAAAAATTTGATTTGAGTCTTTGTGGCTAATTAATTACAACAAAATAATCTTATCAATACCATTGAAACTAATGAAACAATCATACATCATTGATGCCATCCGAACGCCCATTGGTAGTTTGGGTGGTGGTTTGTCAAATATGCGTGCCGATGATTTGGCAGCTTTACCGATACAAGAACTCATCAAAAGGAATCCAAATTTACCCTTAGAATTAATCGACGATGTGATTTTTGGTTGCCATAACCAAGCAGGAGAAGACAACCGAAACGTGGCTCGTATGGCATTGCTATTGGCAGGATTACCGTACTCAGTGCCAGGTGAAACCGTCAATCGTTTATGTTCGTCGGGGATGTCGGCTGTTATTCATGCCAACCGAGCCATCAAAGCAGATGATGGTGATATTTTTATTGCAGGAGGGATGGAACACATGACTCGTGGACCAATGGTAATGAGTAAATCTTCCAAACCTTTTGGGGGCGATGTTCAACTATTCGATTCAAGTTTTGGGTGGCGATTCATTAATCCCAAGTTACACAAAATGTACGGCACAGATGCCATGGGCGTAACGGCTGAAAACTTGGCAGAAATGTACAAAATTAGCCGTGACGACCAAGATTTATTTGCCTTTCGTTCGCAACAAAAAGCCTTTGTAGCACAACAAAACGGCGTATTAGCCGAAGAAATTGTAAAGGTAGAAATGGCTGATAGAAAAGGGAATATCACCGTTTTTGATAAAGATGAATTTATCAAAGGAAATACTTCGCTTGAAATTTTATCTAAATTAAAACCCATTTTCAAAAAAGAAAACGGTACCGTAACCGCAGGCAATGCTTCTGGACTCAACGATGGAGCTGCCGCTATGTTGATTACTTCGGAAGAAGCCATCAACAATTACAATTTTAGCCCCAAAGCAAGAATTGTAGCTTCGGCAGTGGTGGGTGTTGAGCCAAAAATTATGGGCATTGGGCCTGTCGGAGCAAGCCAAAAAGCTTTGAAAAAAGCAGGTTTGACCCTCGACCAAATAGATGTATTTGAGTTTAATGAAGCTTTTGCCGCACAGTGTTTGGCTGTTACCCGTAATTTGGGCATTGCCGATGACGATGCAAGAGTAAATCCCAACGGAGGAGCAATTGCGATGGGGCATCCGCTTGGAATGTCGGGAACTCGAATTGTGCAAGCTGCTGTAAATGAGTTAATTCGTTCAAAGAAAAAGTATGCTCTTGCCTCTATGTGCGTTGGCGTAGGAATGGGTTATGCCGTAATTATTGAAAATGTTACCCTTTAGAAAAAATGGAAAATACAGTATCAGAAGAAAATACAAAATACCAGCTCTTACAGCTCGAAAATAAGGTTTGTGTCATTACGGGTGCAGCATCTTTACGCAGTATCGGTTATGGAACGGCAGAGCTTTTTGCCGTACATGGAGCAAAATTAGTGATTTTAGATTTGGTAATGAACGACCAAATTGCCAGTCAATTAACAAGCCATATTGAAACACAAATTGGCAAAAAAACAGAAATTATCTGTATTCAATGTGACATCAGAAATGCCTCAGATTGCGACCATGCTATCGAAAAAAGTGTAGCCTATTTTGGCACGATTGACTGCTTAGTGAACTGTGCGGGCATTGTAAAATCAGAAGGGATGCTGTCGATTAACGAGCAAGATTATGATTTAATCATGGACGTAAACCTGAAAGGAACTTTCAATATATGTAAAAGTATCTTGAAAGTTTTTGCTGAAAAACAAGCGGGTGTTATCGTAAATTTGGCTTCCTTGGCAGGTCAACGTGGGGGTGGATTAGTCGGAGGTTCGCATTATGCCGCTTCTAAAGGTGGCGTAATTAGTTTGACTCGCTCAATCGCCAGAGAATTTGCCCCGATGAATATTCGGGCTAATGTCATTTGTCCTGCCATGATAGAAACGTCCATGTTAGACGGGCTGACCGATGAACAATTGGATAACGTAGTGGCAGGAATTCCGTTAAGACGTGTTGGTAAAACCTCCGAATTAGCAGGGGCTTGTCTTTTCTTAGCGTCTGACCTTTCTGGTTTTGTAACGGGAGCAACGCTTGATGTGAACGGAGGGATTCATATTCATTAAGAAGCAATAGCTTACAGAGTTTTAAAAGTATTGAAATATAAAATTATTTAAACGTTTTTTAGATTAGAATACTATGAAATTAATACAATTAAGATTTATCATTTTTACAATTTTATCGTTTGCTTTTTTTAATGTAAAAGCGGCAATGATAGATAGCCTTGAAATACAAAGCCCTTCGATGAAAAAAGTCTATAAGGCAGCAGTGGTATTACCAGCTTCTTATGACAAAAACAAAATGGCGTATCCAGTTTTATATTTATTACATGGCGGAGCGGGACATTTTAAAGATTGGCTTACGCAAACACCTGATAAAATGTTGGTAAAAAACTTAGCAGACCAATATAATATTATCATTATCATGCCTGAGGGTGAAGCCTTTAGCTGGTATATGGATAGCCCTTTTGACCCTGCCAGTCAATTTGAAACGCACATTATCAAAGAGGTTATCCCTAACATTGATAATACTTATCGCACTATAAAAAGTAATAAAGGAAGAGTCATTGCAGGGCTTTCAATGGGTGGACATGGTGCTATGTATCTTTCTACTCGTCACCCTGATATGTTCTGTGCAGCAGGTTCAATGAGTGGAGCAATGGATATGAATTTCACCAATTCTAAAGCTCATACGACCATGCTTCAATCCATCAATGAACGCTTTCAAAAGCTTTTAGGTACTTCTGACCCCAATAGCGAGGTTTTTGTTAAAAATTCTATTATGAATATGATAGATACCATCAAAAAGAATGGATTAGCTATTTTTATTGATTGTGGTGTTGATGATTTTCTAATTGAAGGTAACAGAGAATTACATCGAAGATTAGTGTACAATGGTACACCACATGATTACATTGAAAGACCAGGTGGTCATTCTTGGAATTACTGGCAAAATGCCTTACCATCTCACTTACTTTTCTTTCAGAAGGTGTTTAAAAAGAATGGTTCAATAGTAGAATAGCAAATTTCCTAAATATGAAAAATCGTACTTATTACATCTTAAAAAACTATTTGGTATTAGTATTTGTAATCTATTCAAATCTGATTATTGCTCAGACTGTAACTGTTTTAAATTCAGATACAATTATATACAAGACTTCTAATACAAAATTAAAAGACCGCCTGAATCATGGTGAAGTACTTAAAGGGGCTGTCATTAACATTGCTCATCCAATCATGATAGAAACGGTGTGTGCGGCTGGGGCTGATTTCCTATTTTTAGATTTTGAACACGGACTGAGAGATTATAACGATATTGGTCAAGCTATTGCAACTGCCGAACTTAGTGGTGTTTCTACACTTGTAAGACTTGGAGAACGTTCTGCCAACCTTGTCGAACGAATGCTTGACGGTGGAGCAGCAGGTATTATTTTCCCTCATGTAGAAACTGCCGAAGAAGCGGCGGAACTGGTTTCTTGGTGTCGTTATAAACCACTTGGTTTTCGAGGCTCAGGGTTTGCAAGAGCTTCAATCAATTATAATGGCAATGAATATGAACGTCGTCAGCAAGCCAGTAAAGATGTTGTCTGTATTATGATTATTGAAAACCTCAAAGGGAAGGAAAATCTTGCAAAAATACTGGCAGTTGAAGGGGTAACAGGTGTTGCGATTGGTCCTGGAGACCTTTCTATGGAACTCGGTGTTAGTAGTTGGAAGCATCCTAAAGTTGTACAAACTTTGGATGAAATGGCTGCTGTTGTTAAATCATTTCCAAATCGTGCGTTGTTACGCCTTGCACTCACTCCTGATGAAGCGGTTCAACATGTCAATTCTGGTGCTAATATGATTATTCTCACACATGATTGGCAACTCATAAAAAATACCTATTCTGGACTTTTTAAGGATATTGCCAACAAACTTAATCAAGCTAATAAAAAATAGTCAATGCGACAAATGGGTTCCAAGAAAGTACATATACTTGCAATGTCAGTGTTGATATTTGCAAATTGTTCAAGAAATAATTTGAGTCAGAAACAGTTACTTTCACGCCTTACAGCTACGGAAGATAGACTCGAAATTTTAAACCTCTTGGCAGGTTCTGCGTTTAGTTCTGACGTTGCTTCTGAATCGTATTGGGCAAAAATGTTTACAGATAGTGCCACTTTTGACCGAGGCGTTAAAATAGACAAAGGACGAAAAGAAATCTTGAAAATTGTAAACGCTCCAGAACAAAAAATGGCTATAAAAGCAGGTATGACCCACTTAGCCATGCTTCCGCACATCAAGCTCAAAGGAGATAGTGCTGTTGCCACAGGCTATTTACTTATTGTGATGCCAGATTCTGCCGCCTCTCATGTAAAGCTTGCTGGTAAAGGAGTTTCTCCTGGATTCTCAATTTATCAAGTTACTGTGAATAACTATACGTTAGCAAGAACTTTAGATGGTTGGAAAGTTATCAAAAGAATCGTAAAGCCGATTGCTGCCGAAGATGCTCGTGCTATTATTCAAAAAGCAATAGAAGACTAAAATTATAGCCTTCTATTGCTTTTTGAATCTAATAAAGTACTTATCGTATCAATAGAATATAGCTTAATTTTAGGTCACTGTCAATACGCTTGGATTTAGCAACCTAAAAATAAGCCACATACCTATTTGTATTTTATATCTGCTGCTACACTATGAAATCTAATTTTCTCATTTTCCATTACGAATGTATCTGTACCAAATGGAATAACTGCAACTGCCGATTCACTTGCCCAAATGATATGAGCTACGTTTTCTGTAACAGTTAATTGCTTCATTTCAAAATCAGAACCTGTAGGAATGATGCTAAATAAATCTGAAAAAAACGCAGTAATAGCACTCAAACCTTTGATAGCCCCTGTCAACGTAAGTACTTCCGACTCTTCCGTATAATCAAGCATAATTTCAGCTAAATCATTATTACCAAAAGCGGTAAGGTGGTGCATCAAAACGTCGTTTGTTGTTGAATCTTGCATGGTTAAAAAATATTAGTTTTCAATCTGATGAAAATTATTTCAAAGCACAAAATTAGATGTATGTAAAAAAGCTACACTTAATCTATATTAATAAATGGCGTTAGTCTATATAAATAGCAGTACTAAAAACTTATTCAGCTTTAAGCCATTTATTCATTAGGTTAATCACATCGCTCGTAATGATATGCCCCATATTTAGTTCAAAATAGTCACTCTGAATATGTAAACTATCTAATAAACTTTTACTTTGACGTGCATAATTGATACTTAATACTTCATCATTTTTGCCATGAATTACCAATGCTTTTAGACTTTTTAATTTGTGTTGGTCTGCAATATTAGGTTTGATTTCACTCAATACTCGTCCACTTAAAGCAATAACCCCTTTGACTTTATCTGGTCGAGTGAGTCCTACACTAAAGGACATGATAGCTCCTTGGCTAAAGCCCCCCAAGTAAATTTCGTCTTCATTAAACGAGTGCTTTTCTTTAAGTTGATTGATAAAATTCAAGATAATTAATCTACTTTTTTCGGCTTGTTCAGTATTAAATCGTGGAGTACCCGAAGAAAAATCAACGTCATACCATTTATATCTTCCATCTGAAATAGTAAATGGAGCTCTGACACTAATCACTAAAAAATTATCTGGCAAGTCATTAG
Source organism: Arcicella lustrica (assembly GCF_034930985.1). Classification (NCBI taxonomy): domain Bacteria; kingdom Pseudomonadati; phylum Bacteroidota; class Cytophagia; order Cytophagales; family Flectobacillaceae; genus Arcicella; species Arcicella lustrica. Next base: position 74,849 of record NZ_JAYGIM010000021.1, read on the forward strand.
CAATACGAAACAAATCTTGCTCATTACTTCCTACTCCGTGTAAAAGAATCAATAATGGAGGCTTTTGAGTTTGAACTTTGGGAGGGCGAGTCAAATAATATAAAAGTGTTGTATCACCTTTAGCATAACTGCTCTGTGAGTTTAAGGTCATCATGATTATTAATATTAAAGAACCTACTATTTTTTTCATTTGTCCAATTTTTAAGAAATCTCAAAACAACGCATACTAATGCTACCATACTGAATACCCTCAAAGAGATACTTTACAGTTTCTGTTTTTTCTACCAAACCGAGCGTGTAAATCATGGGTAAATAGTGGTCGTTGGTAGGAATAGCCATTTTTGCTAATTGTCCAAACTGTTCATATTTAATAAGCGAATGGAAATCTTGTTTATTCAGCTTCGATTTCACTAATTCATCAAATTCTAATGCCCACTCTTGTGGTTTAGCATCTATATTTCTCCAATCTAAAATGCTTAAATTATGAACAATATTCCCACTGCCAATAATCAGTACGCCTTTTTCTCTTAAATTTTTTAACGTATTAGCTAATCGAAAGTGATAATCGGCAGGTTGAGTGTAGTCGATACTCAATTGAAAAACAGGCACATCTGCATTTGGAAATAAATACTTTAGAATAGTCCATGCTCCATGGTCTAACCCCATTGAATGGTCTTCGTTAATATGATATTCTTTGGCTAATTCTACCACTTGTTTTGCCAATAATGGATGTCCCTTTGGCTCATATTTTACTTCAAATAAACGTCTGTCAAATCCTCCAAAATCATAAATCGTTTTGGGTTGATTATTTACCGAAACAAAAGTACCACGAGTTTCCCAATGTGCTGAAATAACCATAATGGCATTGGGTTTTTCTATTTTTTTGCCAATTGAAGATAGCTTTTGGGTGAAATTATTATCAAACAAAGCATTCATCGGATGACCATGTCCGATAAATAACACAGGCATTTTTTTAGTAGTTAAAAAGCCATTCGTAATATTATTGAGGGTATTGAGTGTCATATTATTAGAGATTAAAGGCAAAGTTGCCATCGTCTTCAAAAAATCATTGCGTTCCATTTTACAGTTTATGCGAGTATAAAATTGAGCGAAATAATGATAAAAACTGGGGCATTTTCATAATACCCCAGTCAGGAATACTAATTTCCTAATCCTATTTGGTTAGCATAGGTTTGGTTATCCCAAAATAGATGTTCTTCTATCATGGTTCCGTCTTCACCCCAAATACCAATAGTAGCCATAGGCATTTTAAACGCTTTGCCAGTAGGTTGAATAAACTTTCCATTGCCAATTGGCAATGGTTTAGTAAATGTTCCTTCAAAAACACCTGTTACCGCCGTAAATTTTCCTGAGCCAAATTTGATTGGATGGATTTTTATACGAGTGTCTGGTGCATAAACAAATAGCTTTTTAAGGTCTTCAATATGTAAATCAATTCCTTCTGCTAAGTGTCCGTCGGGCCAATATACTTTAATATTTTTTGAATGACTTTCGTGCAATCTGCTCCATTCTTGATTACTAAAAACTTGATAATCCAAGGTATCAAAAGTGGCTAAATGCTTTTGTATTTCGGCATTTACTTTCGTTATTTCACTTAGTTGATTTCTTAACGCTGTTATTTCTGCTTGACTGTATTTTTTACTTTGAGCAAAAGTTGTAGTGAATGAAATCATTAATAATAATGCGGTTGCGATAATTGAGAATCTTTGCATTTTTCTAACTGTTTAAAGATTGACACAATCCTTATTGATTGATGATGCAAAGTTGGGGCTAACAACAACTGATTTTCGTTCACCTATGTGAATAAAGTAATTAAGACTATTTTTTGGATAAATTTTGTCGAATACGACTAAGAGATTGCGGTTTAATCCCCAAATAAGAAGCCACTAAATATTGTGGAACACGTTGCAGAAGGTCAGGTTGCTGTTTAATGAGGGCTAAATAACGATGTTCAGCATCATCACTATAATTTTTAGCGATACGATGTTGAGACTGAATATAGGCGTTTTGTATTAATATTCTAAAAAAGCGTTCAAATTTAGGAATGTCCTGAAGTGCTTTTTCAAAATTAGTTTTAGAAATAGCCAATATTTCCGTTTCCTCCAATGCTTCAATATTGAAGGTGGCGGGTGTATTACTTACAAAACTGAATAAATCTGAAATCCAATGTCCTTCAAATCCAAACTGAATTGTATGATTCTCTCCGTTATCGTCGGTTAAATAAGAATGTAAAACTCCCTGTTCTACAAAATATAGATACTTACATACTTTATCTTCAAATACCAGTTGTTGCTTTTTTTGAATGGTTATTGGCTCTAAAAGCGAAGTGAATTTTTCATATTCATCAATGGTCAATTCTTGCTTCAACTTTTCTTCTATATTCTCTTTTATGGTACGCTTCATTGTGGGGGTGCTTTTCTCAATTAAAAACCGCTTGATTGAATGTTTGATTATGGCAAATTTACCGAATGATTTTTTGTCTTAAATGCTCAGAAACTAACAGCCGCTCGATAAGTTCAAAACATAACTCAAGGAATATTGCTAAAATGGCCGATGGAATAGCTCCTTGTAATATTAAATTTGTATTGTTGAGTGCCAAGCCCGTGACGATAAATTCACCAAGTCCACCTGCTCCAATAAATGCGGCTAATGTTGCTGTGCCTACATTAATTACTGCGGCCGTCCGAATGCCTGTAATAATCATCGGAATTGCCAGTGGTAATTCTATTAATACCAACCGCTTGTAATCATTCAATCCGATTGCTGTGGCAACTTTCTTTAATTGGGGGTCAACTGAGTAAAGACCAACAATGGTGTTTCGAAGTATCGGTAAAATAGCATAAATGATTAATGCCACAATTGCTGGAACAAGCCCAATACCCAAAAATGGTATCATTAAAGCAAGTAGAGCAATTGATGGTATCGTTTGCATAATGCCTATTAAATACAAAGTTGGCTTCAACAATGATTGGAATCTATACAGAAAAATACCCAATGGAATTGCCACTAAAATGGCTAATAATAGCGAAAAAAAGGTAAGTTGAAGATGAACAAAGCTATGTTCTACTATCTCTTGCCACGTATTGTTGCTTTTATTATGGGCGTGTTTCAACAAGTTCTTTTTTATCAAGAAATGGCGTGCTATTTCTTTGAAACTCTTTTTTTCAAATAATACTTGGGCATTTAATGCTTGCATTTCCGTTTCATTGATTATTCCACATAATTTTTCGACGGATTGTTTAACGGCTTTTTCTGTTTGAGGTGCATAAAAAGCTACCGCATGATAGGATGGGAAAAAACGCAAATCATCGGTCAAGAGCATTAATTTTTCTTGAATAATCTCTCCATCGGTTGAATAGGCATCTGTAAAATCTATTTGATTATTTTTGATTGCCTTGTAGGCCAAACCGTGTTCAAGTCCTACGGGGTTTTGTTTGAGATGATAAAAGGCTGCAAGTTTTGCCCAACCGTCTTGACGTTTGAGAAATTCATAGCTAAAACCACCTTTGAGATTAGGATATTTTCTTAAATCACTAATGTTTTTAAGCTGATATTGCTGTGCTATTTCTGGCTTTACTAATAGAGCATAGGTATTGTTAAAGCCCAATGGTTCTGAGATTTCTAAATGATATTTGGAAGCCAATAACTGCCTGATTTCATGAAGAGTTAAAGTCGTGTTTTCCTTTAAAATTTCTGCTGAAATTGTCCCAGAATATTCAGGATACATATCAATTTCACCATTTTTTAAAGCTTCAAAACATACACTTGTACCTCCTAAGTTAAACTTTCTTTCTACCACAAAACCATCGTCTTCTAACAATAGAGCCATCATTTCGCTTAAAATGTATCCTTCGTTAAAGTGTTTTGCCCCCACTTTTATAACCTTTTGGGCAAAAGCTGGCTGTATAATACAGAGTAAAATAATGATGAAGTTTAATCTCATAATGCGGCTAAATAATCTGTTTTAATGGAAGAAAAATCCGATTTGTTACCCTGAGCCTTTATTTTTCCATTTTCGAGCCAAACAAAATTATCTGCCAATATTTCAGCTTCATCAAACTGATGGGTAACAATAATCACCGAACATGGCTCTGTTTCTTGGAGTATTTTAAAGTAATTATAAATGCCAGTTCGTGTTGAATAATCGAGCGAAGCGAAGGGTTCATCCATTAACAACAAAGGTGGTTTAAGAAATAAAGCTCTGCAAAGTCCAACCCTTTGTTGTTCTCCACCAGAAAGTTGATGAGGATATTTGTCTAAATAATCATGCGAAAGCCCAACGGTATCCATTAGAAAATGAGTACGTTCGTTCATTGATTTGGCAGACTGCTTGGATATTTGGCCAAGCAAACTAATATTTTTGCTAATTGTCAAATGAGGAAAAAGCCCTACATTTTGCACAACATAACCTATTTGAAGACGCAGTTTGGTAGCTTGTTGATAATCAAAAAAGGTATCAAAAATCTTTACTTTCCCTCGGTCTGGGATAATCATTCCATTGATAAGTTGTAAAAGTGTTGATTTACCACTACCACTCTTTCCCAACAAAGCCGTTACTTTTCCACTTTCAAAATGTACAGACAAATCAGCAAGTACGTTTCTATGTTGAAAAGACAGTGTAATATCTATAAGTTCGACTACATTCTTGTTTTTTTGCATAATTGCTGAAAATAGTTTTATAAATTTGACGCACCAATTATACCCCAGTCAATGGAAGCACTTATAGCTCATTTCAATAAATATATATCGCTTGACGACTCCCAACTAAAGGTAATAGAGTCGAAAATTAGTGTGCGAAAAATCAAACGCCGCCAAATGATATTACAAGAGGGCTTTATTTGCAAGCACTATACTTTTGTTTTAAAAGGTCTATTTAGGATGTATGGTATTGATGACAAAGGTTTCGAGCATAATATTCAATTTACAGCGGAAGGAGATTGGATTGCAGACCTTGGTAGTTTTCATACGAAAAAGCCCAGTAAATTATTCATTGAAGCCCTTGAACCTTCGGAAATTATTCAAATAGAACAAAAAGATTTGTACTTTTTGTATATCAATATTGTAAAATTAGATAGGGTCTTTAAGGTTACTATCGAAAATAAATTTATCGAAATCCAAGACAGAGTTTTACAAAATTTTAGCTCTACCGCCGAACAACGCTACCTTAGTTTCCTCGACCGCTACGCTGATTTAGCGGCACGTATCTCTAATGTCCAAATAGCTTCCTATTTGGGTATCACTCCTCAATTTTTAAGTAAAATTCGTAAAAAAATCTCCACTAAATCTTAATCTATATTAACTAAAAAGATGAATCTACATTCATTGTTTTTCTTAATATAGATGAACGGTTAATCACTTAAAGCTACTCTAATTTTGCATAAAAAAAGGAGTATGAAAGGGTACGCTTTATTCTTCAAACAATTTATACAATTCTTAAATACGGCTGATGAAAATTTAGCTCAACAGCTAATCAGTCCGAATGCACAATTCTATGTTTCTCATAGAACAGAACCATTGACAGGGCCGAGAGGGTATCTGAAAATTATCGAAGAGATACAAAACCATTGCCATCATATACACTAGGAAATAGCCGATATAACTATCGGTAAGGATAAATATTGTATAAAGTTTTCAGTTGTGTTTATCATCAAAAACGTATCCATAAACGATATATCAAAGCAAATATACGTCATCAATACCTACCATTTAGCGAATAATCAAATTATTGAAGGATATGACAATACGCTTGAGAATCTTCATAAAAAAGGCATTTCTTCTAATTAATTGACATCCATAATATCTAAAAACGTTTCAATAACATAAAATGAAAAAACTTCTTATACTTCCTGTAGTCTGTCTGCTATCGCTCAAGAGTTTTGGGCAAAACTTGAAATTGGGCAAACAAACGTTTGAGTTACACAATGTAACGGGAGAAATTATCAAATTTCAAGGCGATAAGGTACTCAAAATAGAACGTGATTTAAAGGCTCTTCCATTCGACGAGAAAAAATTAGAAACCACCGTTGACGACCGTCATTACGCTCGACTTATAGACATAGATGATTTTGAAAATGGCACTATCGAAGTGAAAATGTATAGCCAAATTCAAAATCCATCACCTTATGCACCAGCAGCGGGTTTCATAGGCTTGTATTACAGAATTACGGCTGATGATTCGGCTTGGGAGTCTATTTATTTGCGTCCAAAAGTAGGTAGAATCAATAACCAAATGGCAAGAAACCATGCGGTACAGTATTTTTCGTATCCCAACTTCAAGTTTCAAACCTTGAGAGATAAATTTCCAGCAGGTTCGTATGAGGGTTCAGCTCCTGTAGCTTTGAATGAGTGGATTACCATGCGATTGGAAATCAATGGCGAAACGGCAGAAATGTTTATCAATAACATGAAATACTCTTCATTTATCGTCAATAAGATGTTGGGTAAAAACAAAAAAGGCTATGTTGGGCTCTATGTAGATATTGCTACAACGGGTTATTTTAAAGATTTGAAAGTAACTAAAAGAGCCTTGAAAGAGAAGAAAGAAGAAGGAAAAGTAGGTGATATTTAATTAGTTAAAAAAACATAAAGATGAAAAAAGTTACAGTTTACTTAGTTGCATTATTTACAATACTTAGTCTGCAAAGCTTCGGGCAAGTGGTTGACAATAAAATTTTTGTAAACCCAAATACAGGAAGTGATTCTAACAAGGGTACAAAAGAAAGCCCATTAAAATCATTGAGCGAAGCCGCCAAACGAGTGAGTGCCGCCGAAGGAGAAGGGGCAATAGGCGTTTTTCTGGCAGCAGGTGTTTATGGCATGAGCGAAACGGCAGATTTTAACCCTAAAAAATGGAAGTTTACCAAAGCTAATCGCTTAACGATTCGTGCTGAAATTTTACCTGATGATGCTAATTGGACTCCCGCAGAAATGCCAATTATGATTTCTACAATGCCTTTTTCGGTAGAGAAAAATGATAAAGGCGAACTTACAGGTGGTCAGAATTTTGGTATCATGATTCAAAATAGCCACGCTACTATTCAAGGTTTACGAATTTTGGGCGAACCTGTCCACGAAAACCCATCAAAAGGGGTTTTGGTTAGAAATTACCCTATCATGTGGGAAGGCAAAAATTTAGAGGATTTTAGGGTTTCGCAATGTTTATTCTTGGGCAATAAATATGCGTTGCCTAACCACTTGGGGATTTTGGCCAATGGAAAAGAACAGGAAATTGACCACTGTGTATTTTACGGAGTGAAAGATGCCCTTGTATTATGGAATAGCCCTGCTACCAATTCATCTATGCACCATAATTTAGTCATTGATAGCTATGGCGGTATTGTTTGGACTTGGTCGGCTACGCCTGATTTCAAGTTTTACAACAATGTAATCAGCAATGGTAATGTATTATGGATGTTGAATAAAGATGAAAAGGATTCTTATACTATCGAAAACTCCGTTATTGTAGGCTATAATTCTTTTGTAAATAAAGGCGGTGGGCCACAAGGATTTGGTGAAAAAGCATCTGACGACAAACTCAAACTGGGCAAAGATGTCATTTTGAAGAAAGAAGGTAAGTTGGAAGTGATTGAAGACCAAACGAGTAAATACTTTTTACATATCAAAGCAGGTACTTTAGGGTCAAATTTGGGTGCAGGCTTATTTATGAAATAAATTTTAATATCCCCTCAGTACTAAACAATCCCTTTTATGAAAACACTCTTTTCTTTCGGCTTTATTTTTTTCTCGGTTGTATGTTTTGCTCAAAAAATGAGTTTACATGAGAAAAATCTTATACCGCATCAGGTATCAATGTCTTTTCAAAATTTGAATGGAGAAAAAGTACTGAGGGTTGAAAAAGATACGACCATAAAGGCCGTAGATGAACCGACTTTTGTTAAAATAAAGGATATTAACTTTAAAAATGGTGAAATAGAAGTAAAAGTATTTAGTCGTTTATTGAAATCAGCCCCAGCTTTTGCAAGAGGATTTATTGGTCTTGCATTTAGAATTGATGATAATAACACCAAATACGAATCTATCTATATCCGCCCGACAAATGGTAGAGCTGATGACCAAATTCGCAGGAATCACTCAATTCAATATTACTCATATCCTGATTTTAAATTCGATAAACTTCGTCAGATTAGCCCCGAAAAATACGAAGCTTATTGCGATATGGGCTTAAATGAATGGATTATGATACGAATTACTGTGGATGGCAATAAAGCAAAATTATTCTTGAATGATTCTAAGCAGCCTTCATTAATTGTCAATGATTTAAAGATGGGCGAAAATGCTACCGGAGGCATAGGGCTTTGGGTTGAAATTGGAACAGAAGGGTTTTTCAAAGATTTGAAGATAACTCATAAATGAGTAAACAAATGAAAGCATCAATAGCAGCAATACTGTTCATACTTTTGACTTTTGGGAAAAGTTTTTCTCAACAGACGGTAAACTTTGATTTGACCAAATTAGCCGTCCAAGGTAATTTAATTGTGAAAAATAGAACAATTACGGTAAATGAAGAAGGCAGTAAAAAATTTATTGAACTCGGTAAAAAAATGACTGCCACGCCTGTTTGGTTGCCAATTGATAATTTTGAAGAGGGAAAAGTAGAGCTTATTGCACGAGGAAAAGACATTTTGCAAGGCAGTTTTTATGGAATTGCATTTCATGCCGAAAATGATTCAACATTTGAAGTGGTTTATTGCCGCCCATTCAATTTTCAAACCACTGATTCCTTACGAAAAACTCATGCTGTTCAATATGGATTTTTCCCTCACTTAGATTGGCAAGTATTAAGAAAATCGCATCCAGGACTTTATGAAAGTGGTATTTTAAACCCTCCTAAAGCCAATGATTGGGTTACGTTAACTATCATCGTTGATAGCAAAGAAATAAAAGCATTTATTAATCATGCTTCTCAATCAACTTTAGTAGCAAAAAAACTGAATACTTCCTTAAAAGGTAAAATCGGAATCTTTGGTTTTAATAGCGATGCCGAATCATTGAAAATATTTCCTTCAAAATAAAATGAAAGTTATCGTTATCTATGAATCAGGAAGCTCTGAGAATTTAATTATTGAAGACCGTCCTATGCCAAACCCTAAAAATGGCAAAGTACTCGTCAAAATTAAGGCTTTTGGACTTAATCGCTCGGAATTAATGACCCGTAAAGGTTACTCGCCAAACGTAAAATTCCCAAGAGTTTTGGGCATTGAATGTGTTGGCGAAGTAATAGAAGACCCTTCTGCTGAACTAACAAATGGGCAAAAAGTAGCTGCTTTCATGGGAGGAATGGGACGAGATTTTGACGGTAGCTATGCCGAATATGGCGTATTTCCTAAAAGTATCTTGATGCCCTTTGATAGTACACTCTCGTGGTCGATTTTAGGTGCTTTGCCAGAAATGTTTCAAACGGTTTATGGTTCGTTGCATCTTGCCCTGAAAATGCAAAAAGGCGAATCGCTTTTGATTAGGGGTGGTTCGTCTTCTATTGGACTATTCGCAACCCAAATGGCAAGTAAGTTTGGTTTAAGCGTTATTTCCACTACAAGAGATAGAAATAAAGAGCAATCGCTTTTATCAAATGGAGCAAATAAGGTGTTGATTGATAATGGTTTAATTCATGAAACAATCAAAGAAATAAACCCGAAAGGCGTTGATAAAGCCCTCGAATTGGTCGGAGTCAATACTTTACCTGATACTTTGTTATGCCTAAAACAAGGTGGCAAGGCTTGTATGACAGGAATGCTTTCGGAACAATGGTCGTTTCAAAACTTTGCCCCGATGGAGGTAATTCCTCCCACCGTTTCGCTCACAACGTATGATAGCGGTGCAGTCAGAGTCGGTACAGGTGCTTTTCAGGAATTTATCAAAGACATCGAGAACCAAACACTTCAAATGATAAATCATACCGTTTTTCCATTTACTGACATTGTAAAAGCCCATCAATTTATGGAAAGCAATAAAGCTTCTGGTAAAATTGTGATGATTACAGAACACCCATAGCAATCAATGGACACTTTAGAAGAAATTAAAAATATTGGCTTTTTAGCGTCGGATGAGCCGAAAAACCAATTTTATACGGATGTTATCAAAGGCTTGAAAGCTCCACAAAAGCATTTATCGTCTAAATACTTTTATAATGAGCAAGGCGATATTTTGTTTCAAAAGATAATGAACTGCAAGGACTATTATCTGACGAGAGCCGAAATGGATATTTTTCAAAATTCATCTGCTCAACTGGCTGATGGTATTTGTGCCAACGCATCTGCCTTTGATTTAATCGAATTGGGTGCTGGAGATGCTACCAAAACGTTTCATTTGCTCAAATACCTGACAGAGCAAAAGGCAAATTTTCGGTATTTACCCATTGATATTTCGGGCTATATTCTTGATGTGCTTGAAAGTAATCTTTTTGCCTCATTGCCTAATTTATCGGTATGCACGATTCAAGGAGATTATTTTGAAGCCTTACAAAAAGCTTGTGAACTATCATCAAACCGCAAAGTTTTACTGTTTTTAGGTTCAAATATCGGCAATATGAGCCTAAAAGAATCGCTTGATTTTTGTAGAAAACTTTCCCAAAATCTTATACAAGGAGATAAAATTATTATAGGATTTGATTTAAAGAAAAACCCTGCTACCATTTTAAAAGCCTATAATGATAGCGAAGGTTTCACCAGCCAATTTAACGTGAATCTACTTATCCGAATCAATCAGGAACTCGAAGGGAATTTTGACATCGCTAATTTTGAACATTATCAAACTTATGACCCCGAAACGGGAGCTTGCAAAAGCTACTTAGTAAGCCTTTGTGATCAGGAAGTAACGATTGGTTCAGAAACTATTTCATTTACCCAAAATGAAAGCATTTTTATGGAAGTTTCTCAAAAATATGCTTTAGATGAAATTGAAAAAATGGCCTTTGAAAGTGGTTTTAAACCAGTTTTAAATTGTTTTGATACGCATCACTACTTTGTAGATGCCATTTGGGAAGTGGCTTAATTTTAAACAGACTTTAAGATGAATTTACTCAAGCAATATATTTCGGTCAGACAACATTCGGTTGATATTTGTGCATCGCTCAAAACCGAAGATTACGTAGTGCAACCCATCGTAGATGTAAGCCCACCAAAATGGCATTTAGGGCATACTACTTGGTTTTTTGAAACCTTTATTTTACAGCCTAATTGTCTAAATTACAAAGTATTTGACCCAAATTACAACTTTGTTTTTAATAGCTATTACGAAACCGTTGGAGCGAGAGTAATTCGTACAGATAGAGGAAATTTAAGCCGCCCATCGGTAGAAGATATTTATGCTTATCGGAAATACGTCGATGCTGCGATAGTAGATTTTTTGGCCAACACAACTATCGGAAAGGCATTACAAGACCTTTTTGTTTTAGGCTTAAACCATGAGCAACAACATCAAGAACTACTTTTAACAGATATTAAATACATTTTGGGACATAATCCCCTTTTCCCTTCGATTGATATTCAATTAGCAGAACACGAAATTTATGATAATAAAACCTTTTTGCCAGTTCCAGAAGGCATTTATGAAATTGGGTTTGAAGGTGAAGGTTTTTGTTTTGATAATGAACAGAACAGACATAAAGTGTATCTTCAATCGTATGAAATTCAACAAAACTTAGTTACCAATGCAGCGTATCTTGCATTTATTGAAGACGGTGGCTATGAAAAATTTCAATATTGGCACGCAGATGGTTGGGAATGGGTAAATAGATACAAGGCAAAATCTCCTTTATATTGGCATTTTGTAGATGAAAAATGGTACTCTTATACTTTTGAAGGTTTACAAAAAATCAACCCAAATCAAGCTGTTTGCCATGTAAATTTTTATGAAGCATCAGCTTTTGCCGCTTGGAAAAGAATGAGATTACCCACCGAAGCCGAGTGGGAAGTGGCTTCTCAGTATTTTGATTGGGGGCAGCGTTGGGAATGGACAAATAGTGCGTATTTGCCATACACGGGCTTTCAAAAAGCCACAGGTGCAATAGGTGAATATAATGGTAAATTTATGGTCAATCAAATGGTTTTGAGAGGCGGTTCAGTAGCAACTCCAGAAGGACATTCAAGAAATACTTATCGTAATTTCTTCCAGCCACAACACCGTTGGCAATTCATGGGGATTCGATTAGCAGTTTAACAGTATCTTAGTCAATTTTGGTTGCAAGTCTTTGACTTGTTGATTTCTTGATTCATGGGCTTTGGTCTTTTAGGTTTTAAATATGGAATAATTCTATGTTTAAAATACCAGCGGTTCAACTGTCGAACCCGCTTGAAATCCATATGCAAATCCGTCTTTAATTCCCTGGAAGAAACGAATCCAGCACGGTAATTTTCGACCACTTTTCGGAGATAGAGTACCAAGTTACAATTTTTATTTTCTTTCAATTGATTGGTATTCAACAACTTATTCTGAAAGTCCCTTGTTTGGTCAAAAATTGCATATCACCATGTAAGTCTCTGATTTTAGCAACTTACAGGGTGATTTTTCAGAATACCTTTCTATATTTTCAAGCTCTAATTCTATCAATATCAAAGCGTAAGCTGTTCTTATTGACATCCAGAGCGTGTTGTCCGTGGTTTTTAAACGCCCAGATCCATGCTGAGCGGTTGCAGTGTATATTTTGAGCGTCTCATCGATTACGGCAGTTTCATCCCAATCCTTTTCGATGATTTGCTCTGGATTGAATCCCCAGTATTCCAGGCTTTCACCAACGCCCAAACCACATATAACGTGTTTGATTTTCCCTTTCAACGCCATGATGGTTTTATAGTCCAGATGGTCAAAATGATCATGTGAAATCAGGACGTAGTCTATTTCTGGAAAGTCGTCAGCGGTGTATCGTTCGGTTCCCTTGAAAGACTTTACACCGATAGGGAGTGGTGAAGCAGAGCCGCTTAGCACAGGATCAACCAAAATCTTCTTACCATCCAGCTGTAAGAAATAAGATGAGTGCCCAAACCAGACTAGGACATTTTCTTCCGACGAAAGGCTCAACAAATCTGTTTTCATCGACGGGATACTATCGACTGGAAATTTACGTGGATTATTACCGAAAAAGGTACGGTAAACTTCGCCAGCCATCGTGTACCCTTCGGGCACCATCAATACTTTTTCAAGATTCTGGAATTTCCCATCTTTGAAGTTATGAGAGCGCATAATCCGCTCTAATCTTTCACCAGACGGATTTTTGCCAAATTGAGGCTGCTGTAAATAGATGAAACCAATTATGGACACAATGCCTACGACTATCAATATAACCAAGACCATTTTCTTCAATATGTTAATAAATAAGACCATTCCTTAACCCACTTTTTATTTTTTTTCTTTTGGACAAGGCAAAAGTAATTACTACTTTTGTTGCCTACAAGTATAGACTATACTCTATGCTTTAAATATTTTTTCAAACATTAAATAAGTAGTCATGTTGATCAATGATTTGTCCAAACGGACTGGCACGACGGTTCATACTATTCGGTATTATGAGAACCTTGGATTGATACGAGGAATGGTTGACCAAACAATCAAAACCAATAATTACAAAAACTATGATGACCATACAGTCGAAAGGCTGGAAATCATCTTAGAAGCCAAAGAAGTAGGCTTTACCCTGGCTGAGATTAAAAAGCTTCTGGAAAGCTGGTATGGGGAACATTCTGACCGTAACGAACAGAAACAGATGTTTACTTCAAAAATTGAAGAGATTGAATTGAAAATCCAACAGCTCAAGCAGGTTAAAACCCGATTGCAAAAAGTCATACAGGATTTTGACAATTCGTGTGATTGTTAATTTCTATTAATGGTGTATTAGAAACGTATTCTTCCCGATAGATATCCAAAACCTTATTGATTTAGTTTATCCCCATACGTCGGCTTACATGTTTTACTATTATACTAGCTTTTAAAGGTTTGTTCCATTAAGGTAACAAACCTTTAAATCTGTTACTGTCAGAAAGATAGTTTTCGTTCCAGAAGAATTTCCAATATCTCGTATTCTATTTCATAGACTTCTCCTTCAAAATGATAGGTATCAGTTTCTTCGTCAAAAGAATACAATTCCAATTCTTCATCGCTTAAACACACATCGTCTAGTATCCCATTTTGATAACTTGCTTTACCGTATATACCGTTGCCCATTTCCTCATAGTCATGAATGAAGTTCAATAGATACCTTTCTGCTATCGTTCTTAATATTTCGGAATTGGGCGCCCATTTTGTCTCATATTGAAATATGCCTTCGTCTCCCTCGTTCCAATAGATATTGAAAAAATAACCTCCGTTAGTATTGTCTGTAAAGTCGGGCAGTTGCCCTTGTTCTGTTTTCTCTTCGTTTTCTTTCATTGCTTCGAAAAGCTGTTGTATCTGTTTGATTGCTTCGATACTTCCCTCGAAAGTAACCATATTACTGCACCAGTTTGCCATATTTTGTATTGTTTAATTTGGTGTGATTTGATTTATTTAGATTTATTCGGCAATGAGAGGTGGTGCTCTTTCGTTTCACTTTATTGCCATTTTCAATGCTGTATTTTTTTATGTCTGACATTTTTTTTATTCGTGTAAAGAGTCGGCGTATGCTTTGTTTCGTTTCGGGAGCATAAAAGGTTAGTGTTTAGCAGGAACAAGGTTTTACCAAATAAATACGACCCGCATGGGTGGAGATTTTTTGGTAAACCCAAGGCTTGACCTTGTTTCTGGGTTAAGAACACGTTCATACCTTTGCTCTTGAAATGGGACAAAGCAGCATCTGGCTCTTGAATAAAAGCCTATGTGGAAGCCAATGGAAAAAGCATTTAGGAAATGTTATGGAATATTGCTTTGGGATTGTGTTAAGAGTTTTTCTCTATACTTTATAAAAGCATCCTCTTAAAACTCTTTTATAGACAGAGAAATTTGTGACCTAGTAACAAGCAAGTCTTACTCATGTTATAATATACTTTTTACAACCAGACATACAAATTCCAGCATAAAAGAATCTGATTGATACTACGGGAAAATTTATTCTTTAGAGTTTAGCCGAATTGCTATCGGGTAAGGATATGTGGTGCAGGAGCTAAAGTTATAATCAGTGTAAAGGCTATCTACTGAAGTTTACAGATGAATTTTATTTAAGTTATGACACCTCAACCAAACAAATACTGAAAAAAGTCAGCCAGAAAAACGCTTATCGGACAAACTTAAACTTAGCAATAGCTTCATTATTGCAAAACGGATTTGAATAATGAAAAATTAAAGGGATTAAACTGCATCCCATAGCATTTTTAGGCTATCTCATTTCACACTAAAGCCATCACAGAGGACAAATTATGCTTTGCTGAAAAAAATTGGGGCAAAAAAGTGCAGTTTGGGTTTTGGGAATGGCATTCACGATAATAAACAATAACATTTATGGAACCGTCAGGATATTCAGAAACACCGTTAGCAAAAAAAATGGGTATAAAGTCAGGCTTTAAAATAAAACTATTCAATCCACCAGATTATTACTTCGACCTTTTCAGCGTCTTGTCCCAAGACATAAAAGAACTTACAGACAAAAAAAGCAAAAAAGATTTCATTCATCATTTCGCAAAAAGTACAGCACAACTGAGCAAGGATATAAAAGAGCTGCGACAAGAAATTGAAGAAAACGGAATAATTTGGATTTCGCGGTATAAAAAATCAGCAAAGATTGAAACCGACTTAGACGGAAATATAGTTCGGGGCATAGCACTTAACAATGGATTGGTGGACATAAAAGTTTGTGCCATTGACGAAAAATGGTCAGGATTAAAACTTGTGATACCACTTAAAAACAGACAAAAATGAAACATATCCAACTTATCTTAAAAAAGATTCTTTTCTTTTTTAAGATATTTAGTAGCACTCAATTCTAAATAAAAAGATTGAATAGAAACATTATTATAGTATTTCCATGATTTTATTAATCTAATTAACGATTTAAGTTCTCTACCAAATTTTTTGTTTTGATTTTCGACATACACATTATGTGCTTTTGGACTCGAAGTGTACCAATTGCCTTTTCCATCAGGAATTCTAAAAGACTCAAATTGACTAAGTGGTGTATTGCTTAGTCCATAAAAATAACAAGGTATTATTTCCATCGTTTCAGAAGCGTATTGTCCAAATGGAACTTTAATTACTGGCGTTCCAACTTCAATTTTATTTGTATTAGGAAATGTACTTTGTAATATTTATTTGGTTTCACGTAACGCCATAGATGAATTATAATGTAACATTTTGGAGGGTAAGACTGCAAAATAATCTGTATAAGAATGATGTCTTATTCCTGTTCCGTTGCCATAAGAACCTATATTAAAAAAAAACAATTGAGCTTATTTTTTAGGCAACGATGTGCCGTTTTTTATGCTTGATTACTTTATTGTGTTCTGTGGCTGTTGGGGTTAATCTTTTAAGAAAATAAATCAAATCCTTCTTCTACTATTTTTGCCATTATTTTATTCAAAATTATTTTTAGTAGTTTTTATTTTTCAAATGTTTGGTGTTGTAGGAGTATTACGAATTTATCTTCAAATTCGTAATGAAATTTAACATTCAATAATTATTGTGTCGCCAGCCACCAATACCAAAAAGCCTCTGGGTACTGCTTTTTCAGCTTATTTAGTTTAGTATTGTGTGGTTGTACTATTAATAAATCTTTAACGGTTTTTGCTCCTTTAAAAAGGCGTACTTCGGTTTCGTCATTAGCTACTAAACGGGTAAGGTAGGCAATTTTACCTGTCATTACTACTACCTTTTCATAGCTAAAATTTTCTGAAAACATAAATCGGCTTACCTTTTTGATGCCAGAAAGGAGTTCTTCAAAATTCCCTATTCCATCTGTTCCTCGCAGAGCCAAACATAAACACGTTTGGTAAGTATCACGCAATACATCATCGTATGTAATCTCTAATTCACGATATTGTGATTCTATTTGAGCTAAACGCTTGAATGTTTTTCTAACGATGGAAAGGTCATTGATTGATTCTAATAAATTGGCAACATCATACAATTGTTTAACAATCTCCATACTTTTTGAAAACTTCCCTTTATAGTATGGAATACCTGTTGTATTGGGTGCGAAAGCTGTCATTTTATCCCCAAGTATATCTTCAAATGAAGGAGTTTTAACTGTTTGGCTCTCACCGTTTTGAAACAAAAATGGTGAATTGATGGGGGTTTTAACTACTTTTTGATATGGATTTTCTTCATACAAGATGTCCAATAATATATAGTCTTCTGACTGATTTGTTAGGTGTGTGGGAATATAAAAAAACTTAAAATGCTCTTTTGTAATATTTATTTCAGAATTTCTTTCTTGTCCTTCAACTCTACTAAATCCTTGACTTCCTGACACTTGTTTCAAAATATCTAATAAATCATCCGATACTTTGGGGATAATAATGTCAATATCAATCGAAAGTCTTTTGGGATTATTTTGCTGCATCAACATTAAAGCCGTTCCACCTTTGAAAATAAAATTCAGTTTACTTTCGACTAAACCTTCTAATAAAGTTAATGCCCTCACCGTTTTTTCAACCAAAATTTTATCCGCACCGTTATTTAACTGAGAAAATTTATTGAGCCATTCAAGGGAGTGACTTACTTTTTTATCAATCATAATTTTTAAAAATCTTCTAATTGTAAACTCATTTCAATCATACTTTCAACATTATTACCTTTCCGTCGTCGCCTGGCGTATCGTAACATTTTATCCTTATTAATTGGATATTTACGGAATGCTTCTTTGATAATATAAGCAAGTTCTGCTCCTTGAAATGACTCATAAAGTTTAACATCAACTATTAAATCCACTAAAAGTTTTTCAATTGTTATCGTTCTGATACCATCAATAACTTGCGTTGGAGCTTCTGAGGTTAAAGGAACGATAACGATAGCATCATTCTGGTAAACGATATATCTATCCAATAATTCATCCGATGGATTTAGATAGACATTTGGGTAATGGTCACGTAATAAATCAAAGACTGCTTCTAATCCGTCTCGTTCTATTTCAACTATTTGGGCAAATCGCCCCGCTTGATGTAAGGTAAATTCATTGATAATGGAGGTTCTCCAAACACAACATTCAAGTAATGGTTTTTCTTCTTGAATTAATCCGTAAACTCCTTTGATTTCGTTTTCTAAGGGTGGGGAATAAATTTGCCGTTTCAATCCAAGTGAATATCTTCCTCTACCTGTTCTTTCGAGCAAACCATTTTTAACTAAACTGTTCAAGGTATATTCAACATTATAGTTACCAATCGTTCTGAGATAGTCTTCTATACTTTCTCTATCCAATTCATGATTTTTCACAAAAATTGGACGTAAATCAGTCGTATGTATATTCTGAATCTTCATTTTCTTACGAAATATTAATTTTCAATCACAAAGATACAAAATTAATATTTCGGCAGCAAATGTATTTATGTGCCGATAAATAGAAGATAATTATGATGATAGTTATTATAATTTTGATTTATTGTGTCTTGAACATTTTGTTTTTTTGTATCATTTCTGCAGTAGCATATGGTCTTTGGTTTTGTTGATTTCTGGCTTCATAGGCTTTCGTCTTTTTGGTTTTATGGAAGATACGAATCCCGCACGGTGACTTTCGACTACTTTTCGGAGATAAAGTATCAAGTTACGATTTTTTTATCTCTTTTCAATTCCTTGATATTCATGCACTTAACGTTTAACTGTCAAGTTAAATCAGTAGTATGTGATTTGAATTATAATTATTATTATGTTAAATAAATTAAAATTAAATTATGAGAACTTTTAAAAGTATCTCTTATATTCTCTTGCAATAGGCTCCCATTTACCAAATTTCCCCTTGATTTTAAACCTTATAATGTAATCCAAACTTGCCACATTCTTTATAGTTAGCAATTATCGAACTTGACAACTAACTCTATAGGTGAAAAGTAAATACTAATAGTAGATAATACTGCTATTAAAATCTTAATTAATGAAGCAAGATTATTATAAAAAACTTTCATGTTTGTCTTAATTCACAAAAAATAAACATGAGGTTTTTATTGGTTAAAGTCAGCCTAAAATTAAGGCTGACTTATGTTTTATTTATTGGACAGAATATCTTCTGTATTCATATTTGAAAAGTTCATAAAGGTCTATTTTAATATTTGAACCTTCTTTTCCATCTTTATGCCAGAATCACTTTGTAAAACAATAAAATAAATTCCTGAAGACAATACTGTTAATTGAAAAGTATTGTCTCCTCTTTTTGCTTTTTCATTTATTTTTTGAATTTCTTTTCCATCTATACTTCGCAAATGTATAATTATGCCTTCTTCAGTATTAGAAGGGTAATCTATTTTAACCAATCCCTCTGATGGATTAGGGTAAATTTTGAATTCAAGATGTTCATAATCAATGGTACTTGTCTTTGGAGTATCTAATGTGTCAGAAATTCTTTTATTAGTAATAATTAAAGGGTTTGTTAAAAATCTAGGGTCTGAGCCCATTGTTTGTGGTGTTAAAGTGACTGTAGCGGTATTCCCTGCTGTAACATTCACCGTTCCACAGGCATTACTTACACTGGTTAAAGTATAAGTAGTGTTTGTTGTAGGAGTTACTGTAATGGTATAAGGACTGGCTGTGATGTTGCTGTATGTTTGACCATTGACTACCACTGACCATGGACTACTACCTGTTAAGTTCACTGTGAGTTTAGCTGAATTAGAACTTACGATGCTTTGTGTACCTGCAAGGGTAGCGGTAGGTTGTCCATTGATAGCTAAGTTTACACCATTGTCTGTACCATTAATTGCTGGACTCGAAGAGATTACTCTGATACGATATGCTGTTCCAGCCGTGGCATTGCTTGGTAAAGTAGTGGCAATTGTTCCAGTAGAGAGCGTACTTGTGAGTGTACCAATTGTGGTTACTCCAGTGGCAAAGCTCCCAGTGGCATTAGATAACTGAGCAGTAAATACATTACCTGTCTTAATGACTCCTGTGGCTGTATAAGCTACATTGACTTTTGCTCCTAGACAGAAAGGACTACCAGTGATACTTGAGGTAGCTATTGTCTGTGGAGTCAGTGTTACGACTGCACTGTTGTTGGTATTTGTAGTTATGGTTCCACAAGCATTGCTTACACTGGTTAAAGTATAAGTAGTATTGGCTGTAGGAGTTACCGTAATGGTATAAGGACTGGCTGTGATGTTGCTGTATGTTTGTCCATTGACTACTACTGACCACGGGCTACTACCTGTTAAGTTAACAGTAAGCTTGGCTGAATTAGAGCTTACGATAGTCTGTGTACCTGCAAGGGTAGCTGTTGGTAGTGCATTGATAGCTAAGTTTACACCATTGTCTGTACCATTAATTGCTGGACTCGAAGAGATTACTCTGATACGATATGCTGTTCCAGCCGTGGCATTACTTGGTAAGGTAGTGGCAATTGTTCCAGTAGAGAGCGTACTTGAGAGTGTACCAATTGTGGTTACTCCAGTGGCAAAGCTCCCAGTGGCATTAGATAACTGAGCAGTAAATACATTACCTGTCTTAATGACTCCTGTGGCTGTATAAGCTACATTGACTTTTGCTCCTAGACAGAAAGGACTACCAGTGATACTTGAGGTAGCTATTGTCTGTGGAGTCAGTGTTACGACTGCACTGTTGTTGGTATTTGTAGTTATGGTTCCACAAGCATTACTTACACTGGTTAAAGTATAAGTAGTGTTTGTTGTAGGAGTTACTGTAATGGTATA